>CAYZYE010000256.1:0-4789 GCA_964481205.1 uncultured Anaerolineae bacterium | reverse complement strand
ATACACCTTGATGTCTCGAACCTCGATCAATGGCTCGTGTCCGTTTTCACTCATAATATTTTCTCCTGTCTCAAACTAGCGCGCATACGGGTCTGCGGCGTCGCGCAGGCCGTCACCCAAGAAATTGAACGAGAGAACCACAATCACAACAAACAAACCGGGAATCATGACCCAGGGGGCGGTTGCCACGGCGCGCAAATTCTGCGACTCTTGCAACAGTACACCCCAACTGATCGCCGGCGGGCGAATGCCCAATCCCAGAAAACTGAGACTGGTCTCACTCAAGATCATGCCCGGCACGGCGATCGAGATCGAGGCAATGATGTAGCTGAGAAACGCAGGAACCAGATGACGAACGATGATTCGGAATTCGCTGTTGCCAGACAACTTGGCGGCCATGACAAAATCTTCTTCGCGCAGAGATAAAAATTGGCTGCGCACCACGCGCGCCAGTCCTGTCCAACCGATCAGTGAAAGGATCAATGTGATCCCAAAATAAATCTTGAGCGGGGGCCAATCGTCGGGCACGGCGGCGCTGAGCGACATCCACAGCGGGATGCTGGGCATCGAACGGAGAAATTCGATCACGCGCTGCACAATCAGGTCTATAATACCGCCATAATACCCCGAAAAGCCGCCGATTAAAATGCCCAAAACATAGCTCAACAACACTCCGGCCAAACCGATGGACATCGAGACGCGCGAACCATAGGCAATGCGCGAGAGCACGTCGCGCCCCATGCGGTCGGTGCCAAACAAAAACAATGTGCCCTTGCCATCTGTATCTTGAATCCCCAACAGGTGAATGTCGTTGGGGAACAATCCCCACAACTTGTACTCGTCGCCATGGACAAACAGCCTGAGCGGGTATTTTCGCTCCGTGTTGACCGTAAATTCCATACGCATCGACTCGGGATTGCGCTTGCCGTCCAGGCCGTACACAAAGGGGCAAAGTTGGAACCGGCCCTGATCGACAAAACGAATGGCTTGTGGCGGCGCAAAAGTGTACTTGCGACTGTACGTCGTTGGATTGTACACGGCGATGCCTTCGCACAAAACGGCCAGCACGTAAAACAAAATGATAATGATCCCGCCGAGAATGGCCGGTTTGTGTTTGCGAAACTTCCACCACATCAGTTGCCACTGCGAGGCAACGAACTTTTTTTCACTTTCACTCAACTTGACTTTTTGCTGTAGCTGGGAGGTCGTTGCGGTCATCGAAACTGTGCTCCTTCAAAACAAACCCGGCGACAAACTGGATTAACCTTCATAGCGAATGCGTGGATCGACAAAGACCAGCAAAATGTCGGAAAACATTGTGCCGATCACGGTGAGAATACTCAGCATCATGACAAACGTGCCGGCCAGAAACATGTCCTGAGTCATCAGCGCGCGCAGCAGCAACGGCCCCGAAGTGGGCAAACTCAGAACCACGGCCACAATCCCTCCCGCCGAAACCAGACGCGGCAACTGATACCCCACCGTCGCGATAAACGGACGCAAGGCCACGCGCACCGGGTATTTGAACAGCAACTTGCGCTCCGAAAGCCCCTTGGCGCGGGCCGTGGTCACATAAGGTTTGCGGATTTCGTCCAGCAAATTGGCGCGAGTGCGGCGGATCAGCCCGGCCGTTCCGCCGATGCCCAACACCAGCAAGGGCAGCCAGATATGTTTGAACATATCGAGCACCTTGCCCCAACTCCATGGCGCTTCCATATACTGGTCGGAAAACAACCCGGCCAAATCCACGCCGAAATAGCGAAAACCAATCCACAAAGCGACCAAAGCGATCAAAAAACTGGGAACGCCCATCCCCACAAAGCCCAGAAAAGAGAACAGGTAATCCAGCACCGAGTATTGGTGCGTGGCCGAGTAAATGGCAACGGGAAAAGACACGACCCAGATAAAAATCATGGTCGTAAACGAGATCGTCACCGTCAACAACAATCGTTCCCAGATCAAATTACCCACCGGTTCGCCCCACTCGTAAGAGATGCCAAAATTGCCGTGCAGGCTGTTCCACACCCAGCGCAGATACTGCATCGGCATCGGCTTGTCCAGGCCATACATCGCCTTGATCGCCGCGATCTCGGCCTCATCCAGGTCTTCTCCTTGTTCCATCAAACTGGCAATATGCGTGTCCAACCAGCTGCCCGGCGGCAACTGGATGATGACGAACGAGATCAACGAGATGACCATGATCGTGGGAATGGTCAGCAAGACGCGCCGAATGATATACGAAATCATATTTGATCTCCTTGATTTTGGAGGATCGTTTCCCGATCAAACCTGAACTTGGCGAAAGCGTTGAAACCACCCGCCACAATGGGTGCCCAGATTCCACACCTTTGGCAAGGTAGCGGCGAACCGTCGAATGCCAGGTTCGCCGCTACAAGTATAGACTAGCCCTTGAAGAAATACTGCTCGATGGTGGTGTTGCCTGGAGTCTGACACAACCAGTCCGAGATCACATCTGTGGTCTCGGGCACATTGCGAAAGTTGGTCTTGACCACACCCACATGCGGCAGCAAGCCGACGGTGCCGATATACCATACCTCTTCGGCGTTGAGGTCCAAAAGCTTGGTCGCAACCTCGACCAGTTCTTCATTGCTCTTGGCTACCTTCATCGCCTCAGCCAGTTCGTAAGCCTTTTTGACCTCGGCGGGCGGCTCTTCGCCATTATCGCCACCGCTGGTGTACCAATCATAGTACAGCGCGCCAGAGCTGGCCGGCGTGCCGCCGCGGATTGGATACTGAAAGATCGGCTGTAGCCAGAAATGCGCACAGCGGTCCATCATCCATACCGACATGTCTTGTACCGTACCTTCATTGCCGCGCTCTGAAAACAACGTGCGGGATTCTTCCTTGGGGAAGGCGCGGATGCCGACTTCGGCCCAGTACTTGGCGGCCATTTCGACCACATCGCCCCACGGCCCAAAGACGGGCGCGTACTCGACATTGATCGTCAATTTCTCGCCATCCAGCCGCTTGCGGAAACCATCATCATCGCGCTCGGTGAGGCCGATCTCGTCCAGCCAGGCGTTGGCCTGATCGGGATCGTATTTCGCATAGGCGGTCGCATGTTCCGGCTTGAAGGCCGGGAACGAAGGCACTACTGAAGCCTGACGCGGCGTGCCCAGTCCCATAAAGATCACTTCATTCATCTCTTCGCGGTCGATGGCTACCGACAGCGCCTGACGGAATTTCTTGTTCTGCATCAACTCGGCTATGCCTGCGTCCCCAGAGTTCATATTGGGCGTCAGCAAGACATTGGCGCCTTGAGCCAGCGTCCACTTGATCACGCGGAAATCGCCTTGCTCGGCGTTCTCGATGAACAGCGGATAGTTTTCCCAACTCAGATGACGGAACTGGTGATCGACCGCGCCGGCGACAGCCTTGAGGTTGAGGATGTCCTTGTTCTCGACCACTTCAAAGCGCAAGCGATCGATGTACGGCAGCTGGTTGCCTTCGGGGTCAACGAGGAAATAGTAGGGATTGCGCGTCATGCTGCATGGAATATCTGGCGGCAGTTTGACCGGAATCCAGGTCTTGATGTGTGGGCGCGGCACGCTGTTTTGCCAGTTGCGACGGTTGCCGAACAAGCCCACCCAGTCGTCAAATCCTTCATCCGCAGCCATTTTTTCCAGGCTTTCTTTCTTGGCGTATTTGGGGTGGAACTGGCTCATATAGTGCTTGGGACAGCCGGCGAAATCATCGTAGCGTGTAGACGCCAACTGGGGGATGAACAGACCATACGAAGTCACAAAAGTGACCTTGAACGCATAGTCATCGACCTTGGTCAACACCCCGCCCTCGCCTTCAACCTTCATCCAGCCGGGGACGCCGTTGGGGGCCAATTCAGGATCATTGCGCCAATCCTCGTACCAAAAGACCATATCGTCGGCGGTAAAAGGCTCGCCGTCCGACCACTTTAGTCCTTTGCGCATCATAAAAGTGAACTCGGAGCCATCATCGCTGACTTCAAAACCCTTGAACAGGTGTGGGACGATGGTTGCAGCATCAGATTCATAGCGCAGCGGGCAGTCATAGCTCAAACGATGCCGCCAAGAACCCACATCGCCGGGGCCAACGGCCACGCGACGCCAGGTGCCGCCGTACTGACCGATCTCTTCGACCACATTGACCACGCGCACATCGGTGGGCATACGTTCGGCGACGGGCGCAAGCTTGCCTTGGGCAACTTGCGCGTACAAGTCCGGAGATTCCTTGACATCTTCGGGAGCCACGGTCACTTCGACAACTTTTTCGACGACTTTGGTGACCTCTTTTTCAACCTCTTTTTCGACGACAACGGTCTCTTTGACGATCTTTTCGACCTCTTTTTCAACCTCGACGGTCTCTCTGACGATCACAGTCTGGGGCTGGCAGGCCACAACAGCCGCGCCGGCTGCCGTCATTGCAGCGGCTCGCAAAAATTGACGGCGTGAAAGCTTTTCGTTACTCATCTTGCCTCCTATAAAGAACAAATAGATGAATCAACAAACTCGTACCCTGGCAAACGTTGGTTTCCGATGTCCCTCCTCTCTACTAAACTGGATAAAAAACTGGAAGCAAATTTACAAAAGCCGAGCCGGACGGATCCAAACCGTTAACGTTAACGACTCGGATTCAAAGCAGTATACACAACTTTTTATTTCGTGTCAACTGGGGGAGCGCAGGGCAATCGCATCTTGACTCGCTGGGCGCCAAAACGGTGGTTCAAAGGCCAATAAGAGCCAGGGCTGTTCAATTCTACAATCCAGCGGTTGAAACCGCGTTGGGTGAGCCG
>CAYZYE010000255.1:0-4892 GCA_964481205.1 uncultured Anaerolineae bacterium | reverse complement strand
GCGCAAAGCGGCGACAAGATGTTCTGGAAAGGGCGCAAGTCTGGCCATTGCCTCTATTCTACCTTCTTTCCTGGTCATTCATCGATCTCTGGTGAACGTGCCGTCGTTTCAGTCAGCTCGTGTCTCTACCAGTTTACCATAGATCGCGCGGTCAAACAATCCCCACCGCGGGTGTGTTTCATTTGCTTTGTAGCCACCCGTCTATGCGCCGCCCACAAAGGCAATGCTACGGACACCCGGAAGCATCTCAATTTGGGGTCAGGGGGCGGTGGAATGGGGATTCCGCCGCCACGGTTGGCTCGGCCTGGATTGCCAAATCCAGGCCAAAAACGGCGAGGCGAGGCTGGTCGCATTTATCTTGTTCGGCTGCCGGATCTGGCGATCCGGCAGGAGCAGATGGAATGGCCGGACGTCACCCCCGCCCAAACCATTTGACAGACACTCGATTCCGTGCTATATTTAGTTCGCCAAACCAAGTATTTTCAGAGGGAGAACGTGTCGTGCCCGATACGCCGCTGCCGGAGGACCGGCTCGTGGACCTGTTCGATCGATTGCGCAAACTGGCATTCAACCAACACCCGTTGGAAAACAGCGCGGTGACGATGCCGCAATTGACCCTGCTCGACTGGATCGCCGAATCACCGGGGTGTGGCATCCAGGACATTGCTGTGGGTCTGAGCCTGACCGCGCCCACCGTCAGCGTGGGCGTGCGCCGGCTAGAGCGCGCCGGGCTGCTCGAACGGCAACCCAACCCGCGCGACGGACGCGCCATCCAGCTCTCGTTGACGGCGCAGGGACAGACGTTGTGCCAACAGGCGCACGCTTTTCGCCGCGACAAAATGCGGCGCTTGCTCGGCGGACTGTCGGCGCAAGAGAGCGCCACGCTGCTGGCCTTGCTGGAACGCGCCATCGACGCGGCGGAAGCAGAAATAACCTCTACAGCATCTACCGGAAAAACTCGCTAACCGCAGAGAACACAAAGAAAAAGTCAACCTGATTTGTACAAAACCCACAAAGATTCTGTCACCCGGAGGTAACTCGATGCCTGATCTAAACCCGCTCGTTCTGGTCAAATTCGTCCTGTGGATTGTCGTCGTCGTCGCGGCCACAATCCTCCTGTACCGCCGTCAGGCCACCGCCAGGGTTCGTCTGGCCTTTCTCGCCGGCGGAGTATTGATTTTTGGATTCGTCTTTGGCGCACTCGTCACCGGCGATCTGAACCCCAATCCGGTGGCTTCGCTGCGCACCCTGCTCACGGCCATGCTGGTCAAACACCAATTCATGATCCCCATCGCCGCCATGCTGGTTGTTTTGTTGCTGGCCGTTTTCATCTCCAACAAGTCGATCTGCGGCTGGGGCTGCCAGTTGGGGCTGCTGCAAGACCTGCTGCACCGCGCGCCGCTGCCCAAGTGGAAGCCGCCGTTTTGGCTCGCCAACAGCGTGCGCATCGCGGCCTTTGTGGCCCTGATCGCGGGGCTGCTCGTGGCCGGCGTGGACTGGATCAAGGGCGTCGATCCGTTCCAAATCTTTGCGTTCAAATTCACGCTGGGGATCGCACTCCTCTCGGCGGCCATCCTCATCGCCAGCCTGTTCATCTATCGCCCCTGGTGCCAGTTTCTTTGCCCCTTTGGGCTGGTGGGCTGGCTGGTCGAACAGGTAAGCTTGTTCCGTCCGCGCGTCAACCGTCAGGCGTGTAAAAAATGCCAACTGTGCGTCAAAGCCTGCCCCACCAATGCCATGGCCGACTTTTACGCCGGCAAGGCGATCCACGCCGATTGCTTTGCCTGCGGGGCATGCATCGCGGCCTGCCCACAAGATGACGCATTGGGCTGGCGAACCAAGGCCCAATAGACGGCGAGGAGGAACCCCGGTGCCCGACACAAAAAAAGAAAAACGCAGCGCCAGAATGAACCGAGCCGCCGCCGGCCAGAGACAACCGGCCCGGTCAAAAGCGGAAAACCAGGCGCGCCGGCCGGGCCGTGGCGGCGGCCCAGGAAACTCGCCGCGTCGAATGCCCGGTGCAAAAGGTGGTCAGCGCAAACGCCCCGGCCCCGCCGGCCCCATCTGGCCCATCTTGCGCCGCCTGTTGCGCTACATGAAACCACACACCGGCATCTTGATCGGCGTCATCGTCGCGCTGCTGGTCACGACGGCGATCGAACTCGCGCCGCCGTGGATCATCCGCCAGGCCATCGACCGCTTTATCCTGAACGAACAAAGCGCCACCCCCCCACAGCGCATCTGGTGGGCGGCAGCCGGACTGCTGGCCCTTTCACTGATTCAGGGCGGCGTCGATTTTGTGCGGCTCTATTTGATGGCCTACACCGGGCAGCAGATCGTCTTTGACATCCGCAACGCTATCTTTGAGCACCTCAGCCGGCTCTCTTTTTCCTTTTACGACCGCGCGCGTACCGGCGACTTGATGTCGCGGGTCACAGCCGATGTGGACGTATTGAGCAACTTTTTTGGACGCGCAGCGGTCATTGTATTGAGCAATTTCCTGACGCTGATCGGCATCCTGGCGATCCTGGTCGCCTGGAACTGGCGGCTGGGCGTTCTGTACCTCTGCTTCCTGCCCTTGATCGCGCACGCGATGTGGATCTATGCCCGGCGCGTGCGCCCGGTGATGGGCAAAGCGCGGAAAAAACTCGCCCGGTTGACCGCCACGCTCCGCGAGAGCCTGGTCGGCATCATGGTCGTCAAACTCTTTGGCCGCGAAGCGTTCGAGGCGAAAAAGGCCGACCGGCAAAACAGCGCGTTTTTGGAAGCCAACGTAGAAACGGCCCAGATCGCCTCGCTATGGCTGCCCTACGCCAACGTGTTGATGGGAATCAGCATGGGGCTGGTGATCTGGATCGGCGGGCAAAACGTGATCGCGGGCGTCATTTCGTTGGGCACACTGATCGGCTTTACGTCGTACATCAACATGCTACTGCGCCCCATTCGCCAGACAGGAATGATGCTCAACGTCATCCTGCAATCCATCGCCGCCGCCGAACGGGTCTTTGAGGTGCTGGACACCCGGCCGGACATCCAGGACGCGCCGGATGCATACCCGCTCCCGTCGATCAAGGGCCACGTCCGCTTTGAGCACGTCACCTTTGCTTACGACGCCCAAAACACGGTCTTGATCGATGCCAGTCTTGACGCCGCGCCGGGCGAGATGGTGGCCCTGGTCGGGCCGTCGGGGGCAGGCAAAACCACGCTGGTTCACCTCTTGCCCCGCTTTTACGACGCGCAAGCAGGCGCGATCACCATCGACGGGCACGACATTCGCCAGGTCACGGTCTCGAGCCTGCGCGACGCGATCGGCATTGCGTTACAAACCGTCTTTCTCTTTGACGCTTCGATTGGCGAAAACATTGCCTACGGCCACGCCCATGCCAACGAGCACGAAATCGAGTGGGCGGCGAAACAGGTGCAAATGCACGATTTTATCCGCTCTTTACCGCTGGGCTACGGCACGCCGGTCGGCGAGAGAGGCGTGCGGCTGTCCGGCGGGCAGAGGCAGCGCATTGCCCTGGCGCGCGTACTGCTCACCAACCCGCGCATCCTGATCCTCGACGAGCCAACCTCCAGCGTAGACGCCGACACCGAACGCCGCATGCAGCAGGCGCTCAAAAAAGTGTGGGCCGAGCGCACGACCTTTGTCATCGCCCACCGGCTGTGGACGATTCAGCAAGCAGATCAAATCCTGGTGCTGCGCGAGGGGCGCATCGTCGAACGCGGCCGCCGCACAGACACCCACTCGGCGCACGAGCTGCTGATCGCCAAGAACGGCTTTTACCGCGAGTTATACGACCTGCAATTCCAGGGCGAGACGCTCAAGCCGGCCAGGTCCGTTCCACAAATTTCGAGCGCGGCCAAGAAAAGCCGGTTAGCGGGAGGAGGCATCCGATGAGCATTCGCGGTGGATTTATGGGCCGGCTTCAGGGCCGGGAAGAACACTTTAGCTTCTCAGAGTTGAATCGACGGGCGATCCGGCGGCTCTGGCACTACCTCCGCCCCCATCGCGGGTGGATGGCGCTGGCCGTTCTGGCAATGCTCACCGTCACGGCCACATTGCTGCTGACGCCCTATCTAACCAAAATCGCCATCGATCGCGCCATTGCCCAACACGATCTCCAGGCGCTGGGGCTGATCTCGCTGTTGTACATTGCCTTGAACGGCGTCTATTGGTTCGCCGTGTACTGGCAAGGCTACCTCTCGTCGAGGGTGGGACAACGGATCGTGTATGCCATTCGCCGCGATCTCTATGAACACGTCCTCCGCCAGTCGATGGCCTTTCACGAACAAGAGCGCGTCGGTCAGATCATGTCCCGAATCACCAACGATGTCAACGCACTGTCGGAACTGGCCTCCAGCGGCGTGATCAGCCTGGTTGGCGACGTGTTCACCCTGACCGGCATCATTGTGGTCATGTTGCTGCTCGACGTGCGGCTGACGTTGGTCACTCTGTTGGCCGTGCCGGTCACAATGATCAGCATCGGCTACCTGGGCAAACAAATGCGACGCGCGTACCGTCATGTGCAAGAAGAACTGGCCACGGTAAACGCCGGCGTAGAACAAGGCGTCTCCGGCATGCGCGTCGTCCAATCGCTCTCGCAAGAATCGTTCACCGTCGCGCAATTTGAGAGCCTGAGCCTGCGCAATATGAAAGCCAACTTGCGCGTCAGCCTGCTCTTTGCCGCCGTGTTTCCGACAATGACGATCACCAACACGCTGGGCACGGCCCTGGTATTGGGCTACGGGGGCACGTTGGTGGCCCGGGGCGAAACGACCATCGGCGTGCTGCTGGCCTTTTTCGGCTACATCTATCGCTTTTTTGGGCCGCTGCGCGAGTTGAGCCTGGTCTACAACACCTTCCAGGCGGCGGCAGCGGCGCTAGACCG
>CAYZYE010000254.1:0-4937 GCA_964481205.1 uncultured Anaerolineae bacterium | reverse complement strand
GTGGTCAGGTGGGGATTCCGCCGCCACGGTCTGTCCAATCCGCAGCCTCGGAATCCCTATTCCGAGGCCCGGTTTCGCCCCAAAAGTGAAATATGCCCCGTCGAGCCGTTCTGGTTGGTGTGCTTGGAGATTTATGCTATAATCATATTGATTCATACAGGTCGCGTTGGATTTTGGGCCGGTTCGGCCCCAATTCGGCGTATTGGGGAAATACATACTCGCGTCACGTTCGCGTGTGCGCTGGCGGGGACTCGTCGCCGTAGGGGGACGACCAGCCAACGGCTCGCCAGGCGCGGTTTCAACCGCTGGATTGTAGAATTGAACGGCTCTGGGTCGGTATGGGTACCGAGAGATGGGAGCAGCCCGTATGTCGGAACGTATGATTCATCGTCTTGATGTGGTGACCGCTTGGGCGCGTTGGTTGGCGCTGGTGGGTGTTCCGGTGGTTGCTTTTATGGTCCCTTTGTCGGACCTTGCGCTGCCGGAGCGGGTGACGTTTTTGTTCGTTGCGCTGGGCATGGCCGTTGTCGACGCCGTGCCGGTGCTGATGTTGATGTTCAAGTTTTATCCCGAATCTGTCGCGCTGGGCTTTCTCATTGTCGATGTGTTTTTTGCGATTGCAATGTTGTACCTGGGCGGGCCGGGAATGCTGTTTTATGCGGCAATCCCGGCCATTGCGGTTGGCGTTCGTTTTGATTGGCTGTTTGGTCTGGGTACTTCGATCATTTTGACGCTGGCGCATATTTTCATCGTGTTGATTCATGCCCATTTTCAAAATGTCGAGCTGCTGCTGCCGCCGGCCTTGTTGTCGGGGTTGGCGCTCGTCCTCGCCTCGGTGGTGAGCAGCCTGCTCGCCGACGGCATCAAAAGGGAGCCGCCGTTGAATGACAAGGAGCAAAAGGCGCTGCAAGAAAAATTGCGTCGGTTGCAGGCGGCGGCAGACCGCGCGCGTGCGATCTATGAGATGGCCGGCACGTTGAGTGCCACGCTCAATTATGACAAAATCCTGGACTCGGTTCTCGAGATCAGCTCGATGGGGTTTAGCGAGTTGGCCGACAAGGCATCGGATTACCAGGTGCGCTCGGCCGGGGCGGTGTTTTTGTATGGCGAGGGCGGTTTGTTTGTCGCTGCGGCGCGCAACGTGAGTTATGAAGAGATGGACTTGATTTTGAACGGGCAGCGCGGTGTGTTGTACCAGGTGCTGCAAGAGGGCGAGTCCTTGATTTTGGGCAATCTGGCCCGAGATCCGGAACTGGGCCAGTTTACGGTCTTTAGGCGTTGCCGCGCGGCGATCTGTGTGCCCTTGCGCGCCGGGTTTGAAAGTTACGGCGCCGTGATTTTTGCCAGCCCGGTGCCCAATGTTTTTTCCAAAGAGCATATCGAATTGTTGCAGGCGGTTTCAAACCAGGCGACGGTGGCCTTGACCAATGCCCAACTTTACCAGGATTTGCAGGAAGAAAAAGAGCGTGTGATCGCCGTGCAGGAAGAAGCGCGGACCAAGCTCTCGCGCGACCTGCACGATGGCCCCACGCAGTCCATTTCGGCGATTGCGATGCGCCTCAATTTTGCGCGCTTGCTGCTAGAGCGCGACCCGATCAAGGTCAAGGACGAGCTGTTCAAGTTGGAAAACCTGGCGCGGCGCACGACCAAAGAAATCCGCACGATGTTGTTTACGCTGCGCCCGGTGGTGTTGGAGACGCAGGGACTCAAGGTGGCGGTTGAGCAGCTGGTTGACAAGATCAGAGAGACGACGGAAACGGGCCAGTTCCCGGTCACGTTCGAGCTCGAGGACATTGAAGACCAGATCGATGTCAATATCAAGGCGGTGGCCTGGTTTATCACCCAAGAGGCGCTGAACAATGCAAAAAAGTACGCCGAAGCGGAGCATATCTGGGTGCGGATGTATGTGCGTAATACCTATTTTGTCACCGAAATTCAGGATGACGGCAAGGGGTTCGATTTTGACGCGACGATGGCGAGTTATGAGCAGCGCGGCAGTTTTGGGTTGTTGAATTTGCAAGAGCGCGCCGATCTGGTCAATGGACGAACGATCATTCGTTCTGAGCTGGGCAAAGGCACCAAGGTCACGTTGACGGTGCCTTTGAACCGCGAGACGATCTAGACGCCGATGGAACTGCTCGCGTGGGCGCTGTCGGCCGGGTTTGGCGCGGACAAACTTGCCTTGATCGCGGTGTGTAGCGTGGCGATCTATGTCCTGTCCAGTCACCTGGCGTGGCGCTTGTTTGTCCTCGGCGCCGGGCGTCGATTCGTTGTCGCTGTGGGGCGTTCATGGTTGGGCGAATGGCTGGAACAAGGAATGCGGCTGTTGTATTATGTGGGTATTCCTGCTGTGGCCGTTTGGCGCGCGCAGGCTATGCAGTTGCTCGGCGTTCCGCCGACGTGGGTCAGTGACGGGCAGAGCGCGTTTTTGCACCTTGTTGGGCTGGCCGGGGCGGCGGGGGTTGCGTCGATCGACACGGCGCTGTTGATGTGGCTGGGTGGGTTGTTCTTGTTTGTGGCGGTGTGGGTGTGGTACGTTCGGGTCGGCGCCGATCATTGCGGTCAGGTCGATGCCATGCCGTTGTGGAAAGCGTTGCGCGAGGCTTTGTTCTGTCAAACGCTGTGGGCATTTTATCGCGGCGTTGCGTCGACGCAGAGCGAGAACGCCATTTATATCTCTTTTACGGGCTTGGCGTTGGTTGTTCTGGCCTGGGGTTCGAGTCCGCTGCGCCGGCGCGATGTGTTGCGTTCAACGACCGCGTATCGAGTGGCGCGAGATGGGTTGTTGCTCTTGTTTACCGTTTTTGCGACGTTGAGCATTTCTTCGCTGGCGCTGCTGGTGACGATGCATGGCATGTGGTTGTGGGCCAGCGATCGTATCTTGCGCTTTTTGGCCGGCCGCTATGCCTGTCCGGTTTCATTCGCCGACGCGCCAGATTCCGGTTGATCCGGGTTGGGGTGGGCCATATCCTGGTTTTTTGAGCAAAAAAGCAACGCTCTTGAGAGCGTTGCTTTTCATGCGAATCCCAGGGTCTAGCGTCTACGACTCCGTGTCCGTCGTTGTTCACGACGCGCTCGACGAATGGCTTTCTTTTTGGCTTTACGGCGCAGTTCGCTTTTGGAGACAAACCACCGCCGCCGCCGCGTCTCGCTCAACACGCCGCTTTGTGTGACTGACTTGCGAAACCGCTTGAGCAGGCTTTCTTGTGATTCGCCTGGATGCAATTCTACAGACAAGCTTGATTCAACTCCTTTCCTAAGGATGCGGGCTGATTATACTTGAATTGGTTTAGACTGTCAAGAATGTGAAACGAGAAGCGGAAGCAAAGGCAGAATTGGGCCGGCCGGCCGCCGGCCGGTTGTTGACGCAGGGGATTACGGCCTGGCGCGCGGGGAAAAGAGCGCGGGCGCGTGACTTGTTGGGGCAATTGCTTTGCGACGAGCCGGAAAATGAGCAGGCGTGGCTGTGGTTGGCTTTGGCTTCTGAGAACCCGCGCCAGGCGAGGGCGTGTTTGCGCCGGGCGTTGAGGATCAATCCGGCCAATGTCCAGGCGGCGCGGAGGCTGTGTCAGGTGAGCCGGCAATTGCAACCGGCCGGGGTGCTGCTTGAACGCCGGCCGGTTGCCAGACGCGCGGTCTATTCTTATGCTCATTTGTTTCGCCGCTGGCTGGGTATTTGGCTGTTGGTCGCCGCGCTGGCGATCGTTTTGGGCGGATTTGTCGCGCAGGCCTGGGTGCAAGGCGGCCGGGGAGCGGGGCCGGTTCGTCTATCGACCCCGGCCGGCGCGCCGGCGTTGACGGTGACGCCGACCTGGACGCCGACGCGCACCGTCTCTCAACGTGTCGCCGCGCAGTTGCCCGGTCTGGAGGATTTTTGGCGCGCGCGTGATTGGGACGCGGCGCTCGATGCGCTGAACGAGATGGCTTTGCTCGATGCTGCTTATCCGGGGCTGGATGCCGCGCGGTGCGACACGTTGCTTCACTGGGCCGGCGATGAGGTCGATCGGGGCGAGATCGCTCACGCCTACAAATTGTACCGGCGTGCGGCGGGTATCTGCCGGGAGCCTGATGCGGCGTTGGCCGAACAGGCCTTGGCTCTGAGTTATTTGTCCGGCCGGTGGCGATACGACCGCGCGCGTTGGCCGGCGGCGGCGAAAGCGTTTCAAGAGGTGTACCGGGTCAATCCCGATTACGCCGACGTGCGCCGTTTGCTGTACCGCGCTTGTGTGTCGTGGGCCGAGTCCGCATTGGCGCAGGGTGATTTGGCGTCGGCGCGCCGGGCCGGCCAGGCGGCGTTGGCGATCAAGCCGGATGATGAGCAGGTCGCGGCATTGTTGGCTCAGGTGGAGCGGATGCTCGCGCCGACGCCGGTGTCTCGTGCAGCGTCCAACAAGCGCATCGAGGTCAATGTTTCGCAGCAGCGAGTGTACGTCTGGCAGGGCGATACGCTGTTGTACAACTGGGTGTGTTCTACGGGCGAGCCGGGCCGGGCGACCGCGACGGGGCATTTTCGCGTGCTCGACAAAATTCCCGAGGCCTGGGCCAGCACGTGGCGTCTGCGAATGCCTTACTGGCTGGGCATTTACCAGGCCGGATCGTTGCAGAACGGTATTCATGCGCTGCCGATCTTGCCGAATGGACAGATGTTGTGGGCCGGTTACTTGGGCAGTCGCGTGTCGTATGGATGCGTGATTCTCGGCACTGAAAACGCGCGGATATTGTACAACTGGGCCGAGATCGGCACGCCGGTGTGGATTCATTACTAGGAGCGTGCCGAAAGTCCCCAGTACACTTGCCAACCGCAGCGCGCGTCGAGATCGCCAAGACAGAAAGCATCGCCCCTTGCGGGCGGCGCTCCAAAGGGATTGCCAAATCCCCGCCGGCGCAAATGGGTTGAGCATCCGTAGCATTGCCCCTCGTGGGCTGTGCTCCAAGGG
>CAYZYE010000253.1:0-4973 GCA_964481205.1 uncultured Anaerolineae bacterium | reverse complement strand
TGGGCTTCTGGAGAAGGCTTCTGACCGGAAGCGGTTGTCAAGGTCACATCCGGTGCCCGGGTGGGCACGGGTGTCCCGTGTCCCGGTTGGATTTGTTCATGCCGATTGAGTGGCGACTTGACAGCCAGCCAGAAGCGCTTCTGGTATCGCCCAAGCCAAAGAGACCGTCGCCATTTTCTTGAGCAAGTCTCTCTTGTTTGGATCGAACGCGAGATTGGGCGTTCCTTTTTCTTTCATAGCTTTATCCTATCGTATTTATTGGTTTTATAACAAAAATTACGTGGCTATGTTCTACAAAACCTGGGTAATCCGTGTCATTCCGAGTGTATCATTTCAAAGAGCCTGTCATTCTGAGCCAGCCGCCTGCGGCGGCTGGCTCAGAATCTCGTGGCTTGAATTTAACATACAATAAGAGATTCCCTGTAGCTCCTATTCCATATCCATCTGCTCTGCAACTCGGCGTTGAATTTTCCTCGTCCCTACGCTCCGCGTCGTTTTATCCCACGCTGCCTGTTTACGACGGTGCAAAATCGGGATATGTTTCTTGTAGCTGCGCCTTGAGCGGGCCAAACACGTTGGGCGCGTGCGGGAGCAAACAGTCGAGCATTTGCACACACACGGCCCGTATCTCCCACTGCGCGTGCGGCGAGATGCGCAGCCGAAAGACGTGCAACAGTTCACGGAAATTCATCGTGACAATGATCCGCGTGGCCGTGGCATTGGGCAGCAAAAAACGTGCGTCCTCTTTGTGAATGCCCTGTTCCCTCAATTGTCGATAACTGTCCCGTGTTTGGGCGATCGCCGCGTCCCAGACGGCCATTGCCTGCGGGTTGCCGGCAATGGCGGGGGGCGTCACCCATTCAGGGTTAGACATATCTACATAGCGTTGTGATTCTTGGGAATAGCTGGCGATGCGATGTCGAACCAATTGGTGGCTGGCCGCGCGGCTGATCCCGCCAATCTCGAACGTCGCCGAGGCGTGCTCAATGATCGACTCGTGGCCTTGCTGGATGCGGCGTTGGATGAATTGGGCGCGCGCCTGCGCGCTGCTCTGGCTGCTGCGATAGCAAATGCGCCCGGCGTGCTCGATCAATGCTTCGGGCGACGGGTCCGGCAGCAGGCACCGGGTGATGGCGACGAGTTTGACTTGCATCGTGAGACTCCTGATCTCGCCCACGCAGAGAACAGGCGGGCGGTGGCAAAATAGTCAAGCGAGTATAACATGCTCGTGAGTCGTTGTCAATTGGAGGTAACTTGGCGCGCGGTTGTGTGTTCTAAACTTCAAGGTTGGCTAAACAATGAGCGATCTAGTTCACAGGAGACAAGAATGGACAAGCCGTGGTTCAAATTTTATGACAAGCATGTGCCACATACGGTCGATTTCCCCCAGATCACGATGGACCAGGCCTTGACAGCGTCTGCGGCCAAATCGCCCCATGCCGTGGTAACGGTCTTGAAAGGCGCCAGGTTGACCTATGCCCAACTCGACGGTCTGGTCGACCGGCTGGCGGCGGCGCTGCAAAAGATGGGGGTCAAAAAGGGCGACCGGGTGGCGGTGCATATCCCCAACAGCCCGCAGTTTGTGATCAGCTATTACGCGGCGCTGCGCGTTGGGGCGGTGGTGGTGCCGTGCAATATCGCGTATGTGGCGCGAGAACTCGAATACCAGATCAAGGACGCCGGCGCAGAAACGCTGATCACGTTCAGCGCGTTTTACAAGACGGTGCGAACCTTGCGGGACAAAACGGCGTTGAAAAACGTGATTGTGGCCAAGATTCAAAGCTATTTTCCGCCTCTGCTCAAAATTCTGTTTACCCTGCTGTTGGAAAAAAAGCGCGGTTATTACGCAGATTTGACCGGCGAGGCGAACACCTATTGGTTTCAGGACGTGCTCAAATCGGCGCCGGCCAAACCGGCCCCGGTCGAAAAAGACCAGGATGATACGGCGGTGCTAATGTACACCGGCGGCACGACCGGCGTCTCCAAAGGCGCACAGTTGACCCATCGCAATTTGGTATGCAATACGGTGCAGTGCGCGCACTGGCTCAAGACAATCAACCGCCCGCCCAAAATGATGACCGCGCTGCCGCTGTATCACAGTTATGCGATGACCTCTTGTATGAACCACGCAATCTATACCGGCGGCAGCATGATTTTGGTGCCCAATCCCCGCGATTTAAAGGACGTTCTGGCGACGATCGACAAGCAAAAACCGACGATTTACCCCGGCGTGCCGGCGATGTATGTCGCAATCAACAACAGCCCCGATGTCGCCGCCGGCAAGTATGACGTGAGTTCGATTGAGGCCTGTATGAGCGGCGCGGCAGGGCTGCCCAGCGAGGTTCAGGAAAAGTTTCAACAGATCACCGGCGCGTCATTGGTCGAGGGCTATGGCCTCAGCGAGGCCTCGCCGGTGACGCACGTCAACCCGGTGTTCGAGGGCCACAGCCGTATCGGCTATATCGGCTTGCCGCTGCCCAACACCGACGCCAAGATCGTCGATGTGGAAACGGGCGAGATCGAACTGGGACCGGGCGAGGTCGGCGAGTTGTGCGTCAGGGGGCCGCAGGTGATGAAGGGGTATTGGAACATGCCGACCGAGACGGCCAATGTGCTGCGCGGTGAGTGGCTTTACACCGGCGACATTGCAATCATGACCGAGGATGGCTTTTTCCAAATTCAGGATCGCAAAAAGGACATGATTCTCGGCGCGGGAGGATACAATATTTATCCGCGCGAGATCGAGGACGTGTTGTACCAGCATCCCAAGGTCAAAGAGGTGGTGGCCGCCGGCGTTCCAATCGAGGAAAAGGGCGAGCGCCCCAAGGTGTGGATTGTGCTCAAGGACGGCGTGACCGCGACCGAGGACGAGATATTGGCGTTTTGCGAGGAAAACATGGCGCGCTACAAGCGTCCCAAGTTTGTCGAATTTCGTGACGAACTGCCCAAGACGATGGTCGGCAAAATGCTGCGCCGGGTTTTGGTCGAAGAAGAGATCAAGGCGCGACAGAAATAGCTCTGGTCGAGGATGCAAAAAGGCCGCCCGGATACCCGGACGGCCTTTGGTTTTATAACGGCGTTATGCTACGACGGCGGCTTGTTGGGCATCTTGCATAATCTTGGCGAACTCGTTTTGGTCCAACGTCTCGATCTCGATCAGGCGGGTGGCGATGGCGACGAGTCTGTCCTTGTATTCGGTCAACACGCCTCTGGCGCGGTCGTATGCCTCGTCGATGAATTGGCGCACCTCCTGGTCGATCTGTTGCGCCATATTTTCGCTATAGTCGCGCTGTTCCGAGATTTCGCGCCCCAAAAAGACCAGCTCTTCTTTGCGCCCAAAGGTCATCGAGCCGAGTTTTTCGCTCATACCAAAACGGGTGACCATCTGTCGCGCCATCTTGGTCACGCGCTCCAGATCGTTGCTGGCGCCGGTGGTAATGTCTTCGAACATTAGCTCTTCGGCGACGCGCCCGCCCAACAGGCCGGCCATTTCGTCGCGGAACTTGTTCCGGCTTTGCAGCAGGCGGTCGTCTTTGGGCAGCGACATGGTATAGCCCAGGGCCATACCGCGCGGCACGATGGTCACTTTGCGCACCGGATCGCATTTGGGCAAGATGTGCTGTACCACCGCGTGACCGGCTTCGTGGTAGGCAATGATCTCTTTTTCCTCTTCGGTGATCAAGCGGCTTTTTCGCTCCGGCCCGGCGATCACCCGCTCGATGGCTTCCTGAAACTCGCTCATCTCGATTTTCTTTTTATTGCGGCGCGCGGCCAAAATTGCGGCTTCATTGACCAGGTTTTCAATATCGGCGCCCACAAAACCGGGCGTGAGTTTGGCCAGGATCGCGGTATCAATGTCGTCGCTCAACGGTTTGCCCTTGATGTGTACGTTGAGGATCGCTTCGCGCCCCTTGATGTCCGGCCGGTCGAGGACGACGCGGCGGTCAAAGCGCCCCGGACGGAGCAGCGCCGGGTCGAGAATGTCGGGGCGGTTGGTTGCGGCGACGACGATCACGTTAGTGTCGGTGTCAAACCCGTCCATCTCGACCAAAATCTGGTTGAGCGTTTGCTCGCGCTCGTCGTGGCTGCCGCCCAGCCCCGCGCCACGGTGCCGCCCCACGGCGTCGATCTCGTCGACAAAGACGATGCACGGCGAATGGCGTTTGGCTTGATCGAACAGGTCGCGGACGCGAGAGGCGCCGACGCCGACAAACATTTCGACAAATTCGGAACCGCTGATGCTGAAAAAGGGCACGCCGGCCTCGCCGGAAACGGCTTTGGCCATCAACGTTTTGCCCGTGCCCGGCGCGCCGACAAGCAGCACGCCTTTGGGGATGCGCGCGCCCAAAGAGATGAATTTTTCCGGCTCTTTGAGAAACTCGACCACCTCTTGCAGTTCCTCTTTGGCCTCTTCGACGCCGGCCACGTCGTCAAAGGTGACGGTGGGCTGATCGCCGGTGAACATTCGGGCGCGGCTTTTGCCAAATGAAAGCGCCTGGTTGTTGGTGCCTTGCGCCTGCCGGAACATGAAATAGATCATGCCGACCACGAGCAGCGTGGGCAGGATCGTGCCCAGCGCGGTGAGAATGTTGAGCCAGTCGGGCGGCGGCACAAACTCGACCTTTTCGATGCGGGTCAGGTCTTCGGCGGTGACGCCCAGGTCGCGGAGCGTTTCCAACAGCCCCACGCCGTATTCTTTGAAAACAACCGACTGGGCGTCTTTGCCTTTGCTGTCCTGGTATGTGACTTCGATCTTGTTTTCAGACGTGGCCGTCAGCCGCAGGACGCGATCTTGTTTGACCAGCCGCGCCAACTCGGTGACATCCATTCTTTCGGGAGAACTGGACCGTTCCATCACTTGCCAGATCAGCAAGACGATCGCGGTGAGAATGAGCAGGTAAACCAGCCCATTCCGAAAATAATTTGGCCTCACTCTATCCTCCATCTAGGGTTGTTCAATTCTAATTTGTGAC
>CAYZYE010000252.1:0-5065 GCA_964481205.1 uncultured Anaerolineae bacterium | reverse complement strand
GATCAGGTCAGGGTGAGATGCAGGGCTGTTCAACTCTAATTTGTGACTCGTCGCCGTAGAGGGACGACCAGCCAACGGCTCGCCAGGCGCGGTTTCAACCGCCGGATTGTAGAATTGAACAGCCCTGGGGTGGGGCACGTCAGTCACGTCGGCTCCTGTGACGTCTCGGACAACTTTTGCTCCAGTAGACGTAATTGCTCGTGCATTTGCCTTGATATACAAGTATTGCTGCCGGCGCTTGCAAAATGAACCAACCTTTGTGCTCCGGCCTCGTTCTCGAGTCTCTTGATGGCGACATCGCAGTAGGTCTGACGATTGTCGATCAAGACGCAATTGCAATCTAGCGCCAGCGCGGCAATGCCTGTCGTGCCGCTGCCGGCAAATGGGTCCAAGACCAGTCCGTTGTCAGGGCAGAGCAGTTTGATGAAAAACTCGGGGATGCTGACCGGATAAACGGCGGGGTGGTCTTTGTTTTTGCCCACAACGGCGCTGGTGATGACGTTGCTTGGCAATACCCTTTTCTTGCCCACCCACCTGGACAAGTCACGGCCAAACCCGCTCTTGTTTACAGAATTGTGTCGCGCCAAATCCCCTTCCCCCAGGTTGCTCAAACGGGTCTCGGCCCATTTCCCAATTGGTTTTCTAACTCGATCATGCCTAAAGAATGGCTTTCTTTGCCTGGCCAGGTGGAAACAATACTCCCATCCATCGCTCAGACGAGTAGGCCAATAACCAGGCATCGGGTTGGTTTTGTGCCAGATATAGTCATCAATTGCCAACCAACCTTGTTTGCAAAGCGCTTCAATGGTGTGCCAAACATAACGATGCCTTACGCCATCAACCACGCGGTCTTTGATATTGATCACCAGGCTTCCGGTTGGCTTGAGCGCATTCCAGAATGGTTCGTGAAAAGTCAAAAACCACTCGACGTATTCATCGGGGTGTACGCTGGTATAGTGTTTGCGCCGCGCATCGGCATAGGGCGGGGACGTGACGATCAGATCGACCTGACCGGTCAACTTGGCCAATTCGACACGGCTGTCGCCGCAAATCACTTTGCACCTGGCTTTGAGCTGTTTGTCCTGATCCAATTTCAATAACGTGCTTGTCGCCACTTGTTTTTTGGCTCTCACGGTCCGCCCACGAGGGGCTATGCTACGGATGCCCAAGTCATTTGAGGCGTGCCCTATGGATACATTCGTCCCAGCATACGCGGAAAGGCGATCGACTCGCGGATGTGCGGCAGCTTGCACAGCCAGCACACGGTGCGCTCGATCCCCAGGCCAAAGCCAGAATGTGGCACGCCTCCGTACTGGCGCAGTTCGAGATACCACTTGTAGGCGTCTCGCGGCAGTTGGTGGCGCTCGATCTGCTGTTCCAAAAAATCGGGATCGCCGGAACGCTCGCCGCCGCCAACGATCTCGCCATAGCCTTCGGGGGCCAGCAGATCGACCGAGCGGCATACCTCTGGTCGTTCCGGCTCTTGGGCCATGTAAAACGCCTTGCATTGTGTTGGATAATGGTGTACGAACACCGGCTTGTCGAACTGCTCGGCGAGCAGCGTCTCTTGCGGCGCGCCCAAGTCCTCGCCCCACTCGATCCGGACATCCGTGTCTTGTCCCAACTCGTTGATCATTTTGACCGCGTCGTCGTAATGCACGCGCGGAAAAGGTGGCTGGATCATTTCCAGCCGCGATACATCGCGTTCCAAAATGTCGAGTTCCATCCTTCGCTCGGCGAGCACGCGCTGGGCGATGTGGCTGACCAATTGTTCCTCGACCTGCATGCACTCGTCCAACTCGACGTAGGCCATTTCTGGCTCGACCATCCACAGTTCCATCACGTGGCGGCGTGTCTTGGACTTTTCGGCGCGAAAGGCGGGGCCAAAACAATAGGTTTTGCCAAATGCGCCGATCGTCGCCTCGTTGTAGAGCTGCCCGCTCTGGCTGAGATAGGCCGGGGCGCCGAAATAGTCGGTCTCAAAGAGCGTCGTCGTGCCCTCGCAGGCCGCCGGCGTGAGCAGCGGCGTATCGACCAGCAAAAAGCCATTTTCGTCGAGCCAATTGCGGATCGACTTGATGATCGTGGCGCGGACGCGCAAAATGGCCCACTGGCGGGTCGAACGCAGCCACAGATGGCGGTGCTCCATTAAAAAATCGACGCCGTGCTCTTTGGGGGTGATCGGGTACTCGTGCGCCAACTGTACGACGGTCAGGCCGGTCACGCCGATCTCGTACCCGCCGGGATAGCCGGGCGCGCGTGCGTCGGCGCGGACGGCACCGGTGACAATGATCGCCGACTCTTGGGTCAACTCTCGCGCGGCCTCAAAAACCTCCGGCGGCGCTTCTTTTTTGAACACCACTGCCTGGACGATGCCCGTGCCGTCGCGGACGCGCAAGAATTGCAGGCGTCCTTTGCCCGTCTTGGCGTACAACCAGCCGCGAATCGTCACCTGCTCGCCGATGTGTTGAGCAATTTCCTCAATGCGAATGATATTTGACATGCTTGTCCTCCCCTTGATGATCAACTGATCTGCGCCGCGAGCCACTGTCCGATGTCGCGCAAAGCGACGTCGCGCCCCGGCTCGTTGCACACCTCGTGATAAAATCCCTCGTAAACCCGCAGCGTCTTGTCGGCCGAGCTGATCGCGTCGAACAGCATTTGCGCGCCCGCCGGATCGACCAACTTGTCTGCGCTGCCCTGGATGAGCAGTACGGGCAGATGGATCGTCGATGCCTCGGCAGTTACGCGCCGGATCGCGCCGATCAGTTCGGCCCCCAGTCGCGCCGTGTTTTTGCCCTTGTAGACCAATGGGTCGTCAAGGTAGGCCTGGACGACCATGGGATCGCTGCTGACCGCGTTGGCGTCGACGGAGGTCAGGCCTGTTTTGGGCAGCACCCGGGACAGCGCCTGTGCTGCCCAGATCGTCAGCGGCGTAATGTTGGCGGGCAGTTTGACGCTGGGCGCGGAAATGATCGCCCCGGCGAACGCATCCTGGTGGTCGAGCAGGTAGGCGGCGGCGATCAGCCCGCCCATGCTGTGCCCGAAAAGGACGATCGGCTTGCCGGGTTGCCAGTCGCGCACCATGTCGAGATAGGCGTTCAAGGTGGCGGTGTAATCGCTAAACCGCTCGACGTACATTCGCGTGCCGTCGGACTTGCCGTGTCCAATGTGATCCAGCGCGTAAAAGGCATAACCTTGCGGCCCCAGGAAATCGATCACGTTCATATAGCGCCCGCTGTGTTCGCCCAGGCCATGGACGATCAGGATCGCCGCCTTGACCTCGACCTCGGGCAGCCAGTATTGATAATAGATGTTGTGTTGCCGGACGCCTTGGAAAAAGCCATCTCGATGTTCCATTATTCGTTCCTTTGCTTTATTTGATCTCGACCATGTCGATGCTCACCTCCCAGCCCACGCTTTGCCCGCACCAATTTCCTTGTACGGCCAGGGGGAGGTGAAAATAAGTCGCATAGGCGCACAGCCCGCCGGGAAAAGCGAACGGCCCGCGTTTGGTGATCAGCCGTTCCTTGTCGATGCCAAAACCGGGCAGGTCCGGCTCGGCTTGCACCCAGCCCAGCGGCGGCAGGTAAATTTCGATCCAGACGTGAACGCTGAGGTTTTGATCGAACCACGTCGTGCGCGGGCCGAACAGCTCTTGCATCCCCTCGCCGCGCTTGAACGGCAGCAGCCCCGACACCGTGCGCGCCGGAATGCCCACCGCGCGGGCCAAAGCGACAAAGACCTTGCTCTGCCCGGCGCAGTCGCCCAGGCCTTGCTCGATACATTTGAGCGCGTCATCGGGATAGACGGTGGTAATGTCGGCATAGCGGATGTTTTGCTGCACCCACGACTGGATTTTGAGCGCCTGCTTGAACACATTGTCCTCGTCGCCGATAATGTTTTGCGCCAGCGCTTGAATTTTTGGGTCGTCCGCTTCGATGCCGCGCTGCGGTTGGGTGTAGGTCTGGTAGAGTGTATCTAGAGTATCGTAAAGCGGCGAGTTTTGCCAGGGAATGGCGTATTCTGGTCGTTCGAGGGTAATGTCAAAGTGGTAGCCGAATACACAGTTGCTTTGTTGGCAGCGATCGGGCACATTGTCCCAATAAAGAGCCTGGTTGCTGGCGCCAATGTCGATCAATTCGTACCCGTCGGGATAAGCGTCGAGCAGTTTGAACGCGCGCGTGCCGTCGCCGTCGGTGTTGGGCAACGGCAGCCACAGTTGATCGACCAACGTTTGCTGTCCCAACACGGTGGGGTGTTCGATCTGGTAGGTCATCCGCAGCCGTCGCGCCGTGACCGAGGTGGGCGCGACCGTCGGCGTTGGCCGTGCCGTGGGCGTTGGGGACGGGGTGGGTGTTGGGCTGGTCGTGGGGGTGTTGGAAGGCGCCACCGTCGCCGTGGGTGTGAACGTCGCGGCAGTGACCGCGGTCGCGGTTGGGTTCGTTGATTTTGGCGGGGGCGTTTGCCCGCCTGACTCGCCCCCGATGGGCGACGCCGTGGGCGGCTCGACCGTCGCAGCGGGTTGGCAGGCGACAAGCGCCGCGATGACCCAACCGCTCAAGACGAGCAAGCCGATCGCGCGCAATATCGAGGGGCGACGACAACCTGGGTGCCGGCTCATAATCCTGGGATTGTCCCTTTGTTCCACAACATTGACAGGACAAACAGGGCCGCGGCGATCACGGTCAGGCTGCCGATAATGATCGCAATGCGTAGCGAGGTCGACACGACCTTGCTGATCACTTTGAGAACCACGGCCAGGATCGCCACCGCTGCAATAGAGATCACGCCCCAGGCCCCCAGTTGCCCGATGTCAAGTTGGGTCAAGTCAAACGACATTTCAAAAACTCCTGTTTAGCCACCCTACACATTTGACTTTGGCCAGCGCAAAATCAATTTAGGGGGCATGGTTGCCACCCAAGACCCCCGTCTGGGGGAATTGCGGTGCGGGCGGTGGAACACAACCGCACACTGCCTTTCCCCAGACTGCCCGGAAAAACTTGGTTCTGCTCGTTGCGAGTGGCCGGGGAAGCCAATCCGTGCAATGATTCGAGCAAACCTT
>CAYZYE010000251.1:0-5125 GCA_964481205.1 uncultured Anaerolineae bacterium | reverse complement strand
CCGACAATGACCTCCGCATCGGCGCCGACCAACTTGACCGTACCCGCCTGCACCGCCTCCGGCCGCTCGGTATTGCCGCGCAGCACCAACACCGGCTTGCCCAAACCGGGCGCCTCTTCTTGCAACCCACCCGAATCCGTCAAAAGCATATAGGCCCGCTTGATCAACTGCACCATCGGCAAATAATCAAGCGGAGGCAACAGAGTGATATTTGGCGTATCGCCAAGTAACCGGTATACCGGCTCTTGGACATTGGGGTTCAAATGAACGGGGTAAACAAGATGCACGTCATCGGCATAGCGGCGAGCCACCTCGAGCAACGCGGCGCAAATCTGCTCCAACGGCCGGCCGAAATTCTCCCGCCGATGCGCCGTCACCGCCACAATCCGCTTCTCCCAGGGAACGCCGGCCAACGGGCCGCTTGTCACATCGAAAGGCTTGCCCGCCACCTGCAACAACGCATCGATCACCGGATTGCCGGTCACAAACACCCTTTGCGGGGACACACCCTCGCGCAGCAAATTATCCCGCGCCCAGGCAGTAGGCGCAAAATGCGCGTCGGCGATGACGCCCGCCACGCGGCGATTGATCTCTTCGGGAAAAGGCTGCCACTTGTCCTGGGTACGCAACCCGGCCTCGACATGCCCCACCTTGACGCGGCGATAAAACGCCGCCAGACCGCCCACCATCGCCGTCGTCGTATCGCCCTGCACCAGCACCCAATCCGGCCGCTCCCCCGCGATCACCCCATCCAAACGCGCCAAAATGTTGGCCGTCAATTCGGCCAGCGATTGGTTGGGACGCATCACGTTCAAGTCATAGTCTGGCACAATCCCAAACAGATCGAGCACCTGATCCAACATCTCTCGATGCTGCGCGGTGACGCAAACGCGCGAAACAATTCGATCGGGATACCTGGTCAGCTCTTGGACCACCGGCGCCATCTTGATCGCTTCGGGCCGAGTGCCAAAAACCGACAGCACCTTGATCGCCACTTTACCCCCTCCCGCGCTCAAGCCAGACCCGGTCGCACGTCGCCGACCCCCACGCCTCGATACACCCAGCCGCCCGCCCGCGCGCCCGAAAAAACGTGACGCCCATCGACCAGGACCGGATGCCGGACCAGCGCCTTCCATTGCTCCAACGCCGCGCGGCGATAGACCTGATGCGCGACCATCAACACCACGGCATCGCATCCCCGCAAACACCCCTCCAAATCACCCTGGAACTCGCGCACCCAGGGATCATGCACCACCACCTTTGCCCCCAACTCTTCGAGCCGGTTGATCAGCGGAATACTCGGCGAATTGCGCGTATCGTCGCTATCCTCCAGATAGGCGTAACCCAACACCGCGATCCGCGCCTCTTCGATCTCGACATCCGCCTCGGCCAGCGCGTCGACGGTCAACTCGGCCACGTGCAAGGGCATATAATCATTGATTTCCCGCGCCGCCGGGATCAACTTGGCCGCAATCGCGTCACGCGCGCCATAAGCCAACAGCCAGGGGTCCTTGGGGATGCAATGCCCGCCCACGCCGGCGCCGGGATAAAGCACCTCCCGCCCAGGACTCTTGTTGACCAACTTGCGCACCTGCCACACATCCGCGCAGACCTGCTCACAGATCAAGGCCAGCTCGTTGGCAAAGGCGATCTGGACATCGCGATAGGCATTTTCGGCGGTTTTCACCAACTCGGCAGTCACACAATCGGCCAAATCCAAATCCGCGTCGACAATGTGGCGATAAAACATCTGCGCCAGCCCGGCCGCCGCCGGCGTATCGCCGCCCACAACCCGGCTCATCCGCGCCAGATTCTCGAGCAGTTTACCCGGCATCACCCGCTCCGGGCAATGCACCAGGTAAAAATCACGACCGCTCGCGTACCGGCCATGCGCTTCCAGCGTGGGACGCACCAGACGTTCAATCGTCCCCGGCGCGATCGTCGATTCGACAATGACCATCGCCCCCGGCTTGAGATTGGGCTGCAAAGAACGCAGCGCCGAACGCAGCGCGCGGTATCGCGGCTGGCGCACACTGTCGATGGGCGTTTCGACGGCGATCAAGACAATATCTGCTTTACGGCACACCGTGTAATCGACCATCGCGCACAACCGCCCGGCAGCGACAACATCGGCCACCAACTCGGCCAACCCCGGCTCATCCCCTTCGATTGGACACTGCGCCGCGTTGACCTGAGCCACTTTGCCCTCATCGACGTCCAATCCGGTAACATGAAATCCAACCTGAGCAAAGCGAGCGGCGACCGGCAGCCCCACATAACCCAATCCAATCACCACCAATTTGGCCGTTTTATCGGCAATACGTTCAGCAAGCTGCATATTTGCCTCCATCATGCCCGCACCACGATCACCTGGTTTTCGCGCGCCGACCGGATCAACAACTGGGACAATTCGAGCGCGATCAAACCATCCATCCCGCTGACCAGCATCGTCCGTTCACCCTTGACCGAGGCGATAAACGCTTCCAACTCGACTCGCAGCGGCTCTCGCCGGTTGAGACGCAGCCGGATCATCTGTCCTTCGCCGACGCCGCGCAGCAAACTGAGATGGTTCCACTTTAACCCGCCGGCCTGAGCATTCTCGTAAAAATAGAGGTCTTGGGTCAACAAATTGGCTAAAAACATCCCGCGCTGCCCGGTGACGGTGATTTCGCGGATCTTGGTCGGCGTCAACCAGTTGATATTGAGCACGCCCAACACGTCATCCTCAAACCGGACCAGCCCCGAAAACAGATCCTCGTGCGCGGTATGTATCTCTTGCTGCGTCTCGGCGTACAATCGACACGCCTCTTTGCCGGTGATATAGCGCATAATGTCCAAATCATGCGGCGCGAGGTCCACAATCACCCCCACATCGCGGACACGCGACGGAAAAGGCCCCAAGCGGCGGGCATGCACCTGGAAAATACGCCCCAACTCGCCCGCGTCCAGGCGACGCTTGAGTTCCACCACCGCCGGGTTGTAACGCTCGATATGCCCCACGGCCAACACCTTGTGCAACGCATCCGCGCGCTCGATCATCTGCCGGCCTTCGTCCAGCGTGGCCGAGATCGGCTTTTCGACCAGCACGTGGCACCCCGCAGCCAGCACATCCAGCGTAACCGGAAAATGAACCTGCGTCGGCACCACCACCGAGACGACATCGGGGCCAACCCGTTCGATCATCTCTCGATAATCGGTAAACGCCGCCGCCCGCCCGTACAAACGGGCAATTTCATTCGCCGTGCCTTGATCCGCGTCCACCACAGCGACCAACTCGACATTTGCCAGCTCGTTGTACACGCGGGCATGATTGCGCCCCATCGCGCCGACGCCAATGACTGCTGCTTTTAACATATTTCATTCACCGCCTTGACAATATGCTCCAAATCGGCCTGGGCGAGACCCGGATGCACCGGCAGCGAAAGCACCTGCTCACTGGCGCGCTCGGCCTCGGGACACGAGCAACTCCCCCCGGCGTAAATCCGCTGCTTGTGAACCGGCAGCGGATAATACACCCCACACCCCACACCGCGCTCGCGCAACAGAGCCAACGCCTCGTCGCGCCGGCCACCCTGCACACGAATAGTGTATTGATGGAATACATGACGATACCCTTTGGGCACAAATGGCGTCACCACCCCGTCCAGGTGCGCGCTCAAATAAGCGGCATTATCAATACGCGCCTGGTTGAACGCCTCCAACTTGGGCAGCTGCGCCACCCCGATCGCCGCGTGAACATCCGTCATGCGGA
This sequence comes from uncultured Anaerolineae bacterium, assembly GCA_964481205.1. GTDB lineage: Bacteria > Chloroflexota > Anaerolineae > JAFGEY01 > JAFGEY01 > CAYRXM01. The sequence goes on along the minus strand of CAYZYE010000251.1, from coordinate 1,374 downwards.
AATTATAGCCCATCTCGTCATGATAATAGCGCCGCCGCATCCCATGCTGCCGGATGACCCGCGCTCGCTCGGCGATCTCTTCATCATTGGTCGTGATTATCCCACCCTCGGCGGTAGTCATATTTTTGGTCGGATAAAATGAAAAACAACCGCTGCCAAACCCGCCAACGCGCTTGCCATTCACCTCGGCCCCGTGCGCCTGGCACGCATCCTCGATGATCAACAGATCATGCCGGTCGGCAATCTCGACCAGCGCGTCCATATCGCAAGCCAGACCAAACAGATGAACGGGCATCAACGCCCTGGTGCGGCTGGTGATCGCCGCCTCGACCGCTTGCGGATCGAGGTTAAAAGTCCGGGGATCGATATCGACAAAAACGGGACTCGCGCCAACGTAACGCACGCTGTTGGCCGAAGCGATAAAGGTAAAAGGCGTAGTGATCACCTCATCCCCTGGGCCAATCTGGTGAGCCAGCAAAGCCACGTGCAGCGCCGTCGTCCCCGACGACGTCGCCACTGCGTGCTTGACGCCGCAATATGCCGCAAACTTTTCCTCAAATTCGGCGACGCGCGGCCCCTGCGCCAGCATCCCCGATTCCAGCACGGCCCAAACCGCCTGCTTTTCTTCTTTACCGATCTGCGGTTGCGCAATATGAATCATTGAATTTTGCTCCAATCTGTCAACAAAACCTCTACCCGCGAGCGGCAATTGGGACAACGCAGCTGCACCATTTCGCCTTGCGCGCCGGCGCGTTCCAAACGCGCGCCGCACGGGCACACAAACCCCTTCAGCCGCGCCGGATGCCCCACCACCAAACCATACGCCGGCACATCCCTGGTCACAACCGCGCCCGCCGCCGTCATCGCCCACTCGCCCACGGTGACGCCCGGCAAAATCACCGAACGCGCCCCCAAAGCCGCGCCATACCCGATCCGCGTCTCCGAAACCTGCCAATCATCGGCGCTTTTGAGCGACCCGTCGGGATTGATGGCGCGTGGATATTTGTCATTGGTAAAGCAAACATGCGGCCCGACAAACACCCCATCCTCAATCGTCACGCCATGGTAAACCGAAACTCCATTTTGAATCTTGACCTTGTTTCCAATATACACACCGGCATCGACGTACACATCCTTGCTGAGAATACAATTCGCGCCGATCACCGCCCCCTCGCGCACCTGAACCTGGTTCCAAATACTGCTGCCCTCGCCGATTTGCGCATCGGGGGATACCTGCGCCGTGCTATGAATTCGTGGCAAATTGACCTCCTCGCTAGGGCTGTTCCATTCTAATTCGTGACTAAAGACACCGCTGGCGGGCCAAGGCCGGGCGTCCCACCTGCGTGGACGCCAGCGCAGGTGAGGACTCGTCGC
>CAYZYE010000250.1:0-5139 GCA_964481205.1 uncultured Anaerolineae bacterium | reverse complement strand
ATCCTGCGGGGGAGTGGTCGGTTCTAGATGCATTCGGTTCTAGATGCATTCGGTTTTAGGTGCGTGCAGGCAAAACACTGGAGCGAAATGATCGTACCTGACAGCAGCGCAACGGAATATGCAAGATTGCTTTGGAAAGCATTGGCGACGTTCATGGCGATTGGCAGCCGGGGGAGTGCTATTTCGGGACGTCATTGCGGCTCAGTTTTGAGCATAGAACGTCTCAAAGTATCGATCGTGCCGTTTTCGCTCTATGTCCTGCAAGATGTGTTATGAGACATAAATACGAAAACCTTGTGGGGTGCAGTTTGTCGAGTTGATATTGCTGCCCCCACTCGACGGCTTGCACCCCATCTACCGGCGCCTGTCCGAGCGCCTATTTGTTTTTAAAGTAGAGGAGCAGACCCACCACAATCGCCGCGATTGCCAGCAAGACCAGGCCGACGAAAATGGCGGTAAAGACTGGCGATACCCCCCCTACTGCGATGACGCCCTGGGCATCGTCGAGCAAACTGCTCTGCTCGTCCAAAATGCGCGCTCGAAAGGGCACGTCATCCCGGAACTTGGGCGGCAACTGGAGCGCAAAGTTGAGGTGGCGCGTCGCGCCCGGCCCCAGTTCGGCAATGGTCTGCGCCTCCGGGGCAGAAAAAGCAGCGGGCAAGTCGGACAAAAGCACCGTCAAGTTGCGCGCGGTACACTGGCTGGCGTTGCTGGCCGAAACGATGACCTGTACGCTCTGGCCGCTTTGTACCTGTCCCGACGGAGGCTGCACGCTGATCTCGATCATTGGCACACAAGCAACATCGACAGAGACGGTTGTTGACTGACTCAACGTGCCGTCGGCGGCCACGGCCTGGGCGGCGAGACTGATCTGGGCGTTTTCGGCAAAGTCGGCGGGAATCTCGACCACAAATACGGCCTGCCGCGACTCGCCGACGGGAATGTCGCCCAAGTCCTGAAAGAGGACGCCCAGGTTTCCGGTGGTGTCGATCAATTTGACCGAGACCTGTTCAGCCATAAACCGCCCGTCGTTGGCGCAGGTCACATTGACATAAAACACGTCGCCGGCGCGGACGGCGTTTTGCCCGGCGACGACATCGAGGGTCAGTCTGGCCGGCGGGGCCAACTCTATCGTCGCCGGCGCAGATTCGACCGTCGTTTGATCAAACTCGGCGACGACTTTGAATGTAAATATACCTTCATAATCGTCCGGCGCGTGAATGGTGAACAACCGTTCTTGTACGCCACCGTCGGCGGCAACCACGTCCACTGTCTGTTCCAGCGGGCTGACGGTAAAACCTTCGGCCAGACCATCAAGCTTGAGGGTCAACCAGCGGGCCGGTATCGCTCCTGGGTTTTCGCACCTGGCATGGACAATGATGCTTCCGCCTGATTTGACGACGTCGGTCTCGACAACGGCGCCGACCTGGAGCAGTGTGGGCTGCTCGACGACGATCGGCGCGGTGTCTAGTTCGACCAGCGTTGCGCCATCCCCCGCCTGGTGTTGGACGGTGGCGTATAGCTCGTACTGCGCGCCGCCGTCGGCATAGACACGGATATGCCCTGGCAGCGTCTTTGACGCGCCGTCGGGCGCGGCCGGCAAGTTTGAAAGCAGTACCGTGTACGCGCCATCGGTGTATTGCGCGTCGTCCAAGTTGACAATGTCGGGGGTAAAACGAACGATCAGCGTCACGTCTTCGAGGTCTTGCGAGCTGGTATAATTTATCACCAGACCGATATCATCGTTGACCTGAGCGTTTTCGATGGCCGCGCCATCCGCGTTCACAAATGACGCGCCCGTCAAATTCACCCGAGCCGGAAGCGCAGTGGCAGTGGACGCCGGTTGTGGCGTCGATGTCGGCACCGGACGCGCCGGACGCGGGGTCGATGTCGGCGTGGCCGTTGGGGGAATGTATTTGATCTGCGTGGTGGCCTGGAAATTTTTATGCTTGTCGCCCCAGCGCACTTCGATCTCGTGCCGGACCGTCTCGCCATCTGCGTCGTCATCAACGAGCAGCTGAATTGTGATCGTGCCCTGCACATTGTCCCAGGTTGGTTTCCAGGTGTTGACAAGCGGATTGGGCGGCTCTGGGTCGCGCGACCAGATGCGCGCCGGGCCAAAGACGTTATAGTTAATGTCGGCGCCGGCCTTGATATCGGTGGCGTCGAATTTGATGATGACCTGGAACAATTTTCCGGGCGCGGCCTGGGCCGGCGCAACCAGTTCAATGTCGATGGGACTGGGTTCTTGGGCCAACACGGTCAGGTATGGCGCGCCGAGCAAACTCGAAAGCAACAGTAAACAGATTGTGCCGGCGGCGTCGAGTCCGGCCTGCGGTTTTTTTGACATTTTCAACTCCCGTCCACAAGGGCAAGTTTTGGTGGGTAACGAGACGATAAGCAGAGTGAGCGATTATATCACAGGTACACGGGCGCGCCAAGTCATTTGTGCAGCTGTTCCACCCGCCCGCTCTGTATTTTTTGCTCGGAATAAAAGGCAATGGTATAATGTTTGCGATCAAGACAAGAGTGAGTGGTTGGTGTTCTAGCCACCCTACAGTTTTGTTCGGCAACCTACACAAACGGGTTTTTCTGGCAAGGGGCCAGCCCCTTGTTGAATCCTGTTGAGGTGTTTTGTGTGTGTGGAAATCGCTATGCGAAATAAAATCGATCTGTCGATCGTCATCGTAAGCTGGAACGTCCGCGATCTGCTGCGGCAATGCCTGCAATCCATCGTCGAACAGGCGACGCGCAGCACCGATCAACCCACGCTGTGGCGGCTAGAAACCGGACACACGTTCCAAGTGATCGTGATCGACTCGGCTTCCTCGGATGGCAGCGCAGCGATGGCGCAAGCCGAGTTTCCGGGCGTCCGTGTGTACGCCAGCAAGAGCAATCTGGGTTATGCGGGCGGCAACAACCTGGGTTTGTCCCACAGCCGGGGACGCTATATTCTCTTGCTCAACCCGGATACGCGCGTTCTGCACGGCGCATTGAGTGTATTGATCGACTATATGGACGATCACCCGACCGTCGGCGTGAGCGGCCCGCAGCTCCTCTACCCCGACGGCAGCATCCAATCGTCGCGGCGGCGTTTTCCGACGCTGGGCACGGCGTTGATCGAAAGCACGTTTTTGCAACAATGGTTTCCTCACCACCACTTGCTCAATCGTTATTACGTCCTTGACCAACCCAATGATACAATATGCAATGTAGATTGGGTCATTGGCGCCTGTATTTTGGTTCGCAAGGCGGTCGTCGACCAGGTGGGCGCGCTCGACGATGGCTATTTTATGTACTCGGAAGAATTGGATTGGCAAAAGCGGATTCGCGCGGCCGGCTGGCAGGTGAGCTATGTGCCGGCCGCGCAAGTCATTCACTATGAAGGCAAGAGCAGTGAACAGGTGATGGCCTTTCGACACATTCGCTTTCAAAAGAGCAAAATCAGATACTTTGCCAAACATCACGGCCCGGCAAGCGGCGCATTGCTGCGCGCCTGGCTGCTGTTCCACTATGCTTACCTGTGGTCGATTGAAATGCTCAAATGGCTCGTCGGCCACAAGCGCGACCTGCGCCGCGAGCGCATGCGCGTCTATGCCCAAACGCTTCAAAGCGGATTGAAACCTTGAAAGGAAAAAATATGGATTTGCGTCAAGAACTGGTCTGGGCCGGCAACGAGTTGCTCCGCCGTGGCCTGACCGTTTATACCGCCGGCAACATCAGCGTGCGCACCGGGGATGGAGGCGGCTTTTACATCAAGCCGAGCAGCACGCCATACCCTGAAATCCGGCCCGAAAGCCTGGTCGTTGTCGATTGGGAAGGGCGGGTCGTCGAGGGCGGCACGCCGTCGATTGAACACAACCTGCACCGCCTGGTCTATCTGGCCCGCCCTGACATAAAGGCGATTGTCCACACCCACTCGCAATACGCGACCACGCTCGCGTCGATCAAACTGCGTCAGGGCATCCCGGCGACCCTGGGTGAAGTGGCGCATTATATCGGCGGGTCGATCGACCTGGCCGCTTATGGCCCCGCCGGATCAATCGAGTTGGCCCACAATGCGGTCGATTGTCTGGGCAAAACCAGGCGCGGCATTTTGCTCAAAAATCACGGCGCGCTGGCCGGCGGCAAAAACCTGAGTCAGGCGCTCGACCTGGCCGAGTTGATCGAGCGCAGTGCGCACAGCATGATCCTGGCCCACCTGCTGGGCGGCTATGACACCAACCCCGAAACTTATCGGCCAGAATGGACGTCCCATGCGCATTGACCTCCACATCCACTCGACCGCCTCTGATGGGCGCTGGAATCCCCAACAGATCGTGCAGCAGGTGCAAGCCGCGGGCATCGATCTCTTTGCCGTCGCCGATCATGATTCAATCGCCAATGTGTACGCCGTCGAAGCGTTGGCCCGCGAACGCGCGCTGGCTTTTATCCGCGCCGTCGAGGTCTCGGCCAGCTGGCGCGGCCAAATGATTCACATCGTTGGCTATGGCATCAACCCGGACGACAAGGCATTGTTGGCTATGCTCGATGAAAATTGGAGTAAATTAGAGAGCGTTGATGAGCAATCGATCCGCAAGCTGATCGAGGCAGGATACGAGATCAGTCTGGCGGAATTTGAGGCTTATCAAAATGACGTTTCACGCGGGGGCTGGAAGGCGCTCAATTTTATGATCGATCGGGGCATCTGCCGCGACGTAAAGGACTTTTTTGGGCGGCTGTTCGTCGACGAGATGGCGCTGGACTATCCCGATTTTGCCGACCCGGTGGATGTCGTGCGCGTCATCCATCAAGCGGGCGGCGCGGCGATCTGGGCGCATCCCGACAACAATGTCCGCGTCGAGTACACCGCCGGCCGGGTGTTTGAGCGTATGTTGAACGCCGGCATTGACGGGTTGGAATGCTATACCCCCTACCACGACGAGACGGCCACGCAGCGCTGCCTCGATTTTTGCCGCCGGCACAACCTGTTGATCACCGCCGGGTCCGACTGTCACGGTGGCTTTGCCGGACGCGCCATCGGCCAACCGCGCGTTTGCCTCGATCAGCTCAATTTGGGGTCACTGCTTGACTATGCGAAAAACTTGTGACGGGCAATTCGCGGGCGCTTATTTTCCCTTGACATACTTGTCGAAAAAG
>CAYZYE010000249.1:0-5236 GCA_964481205.1 uncultured Anaerolineae bacterium | reverse complement strand
TTTTTCAACGTAGGCTTGCAGACTGGCCTTGTCAACCCACCACATGTAGCCCTTTTTGGTGGCTTCAACTCGCCCGGTCTTTACCAGCTTTCGGACATAGTTAGGATAATACCCCGAAATCTCGGCGGCTTCGTTTACAGAGATCCAATCAGGCATATCGGCCCACGTCCTTGCGCTCGTTGTCATCATCGCCGCTCCTGGTAGGCATTACGTAAAAGACCGCCACTTGGGCGGCCTCTTGGCGGGATGATTATGATATTCCAGATACGGGAGCGACGGGATTTGAACCCGCGGTCTTCGGCTTGACAGGCCGACATGTTTACCACTACACCACGCCCCCTCTACAGTTCCGAATTATACTCGGAACTATTTTTTTGTCAAATCCAATTCTCCCCACCCCAAAACGACCCCGCCCACAAAACCAGTGCTTTTGCCATGACTTGCTTAAAAACAGCATTTTCTCGGCCAGACGCAGGTGATAAATCCGCGGCCCCCAACGGCAAATGCACCAACGACGGGCATCATTTTGCTTCCCCCTGAATAATATGTTATACTAAACCCAATACGGTTTAGACAAACGTAGCCTGACCCCTTGTGGGCGCCCAACCAAAACCGTCCAACATTGACAAAGCGCAAGGAGGCTTTGTGAGCGAACAAACGGCGCTGCAACGACGTGTTGCCAACCTGGAAAAAATGATCGAGGTCACACGCACGCTGCGAGAAGCCTTTGACCTGCAATCACTGTTGACCGAAATCACCAACTCTATCGCCGAACTGGTCAACTGTGAAAAAAGCTCAATCCTGCTCGTCGATCCGCGGACCCACGAACTCTACTTTGCCTCGGCCAGCGGCACCCAATTCGAGCGCGTCAAAGATTTCGTCATCCCGCCGCAAAGCATTGCCGGGACGATCATCAGGGAGCGAAGACCCGTCGTAGTCGACAATGCGCAAACCGACGCCCGCTTTTTCGCCCAGGTCGATCAGGCAACCGGTGAAACAACCAAGACCCTCATGGGCGTGCCTATGGAAATTGGCGGGCGAATCATTGGCGTGCTCGAAGCCCTCAACAAAGAACACGACGCCCAATTCGACGACCAGGATGTCGAAACACTGCTAATGTTTGCGCCACAGGCGGCCGCGGCCATCGAAAACACACGGCTGCTCGAAGAGCAAAAACAGCGTTTGGCCGAAAGCGCGTTGATCCAAGAAGCAGTCCTCACCCTCAGCCGCTTTATCCAAAAAGACCGGCTGCTCGCGCAGCTGACCGACCTGATGGAAAACACGCTCGAATACGAACGATTTACGGTGTGGGCACCGCGCGCCGATCAAGATGCGTTCGGCATTGCCGCCGCCAATAGCGCCCCGGCCCCGCCCGCGCCGGCCTACAACCAATGCCCGCTCGACGACACAAGCACGATCATTGGCCTGGTGGCCACGCGACGTCAGGTGGTGAACGTGCTGGACACCCGCGAGACGCCCACCGGCACGCCGGTTTTCCCCGACACACGCTCGATCCTGGCCGTGCCGATGCTGTGCGGCGAAAATCTGGCCGGAATCATTAGCATAGAAAGCGCGCAACCGAACGCATTCCAGGAATACGACGAGCGCATCCTCTTTCAAGTGGGCCTCCAGGCCGCAATCGGCCTTCGACAGGCCGAGCTGTACGAAGCCAGCTTGCGCGCCAACCGCCTGAAACAAGAATTCATCACCACCATGAGCCATGAACTGCGCACCCCAATGACGGTGATCATTAGCTCGTGCGAGATCGTAGCCAAACAAACCCTCGGCTCGATCAACACCTCACAGGCCTCGATGCTCAAAATCGCCATCGACCGCGCCAACTTGCTGCTGCGGCTGCTCAACGACGTACTCGACTTTTCCAAAATCGCGGCCGGCGACCTCAAACTGTATCCCACCTTGGTCGACCTGCCTCACGCCGTCCAGGCCGCCATCACCGAGTACCAGACCTATCTCGACCGGAAACAGCAAAAAGTCGACGTCGATATTCCTCAAGCGTGCCGCCACCTCTGCGCCGACGGAAAGCGCCTGCGGCAAATCCTGGGGCACCTCATCGACAATGCCATCAAATTCAGCCCTGAAGGGGCCAAAATCACGGTTCGCGCCAGCCCGTATGACGCCGACTACATCCGCGTCGACGTGATCGACCACGGCATCGGCATCAAACCGCAAGACACCGAACTGATCTTTGAAGATTTCAGGCAACTGGACAATTCATTTACCCGCGAATACGGCGGCGCCGGAATGGGGCTGGCCCTCTCCAAACACCTGATCGAACTCCAGAGCGGCATCATCTGGGTCGAAAGCGAGTTCGGCCGGGGCAGCATCTTTTCCTTCATCCTGCCCAAGTCCGACGCCGGACAAGCATAACCCAACGCCACTCCAACCTGTCAATGGTGACAAATTTTCAATGCTGAAAGGAGCAAGTTGTGAACATGCGTCTCTTATCGGGCAACGAGGCCGTTGCCCATGGCGCCTGGGAAGCCGGAATCGAAGTGGCCTCGGCCTATCCGGGCACACCCTCGACCGAAATTTTGGAAACCCTGGCCGCAATGCCCGGCGTATACGCCGAATGGGCACCCAATGAAAAAGTAGCGGTCGATGTCGCCGCCGGCGCCGCCTATGCCGGCAAACGCGCCATGGCGACAATGAAACATGTCGGCCTGAACGTGGCCGCCGACTCTTTTTTCTACACCTCATTCACCGGCGCCGAGGCCGGCCTGCTGATCGTCGTCGCCGACGACCCGTCGCTCCACTCTTCGCAAAACGAACAGGACACGCGCCGCTATGCCAAATTTGCGCGCATCCCCTGCCTTGACCCGGCAGACAGCCAGGAAGCCAAAGACATGGTCGCGGCCGGCCTGGACATCAGCGAGCAGTTTGACACCCCCGTTTTGCTCCGCCTGACCACGCGCATCTCGCATTCGAGCACGCCGGTCAAAATGGGGAAACCGCGGACGCTGGCCCCCAGAACCATCGACCGCTTTCCGCGCAACACAACCAAGTATGTGATGGTACCGTCCAACTCGGCCAAAAAGCACCCCCAGGTCGAAGCGCGAACGCAGAGCATCGCCGAATTTGCTGAAACATTCTCTTTCAACCGCGTCGAAATGGGCGATACCTCCCTGGGCATCGTCGCCTGCGGCGTCGCGTACCAGTACGCCAAAGACGTTTTCCCCAACGCCTCATTCCTCAAACTGGGCATGACCTTTCCCCTCCCCCACCAGTTGATCCGGGATTTTGCCCGCCAGGTCGACCGCCTGATCGTCATCGAAGAACTGGATCCATGCCTGGAAGAAGAGATCAAACTTGCCGGCGTCTCGTGCGAAGGCAAAAGCATTTTCCCCGTGTGCTATGAATTTTCACCCCAGACAATCCGCGACTGCGCGCTGCGCGCCGGGCTGTTGCCCGCCGACATGGCCCTGCCCACGGTCGAGGTTGACATACCCGACCTGCCCGCCCGCCCGCCGATGCTCTGTCCCGGCTGCCCCCACCGTCCCGTCTTTACCGCGCTGCGCAAACTGCGCGTGCCCGTCAACGGCGACATTGGTTGCTACACGTTGGGACTGCTGCCGCCATTGAACGCACTGCACACCTGCGGCTGCATGGGCGCCGGCATCGGCGTTGCCCATGGCGCAACCAAAGCCGCCGGAATCGCCAACCGGGGCGGCGAAAATTTCAAGGCCGAAAAACATGTCGCCGTCATTGGCGACAGCACCTTTTTCCACACCGGCATGCCGGCCCTGCTCAATGTGAGTTATAACAAGAGCAATGTGATCGTCAATATTATGGACAACCGCATCACGGCCATGACCGGGCACCAAGAAAATCCGGGCACCGGCAAGACGCTGCAAGGCCAAACCACCTTGCAAGTCGAATTTGAACCGCTCGTGCGGGCGATGGGTTTCGAGCACGTCACGACCGTCGATCCCTACCACTATCAAGAGGTCGAAGACGCCTTCAAAGCGGCAACCGCGCGCGACGCCCCATCGGTGATCATCACCAGGCGTGAATGCGCGCTCCTCCCGCAGGTCCGACGCACCTACCTCCCGCTGCGCGTCGACACGACCAAATGCATCGCCTGCTATACCTGCATCCGCACCGGATGCCCGGCGTTGAGAAAAGACCGGACGGCGATCTATGAAAAGACGGGCAAACCCAAGGCCGGCATCGACCCGCTGCTCTGTACGGGCTGCGAGCTGTGCGCACAGGTTTGTCCCAGGGGCGCAATCTTGTTCCGAAAACAACTCCAGGACGAGGAGAAGCGATGAAAGAGATCAACTTTTTACTGGTAGGCGTCGGCGGGCAGGGAACGCTGCTGGCCAGCAACATCCTGGCCGAGGTCGGGCTGCGGGCCGGATACGACGTGAAAAAGTCCGAAGTACATGGTATGGCCCAGCGCGGCGGCTCGGTGAGCAGCCACGTGCGCTGGGGCGAGTGCGTGCGCTCGCCGCTGATCGGCGCGGGCGAGGTGGACATCCTGGTGGCCTTTGAGCGCATCGAGGCGCTGCGCCATCTCGAAGCGCTGCGTCCCCAGGCCCAAGTGCTGGTCAACGATCACGCCATTATCCCCATGACGGTGACGGCCGGCGACGCCGTCTATCCCGACCAGACGCAGGTGCGGGCCGCGTTGCAACAGGCCACCCCCAACGCGCACCTGGTGCCCGGCGTGGCTATGGCCGAAAAACTGGGCAACGCCCGCGCCAACAATGTGCTCATTTTGGGCGTGCTTGCTCAATGGCTGGACGTCGACGTGAAAATCTGGCAGGATGTGATCTCGGAACGAGTCCCGCCCAAATACAAGGCACTCAACCTGAAAGCCTTTGCCCACGGGCGGGCGTTGCAGATATAAACGCGCCATTTGACGGCGGGGCAAAAAAGCGGTGACGACCAGGTCGTCGCCGCTTTTATCAACTAACAACCAGCGCTGGCCTGGGTGACCGGTAGACAAGAGGTACTTGATGTGGATTGGCATTGATTTTGGCACGACCAATTCCGGCGCGGCTTTTTTCGACGGCGAGCGGGTTCACCTGTTTCCCATCGATCCTTCCAGCCCCAACCCGGCGGTGATCCGTTCACTGCTGTACATCACCCGGCCAGGCGGTCGATGGGATGGTGCTGGGCCGCCCGGTCCATTTTGTCGGCGAGGCGGCAGAGGGGCAACGCGCCCAGGAACGGCTGCGCCAAGCAGCCGAGATGGCCGGGTTTCGGGAGGTCG
>CAYZYE010000248.1:0-5256 GCA_964481205.1 uncultured Anaerolineae bacterium | reverse complement strand
TATCTCTGCGTCTTTGCGCCTCTGCGTTAATCCTATTTTTTGCAACAAGGTGGAATTTTTGTCTACTGAGGCTGCTCAATCACGCCCCATAATACCCCATAAATGGGGCTTGAAGCCGGATTGATCCGGTGCAGTATAATAGCGCGGGGAATTCATCCCCGCGGGCGGTGCTGGCGAAAAACGAATGACAGTAACCATTTAGGCGATTCCAGAAAGATAATTGCAGCATAGGCCATAGAATAATGACAGCATAAAATAAGCAAATCTATCGAGTTGCCCAGGCTCTTTCAGCCCGTTTCAAAGGCAACTTGCAGGATTCAGTGCTTGCAAGTTTTGACCCAACCCGCTTTTTTTCCGTTCCATCAATATGGGAGGTGACCCGTGATTAAAAGTTATTATGTCTGGGGTACATTGTCCGTTCTGTTGGTGTTAGGATGCCTGGCGCTCTTTATGCCATCCATCGCGGCGATACTGACGCCTCTGGTTTCAGTCCAGGTTGGCGTGCCGATCGCCTTTTTGTGTACATTTATCATTACTTTTTACCTCTTTAGCCTCCGCGAAGAATTGCATCGCTATACCCACACGCGCAGTTTTAGCGAGCAAAATCGCAAACCCCTCCCGATTTTGGTGCTGATCACCTTTGTACTCGCCATCTTGTTGGCTTTCTTTCTCGCCTTTGGTCTGGCCTCCCAGGGTTCATTGATCGGCTATGAGAGCAACATGATCGAACCGGACAGTTTCGAGTTCTGGCTTTTGAAAATGTCGATGACCGGCGTCTTGATCTTGTTTTTCGTCTTGTTGTCTCTATCGGCCGGGCTGATGACTGCTTATCAATACGGCAAAGTGCTGGATCAGGACGCGGCCAAATGCCCCATTTACGCCAACCAACAGAAATTGAAAAACAAGGTTCTGAGCGCGGCCAAAGAAGAGTTGGAGACGACGGCCGGCCATTTGTCCGTCCTGGATATGAAACGCCTGGGAGATGGCGGCATCTCGCTCACCCTTTATCGCGAGGGCGACGTGCAGGACAAAGGTGGGATCAAGTACCGCGAAGATAAAAAGTGGCTGGTTGTGGGCGATTACAAAGGCGACGTGACCAAGATCCAGGTTCTGGATACGCGCCTGCTCAAAATTTCTTGAATGAACATTGAAATTCTCCCCCCGGTAGACAAGGCGTTATCGACGCGGCGCGCGGTTGTGGCGCTCGAATCGACGCTGATCTCGCATGGCCTGCCGTACCCCGAAAACCTGGAAACGGCGCGGATGCTGGAAGACATTGTCCGCAAACATGGCGCCGTACCGGCCACCATCGCCATCCTGGGCGGCGTACTCAAGGTCGGGCTTGGCGCCGACGAACTGGTCCATTTGGCGCGCAGCGACAACATCCGCAAAGTGAGCCGCCGCGACCTGCCGATCATTGTCGCCCAAAAAGGGGATGGCGCGACCACCGTCGCCGGGACAATGATCGCCTCGGCCATGGCCGGTATCCAGGTATTTGCCACGGGCGGCGTTGGCGGCGTGCATCGCGGCCATCCGTTCGACGTGTCCGCCGACCTGCCCGAATTGGCGCAAACCCCGGTGGTCGTCGTCTGCGCCGGGGCCAAGTCGATCCTCGATCTGCCCCTCACCCTGGAATGGCTAGAGACGCACGGCGTGCCGGTATTGGGCTATCAAACCGACACCTTTCCTGCCTTTTACACGCGCTCTAGCGGCCTGCCGGTCGACGCGCGGGTTGACACGCCTCAAGACGTCGCCGGCATTGTTCGCGCCAAACGAGAACTGGGCTTGCACGGCGGTGTCCTGGTCACTGTGCCCGTGCCCTTTGCGCAGGCCATGCCCCCCGACGCCATCGAAGCGACGATTCAAACGGCGCTTGAGGACGCCGAAGCCGAAGGCGTGCGCGGCAAAGCGATCACCCCTTTTCTGCTGGCGCGCATCGTCGAGTTGACCGCCGGCCAAAGCATGCAGGCCAACATTGCTCTGCTCAAAAACAATGCCGCCGTCGCCGCACAGATCGCCGTGGCTCTGACCGCCTGATCGAGTTGCCCCTTTACCGGCCCCTGACCCAATCGGCAATTGGCTTGACCCCCGCCGTCAGCACGCCCAGATAATCCGCGCCGGCGACAAGTTCGAGCTGCTTGTCCGGCGTGGCAAACAAATCGAGCAGATCGGGCGCCTTGTCCGCATCGAACAAGGGATCGGCGTCCCCGTACACGCACAAAAGCGGTCCGGGTACGGCAAAAGCCGCTTCCAGATCGTCGGGCGTCGTCTCCCGCATCCAAGAGATCGCGCCGGTTGTTTCGAGCAAGGGATCGACCTCGGTCATCGACTTGGGCCATTGGTAGCGCCAGACCGGCCAATCGAACAACCCCGACTGCGCCAAAAAAGCCTCCACCGGGTGTACCTGCACAAATTGTCGCCACCCTGCGCGATCCAGGTTGGGTTGCCCATCCGCGATATATGGCGCGATCAAGACCACGCCGGAAACCGGCCGCTGGGCGTTCACGTACTGCAACACCAACCCCGCCCCGCGACCATGCCCGCCCAAAAATAGCTCTTTCAGCGGGTACCGCGCGTGCGCGGCAAAAATCATCGCCTCGATATCCTGCATCAGCACATCCACATCTTGCGCGCCCTGCCGGTGATCGCCAATCGAATGTCCCCACCCGCGCCGGTCGGGCGCATACACGGCGATCCCTTCTTTGGCCAAACCATACCCCAACTCGGCATACCAGGCGCCGTGCAGCAACGTATCGTGCAGCAACACCAGCACGGCGTCGACCTCGCCCGGCGGCTCGTACAACCGGTAAGCCAGACGCTCGCCATAGGGTGAGGCATAAATTCGCGGTTCAATATTCAACTCGACCGGCGGCGTCAACGGCGACAGCAAACTGTCACCCTGACGAGGGTACAGGCTGAACCAGCCGCCAATCGCCAGCGCCACGATCAAGATAAAAACGAGATCGCCTTGCCACTTTTTCATACCAGAGATTCCTCCCACGTTTTGTAACCATTCATCCCAGGGCTGTTCAATTCTACAATCCAGCGGTTGAAACCGCGTTGGGTGAGCCGTTGGCTGGTCGTCCCCCTACGGCGACGAGTCCTCACCAGCGGTGACTTTAGTCACGAATTAGAATTGAACAGCCCTACCATTCATCCTACTCTCCCGGAGGGTGCGCAGTAATTTTTTGACCAGGGACAGAATTGTATCACGAGATGCGCCGGTGGGCAAAACCCTGGGCTGCGATTGACAACCTGAACAAAATGCGTTATAGTTCAGGCAAAGCACAATAAGGAGTGATACAAATGCAAGTTGTTCGCTGGTTGCAAGAGAATGAAAACCTGATTTTGCCGGCCTGGATGCGCCGCGTGCGCCAGGGCGGCGGCCTCAAGAAAAACGACATACCAACCCAAGAACTTCGACATCACGTTTTTCTGCTTTATTTTGAGCGTCTATGCCGCGTGGCCGCCGGCGGCGAATTTGACGAATTGGAACAAATGCTCCACAAGCTCGTCGATGACAATACGCGGAAAAATTACGCGATCACCCAGATTTTACAATTTCCGCTGCAATTCAAATCTACCCTATGGCAGTTTTTGCTGCGCGATTTCCCCGCGGCCGAAGCGCAACAAATGATCGCCAAGGTCGAACCGATCATCGACCTTTCGATGAGCGTGTTGGTCGAAGCCTACGATCAAACCACCAAAGCGGCATTGAACGAACAACTCGAAGACTTTGACTTTTTGACCAAGCGGCTGGCCCTCTCTAGTGAAGAAACCGAAAAAGCCTTTACCCAACTGCGCTCGCTGTACGCCATCTCGAAAACGCTCAATTCGACTCTGGACATTCAACACACCCTCGAAGCGATTGCCGACAACCTGGTTCAACTGGACCCAATCGAATTTTGCGTCATCTGGCAAATATCACCCCAAAACAGGCTGTATGTGGGCGCCGCCAAAGGGCAAATGCAGCCCGAACTGATCGACGCCACCTTGTCCCTCGACCCGCCAGAGTCATTTGTCAGCCGGGCCTTTACCACCAAAAAACGGCAACAGATCGACATCGACAAGGACGCATTGGCCGCTTTCCTCGACCACGCCGACGGCGTCGCGGTGCCCATGTTTAACGAAAATCGCGCCATCGGCGTGATCATGACCAATGGGCAGTACCAGGGTCGGCGGCTGGACTCGTCGGTACTCAGTCTGGTTCAATCCGCGTCCGAGCAGGCCGCCATTGCCCTGGAAAACGCGCTGCTGTACGATCAAGTCAAACGCTTCAACCAGGAATTGGAAGAACAAGTCCGTCTGCGCACCCGCGAGCTGCAAGAAACCAACACCGAATTGGCGCGCGTCAACCAGGACCTGGAACGGCTGGATCGCACCAAATCGGATTTCATCAGCATCGCCGCGCACGAGCTAAAAACCCCGCTCACGTTGATTCAAGGCTATACCAACATTATGCGCGACGACGGAGCGGTCAAGGGAAACCCGTTCCTGACCAGCCTGCTCCAGGGGATCATCAAAGGCGGCCAGCGATTGTACGACATTATCGAAAACATGATCGACGTGTCAATGATCGACACCCAGGTTTTGCAACTCCGGCCGTCCAAGATTTCAATCGGCAACATTATGCGCACCCTGGCCAGCCAGTATGCCGAGGCGCTGCAAGAACGCCAGATCAAGCTCGAGATCAGCGCGTTCAAAAAAATGCCCTACATCGAAGCCGATGCCAAGCGCATCCACCAGGTGTTTGAAAACCTGGTCGTCAACGCGATCAAGTACACGCCGGACGGCGGGTGGATCAAAATCGAAGGGTCGCTGATGGACACCGGCCCGGACGAGCAGTGGGTTGAAATTGTGATCAGCGATTCGGGCATTGGGATCAGCCCCGACGACCTCGAACGTATCTTTGAAAAATTTTACCAGACCGGCGAACTGGCTCTGCACTCGACCGGAAAAACCAAGTTCAAAGGCGGCGGCCCCGGCCTGGGGCTGGCCATCGCCAAAGGCATCGTCGAGGCGCACGGCGGCAAGATTTGGGCCGAGAGCGAATGTTATGATGAGGAAAAATGTCCGGGCAGCAAATTCTATGTCATTTTGCCGGTCAAAAGCAAAATCACATTGTCCGGCATCGTCTCCCCATTCTCGTACAGCAAGCAGCAGTGACCGCCGGCGGGCAGATGGAAATGTCGGAATTCAACGCCCAGCCGCAGAGCAGATAAGCCACGAGATTCTTCGCTGCGCCGCCTGCGGCGG
>CAYZYE010000247.1:0-5259 GCA_964481205.1 uncultured Anaerolineae bacterium | reverse complement strand
GCCTTGGCCCGCCAGCGGTGACTTTAGTCACGAATTAGAATTGAACAGCCCTACGCCAGCAGTGACTTGCACAAATTAGAATTGGACAGCCCTGCTTTGCGCATGTGCAAAGCGCTAATCCCTGGTCATTGTACTCGATTTTGCGCCGGACGCAAACCCCAGCGCCAAACGCTCGCAAGATGAAACACATCACGGAAAAAACATCCTTTGACGAAAAGCCGAAAAAATGTTAAAATGGCAATTCGTGTTCACATAGAGAGGACGATGGCCGGCATAGCCGAACAATCAATTGCCGCGAGGCAAAAGTCAACCCAACAAATAGATCGATGGTTGTGGCAATGGTGCCTTGCAGAGCAGACATTGTTGCGATTGTGCATGTTGATTCTCCTGGCCCTGGCCTTGAGCCAGATCATTCCCCAGACGCCGACCAATGCCCAGGCAGAGCCGTCCGGTTATGAAAATTGGCTCGCCGCGCTGCCTCCATCCTTCCACGCTTACAGACCATTGCTTCACGCGCTGGGTCTGTTTCACATTCAAAACACGCTGTGGTTTCGATTTCTGCTGGCCGCCGGCGCCTGGGTCGGTCTGGTTGGTTTGGGTAACCAAATTTATTTGCTCGCGCTGCAATCCCGCCGCCGGCCGCCCAATCCATCCGACTTGGTCCCAAACACTCACATCGAAACCATCGCCAGCGCCCACCCGCCGGATCGCATTTTAGATATAATCAAGCAAACCATCGGTGCATTGGGAACAATGACAACTGTGGAGGCGGACGATCGCCAAACCTGGCTGCACGGCGCACGCCGCCCCTGGACTCGATTTCTGGCGCCACTGGCTTATCTGGGTTTGTTGTGTACCATCTGCGGCGCGGCGATCAATGAGCGTTGGGGTTGGCGACAGAGCGGCATCCGGCTTGTGCCGCAACAAACGGCGTGGGTGGGCTATGGGCAGGGACAGGAAATCCGGCTCATCAAAGTGGACCGGCGCGCTACGATGGCGACGATCCAGGGCAGGAATAGCGAGATCATTGACTTGGGCCGGGACAAGAGGTGCTCGTTCGGGTTTTGTTACCAATTGATCGCCGGCGGCGGCCCCCTGGTGTGGGTCAGCGCGCAAGACGAGCAGGGCGCGTTGCTCGAAATGTACGCATATCCGGGCCGCTCGGAGCGGCCGCAGGCGCTCTTGTTCACTTTTTCGCCGGCCGTTCCAACCGATACAACCCGGCTGTTGATCGTGCCCGATTACAACATAATCGGCCAACTGCAATGGCAAAACAGCGACCAGTTTGCAGCGCAAGCGCCGGCCTTTCGTTTTGTCGCCGTCGATCAAAACGGTCAGGTATTGGCCGAACGCGCGTCGCTCACCGCGCAAGATGAGCCAACATTGATTACGGCCCAAGATGTCAAATTCAGCGTGGACATATCGACCAACGCGATGCTAGATGTCGCTTACGCGCCGGCAAGATGGAGCGTCATTCTGGGCATCGCCTTGATCGTTTTCGGCGGGCTGGGCGCGTGTATCCCGGCGCAAGAGGTATGGGCGTGCGTGGACGCCGAACCGGAGCAGGCGACGGTCACGCTCTGGGAACGAGCGCGCGGCTGGGGCGCACGTTCGTCGACCCGGCAGTACCGGGCGGCGCTCGCCGATTTGCAGGCCAGGCTCCAGCGCCCGGCAATCGAGGAAACAGTACGGTGATCATGACTGCATTATGGGGATTGGGATATGCTGCGCTGGTTGTCGCCGCGTTTGCTTTGGGCCGCTACATCTGGCGCGCCGAGCGCGGCGCGGTCATCGCCGGGCAGTTGTCGATGGCGGCGGGCGTTCTGCTCCTGGGCGCGGGCGTATTGATTCGCAGCCTCCGGGGGCATGGCTGGCCGCTGGTCTCCTGGCAAGACACCGCGACCGGCATTGCGCTGTTGGCGCTGTGTTTTTATCTCGTGTGGTCGCTGTTGGCCCGCGAATACGGCGCCGGTCTGATCATCGCCGTCATTGCCCTGTTTTTGCTCGCCTTTGGCCTGGCACAACAGATCAAAGCGCCGGTGACAACGCCCTGGCGTCCCATCGACGCCAAAATGAGCATGTTTTTCAGCATGTGCGGCGGCGCGTTCCTTGCTCTGGCCGCATCGATCGGCGTCGGCGGCCTCGGCCAAAGCCTGCTGGGCGCACGCTTTGGCAACTGGCCCTGGCCATCGTCGAAAAGCCAGACGCATACCAGCGAAGCGTTTGTCCGCTGGGCGCTCTTTTTCCTGGCCGCCGGCCTGGCCATCGACGTGTGGTGGGTGCAAAAGCTGGACCTGGGTATGGCCGATAACGCGCAGCAGGCCGGCATCGCCATCTCGTGGATGATTTACTTTATCGCCGTCCGCTTTCACAGCCACCCGCGCTGGCGCGGCTGGCCGTGGTCGGCGATCCTGGTCGTCGGGTTCATTTGCGTCCTCCCAATCCTGCTCAATGTGTCCTGGCTGGAAAAGCCATTTCCGATCTAATTTGTGAATCGAGTCATCGCCGACGGGGATTTGTCAATCCCCTTGGAGCAGAGGCAAAACGTTACAATCATTGTGAACAATGGCGTTCCTTTGCATATATTATGTTCAACGACACGCGCTCCCGGCAAACCGGGAGACACAGTAAAGGAGCAAAACATGTTAGAATTGAAAAAAGGGATCGACATTCTGGCCGAGATTGGCGGCGTCAAGACGCCGGCCGAGGCCGAGGCCGTTTTCGAGGCCAGGTGCGATGAGGCAAGCCGGGCCAAGCTGGCAAAAATCACCAACCAGGAGGCGCTGCTCAAGATCGCCAACGCGATCACGATGACGCAGCCCGATGCGGTGTTTATCAACAGCGGGACATGGTTCGACGCGCTGGCGATCCGGCAAATGAGCATGGACAAGGGCGAAGAAAAACCGTTGGCGATCAAGGATCACACGATCCACTTTGACCTCGCTCAAGAACAGGCGCGCATTGTCGACCGCACCTTTTATATCCTCAATCCCGACGAACAGGCCAGCAGTCTGGCCCAATTTATCTTTCGCGACGAGGCGTTTGAATACATCAAGAACAACATGGTGGGCATCGCCAAGGGCAAAACGCTGCTCGTGGGTTTCTTTAGCCGTGGGCCGATCGGCGCCGCGGCGGCCATCCCCGCGCTAGAGATCACCACCTCGACCTATGTTATGCACTCGGCCAACATCCTCTATCGCAGCGTCTATGACCAGTTTGACGCCGAAGTCGAGCGCGCCGGCGTCTTTTTCACCAACGTCCACAGCGAAGGGCCAAACCGTCCCCAAGACCTGCCCAACGCGCGCGTGTACATGGATCGCAGCTGGCAAACCACTTTTTCGATGTTCTGCACCTATGCCGGCAACACCCTGCTGCTCAAAAAGGGCAACCACCGCTTTGCCGTCGATCTGGCAACCTATTACCAAAAAGAGGACAAACTCTCCGAGCACATGTTTGTCACCGGCCTGACCGGTCCCGGCGGTCGCAAGACCTTTTTTGCCGGCGCGGCCCCTTCGGGTTGCGGCAAGACGACCACGGCGATGGTGGGCAGCGATTTCATCGGCGACGACCTGGCCCAGTTGTGGATCGCCGACGGCACGCTGCGCGGCATCAATCCCGAAAAGGGCATCTTTGGCATCGTCCGCGACGTCAAACAAAAGGACGACCCCCATCTGATGAAAATCTTGCGCGGGCCGGGGGCCGAGGTGATCTGGTCGAACGTATTGATCGACGAGAATTTGACGCCCCATTGGGAAGGCAACGGCGAAGAGCATCCCAAGAGCGGGATCAATTATCAGGGCGAGTGGTGGGAAGGCAAGACCGACGACAAAGGCGCGCCGATCCCCATCTCGAACAAGAACGCGCGCTGCACCGTCGAGTGCGTCAACATTGGCAATTATAACGAGCGCGCCGCCCAAGACCCGGCCGGCGTACACGTCAAAGTGATTACCTACAGCGGCCGCGACAGCGACACCATGCCGCCGGTCTGGGTAGCCAAAAACCCCGACCACGGCGTCGTCATCGGCGCGTCGATCCTCTCTGCCGCCACCGCCACCGAGGTGGGCGTCACCGGCGTGCGCCGCCAGCCGTGGGCCAACGAGCCGTTCATCCCCGGCCCATTGGCCGATTACATGGACGCGCAGTTCAAGTTTTTCAACTCGGACAAGCTGGTCGACAAGCCGATCATTGCCGGTCTGAACTATTTTCTCACCCACGCCGCCCGAGGCAGCGACGGCAGCGGCCTGCTCGGCGAAAAACGCGACGTCAAGGTCTGGCTCGGCTGGCTCGAATTGTACGCGCACGGCGACATCGGAGCGATCGAAACGCCGATCGGCTTTATCCCCAGGTACACCGACCTGAAAACGTTGTTCGACGGCATTGGCAAAGAATACCCCAAGTCACTGTACGACATGCAGTTTGCCTTTTACATCGACAATATCATTGGCCGCATCGACTTGCAGCAAGCCGCCTATAAAAAGGAGGAAAACGTCCCGGCTCAACTCTACGAGGTGTACCAGGAACAGCGCGAGGGACTGGAGGCGCTCAAGGCCAAATACGGCCCGGTCGTCTCGGTGGAGCAAATCATCGCCGGTTAATTGGGCGCTGATTGACACCGTCAACCGCAGAGGACGCCGAGATCGTAAAGAAAGCATCATAGACATCTACAAACACAAAATGATCTCGGCGTTCGCGGATTAACTTGATCCAAGGCGTCCTTTGCGATCAATCCTGTGTTTTTCAACGGCCCCCCAGCCGCCATCCGCTCTGTCATTGCAAGCGCAGCCAAGCAACCCCCTTGACGCAGAACCAAGTCCCATAGAGCCTGAAACGAAAAAACGCGGAAAAACAATGTTTTTCCGCGTTCATATCGGGTGGAACAAAAATCTGATAGCGGGGAGAGGATTCGAACCTCTGACCTCCGGGTTATGAGCCCGACGAGCTGCCTCTGCTCTACCCCGCAACGTGCCCCGTATTATACTCATTTCACGGATGCTGTCAAGTCCACATGCGCCCCAGCAGGGCAATCACATCTTGACTGGCTGGGCGCCAAAACGGTGGTTCAAAGGCCAATAAGAGCATAAAAACGTACCGGCGTTCGCTTTGTGCTCGGCCTGGATTGCCAAATCCAGGCCCAAAATGGCGAACCCGGTCGTGTTCAGCTTGTTCAGCCGCCGGATCTGGCGATCCGGCGGGAGCAGCTGCTCCACCCACCCACAAAGGGCGATGCCACAGACGCCCAACCCATTTGAAACATGCCCA
>CAYZYE010000246.1:1508-5309 GCA_964481205.1 uncultured Anaerolineae bacterium | reverse complement strand
CTTGCCAGAGAAACCCGTTTGTGTAGGTTGCCGAACAAAACTGTAGGGTGGCTAGTAGGCGGTTTATAGATCATTCAACGGGCCCAAGTCCCTACACTATAACCAAAATAAACCACCCCTTTTTGACTTGATCTAGGGAGGAACATTGTGATCGATCCAATCATCTTTACGCTACATCTGGGCAGTTTCGAGTTTGCACTGCGCTGGTACAGCGTCATTGCCGTGTTGAGCATCCTTCTCGGTTCGTGGATCGCCGAGCGGCAACTGCGCCGGCGAGGGGAAAACCCAGATCACCTGTGGGACGGTTTGATCTGGGCGATTCCGGCGGGCATCGTCGGAGCCAGGTTATGGTATGTCGCCAACGACATCCTGGGCGGTGGCATGTACTATATCAACAACCCAGTCCAAATTATCAACCTGCCGCAAGGCGGGCTGCACATTTACGGCGCGTTTCTGTTGGGCGGGATCGCCTTTTACCTCTATGCCCGGCAAAACAAGGTCGATATACGCCTGATCCTCGACTCGGTTGCGCCATCCATGTTGATCGGTCAGGGCACGGCCAGGCTGGGCAACTTTATCAACCAGGAATTATACGGCCCCCCGACCAGCTTGCCGTGGGGCATCCCGATCAGCCCGGCGCACCGCACTCCGCCCTGGCACGATCTGAGCCGCTTCCCGTCAGGAACGCGCTTTCACCCCACCTTTGCCTACGAAATGCTGTGGAATTTGACGATGGCCGGTCTGCTGCTGTGGCTATCGCGCCGCTTTGAAAAAAAGATGCGCCCCGGCACCATCTTTTTCGGCTGGCTGATCCTGGCCGGCGTCGGGCGGGTGATCATTGAGACCTGGCGACCCGACCAACCGCGTCTCCCCGGCACAGACCTCAGCTACTCGCGCCTGGTGGCCGCAGCCATGGCCCTGGCCGGCGTGATCTTGATGCTGGCGCGCTATGATAAAATTCGCCTGCCATTCATCGACCTGGGCGGGGTCGCTTATCACATCGCGCCGCCCCGCAAACCGGCGCAAGACGATCAATAAGAGACCGCTGCCCCCTCAACCGCCTTTTTTTTTCAACGGCCTCTTGCTAGACCATCATCTTGACCGGCGGACAACTCGCCGGATCGTACAACGGGCTGATCTCGCGCAGTTTTTGCACAATGCCCGGCAATTGTTCGATCACCACGTCAATGTCCGCCTCGGTATTCTCTCGCCCCAACGTCAGGCGCAAACTGCCGTGCGCCTCCTCGATCGGCACACCCATCGCCGCCAGGACATGCGACGGCTCTAACGAAGCCGACGTACACGCCGACCCGCTGCTGGCGCACACCCCCAGCGCATCCAGATTGAGCAAAATGCCCTCGCCCTCGACAAACTTGAACACAAAACTCACGTTATTGGGCAGCCGCTCGGTGGGATGCCCGGTCAAAAAGGCCTCCGGGACGCGCTCCAGAACGCCGGCGATCAGTTTGTCGCGCAATCCAATTTGCCGCGCGTTCTCCTCCCCGGCGATCTCGTAAGCCAACTTGAGCGCCTCCGCCGCGCCGACAATGTATGGGATGTTTTCCGTCCCCGCCCGCCGCCGCCGCTCGTGCGCGCCGCCGGTTTGCACGGGCACAAACTTGACCTTGCGATTGGCGTACAGGATACCCACCCCTTTGGGCCCATAAAATTTGTGCGCCGACAGCGACAGAAAATCGACGCCAAGCGCTCGCACATCGAGGCTCAGCGCGCCGCCCGCCTGCACCGCATCGGTGTGAAACGGCACACCATACTTTTGCGTCACCCTGGCGATCTCGGCCAGCGGTTGGACGGTGCCGACCTCATTGTTGGCATACATAATGCTCACCAGCGCCGTATCGTCGCGGATCGCGGCCTCAACATCATCAGGATCGACCATGCCGTACCTGTCAACCGGCAAATAGGTCACCTGAAAACCAAAGTGGGCCGCCAACTGCTCCATCGTATGCCCGACAGCGTGATGCTCGATGGGCGAGGTGATGAGGTGCTTTTTGCCCTTTTCCGCTTGAGCCAAGGCCACGCCGCGAATCGCCGTATTGTCGCCCTCGGTGCCGCCGCTGTTGAAAATGACCTCGCGCGTCCGGCAGCCCAAAATATCGGCGACAGTCTGCCGCGCTTTTTCCAGAGCGTCGGCGGCCTCGCGCCCCTTGTGGTGCAAACTGGAGGCGTTGCCATAAACCTGGGTAAAATAGGGCAGCATCGCCTCGACGACACGCGGATCGACGGCCGTTGTTGCGGCGTGATCGAGGTAAATCGTGCGTTTGGATTCAACCATAAATTCTCTCCTTTACTATTTTGTTGTGTACTGTATCATCTCAGTCGAAAACATTCGTACTCGTATAACGTTCGCCGGTATCCGGCAGCAAAGTGACAACCGTCTTGCCCGCGCCCAGTTCTTGGGCCACCTGCACCGCGCCAAAAACCGCCGCGCCGGACGAAATGCCCACCAGCAGCCCCTCCTCGCGCGCCAACCGGCGAGTCATCGACCGCGCCTGCTCGTCGGTGATCGACATCACCCGGTCGATCAAACTGGTATCCAGCACAGCGGGGATGAACCCCGCGCCGATCCCGGCGATCTTGTGCGCCCCGGCCCGGCCGCCGGCCAGCACCGCCGATGTCGCCGGTTCCAGAGCCACGATCTGGATGTTTGGATAACGCGCTTTGAGCGCGCCGCCCACGCCCGTGAGCGTGCCGCCGGTGCCCACCCCAACGACAAAAGCATCGATCACCCCCGGCGTCTGAGCAATGATCTCTGGCGCCGTCGTGCGCCGGTGCGCCGCCGGGTTGGCCGGGTTGGCAAACTGGTTGGGCATCCAGCAGCCGCGTTCGGCAACCAGCGCCTCGGCCTTGCGGATTGCCCCTTTCATCCCTTCCTGGCCGGGGGTCAAGACGACCTCGGCGCCAAAAGCGCGCATCAACTGCCGCCGCTCGACGCTCATCGTTTCCGGCATGACCAAAATCACCCGGTAGCCTCTGGCCGCGCCGACCATCGCCAGCCCGATGCCGGTGTTGCCGCTCGTCGGTTCGACGATCGTGCCGCCCGGCGGCAGTTCGCCCGCCTGCTCTGCGGCCTCGATCATTGAGCGGGCAATGCGATCCTTGACACTGCCGCCGGGGTTGCACCGTTCCACCTTGGCCCACACCGTCGCTGCGTCCGGCCCAACCACACGTCCGAGTTTGACCACCGGTGTGTGGCCGATCAATTCGCTCACACGATCCGCACTATGTTCATCGTCAGATATGCTCATTTGTCGTTCCTTTCGGTCATAAATCGGCAAGCGTCAGGCTGTCCAGCACATCCACCACCCGGCGATGTACCTGCGCCCACACCGTTCGCGCGGCGCACGCTTCGCTGCGCCCGCAAGGCTGCGCGTCCTGGCGGCGCACGCACTGCACGGGCAAAATGTCGCCTCCGAGGGCGCGCAGCACCTCGGCCACGGTGATCGCCCCCGGCGCACGGGCCAGCTCGTAACCGCCGCGCGCGCCGCGCGTGCTGAACACCAACCCGGCGTCGCGCAACTCGCGAATGACCTGCTCCAGGTAAGCCAACGAAATGCCTTGCGCTTGCGCGACATCGTTCAATGAAGTCGGGCCTTCGCCGTATCGCGCGGCCAACTCGGCGATGGCGCGCAGGCCGTATTGTTCTTTGGCAGAAACTTTCATCCGATTTTTCCAAAGCGTTTCCAGAAAATGCCCATTCCACGTTGCTCTCGCCGGATTGCCAAATCCCCGTCGGCGAGCCATTCCGGCGCAGTCTATCTACGGCGGCGCAAGTGATGTGGG
>CAYZYE010000246.1:0-1408 GCA_964481205.1 uncultured Anaerolineae bacterium | reverse complement strand
TGTGGGCGGCTTGTGGGCGGCTCGCAGGTGGGTGAAATGACTAATTCCGAGTAAATACTCGGAATTAGTATACAATGAATCTGCGGGGTTGTCAATACAGGCTTTGGCCCAAATCTGTGCTATAATGTGGCTTTGCGCTCAACAGGAAGAGATGAACTATGAATGCCGAGAGGAACAGATGCAAAAACAATCCAATAATCTATTGACCGTCATCGCTTTTCTAACTTTTATCGGTTTTGGCCTGGGCGCGGGGTTGATGGGCGTCATTTGGCCGTCGATGCGAGATACGTTTGGCGTACACGACGAGGCCTATGGCGCGCTGATGCTGGTGACAATGATCGGCTCGCTGGTGGTGACAATGTACAGCGGCGTTTTGCTCGGTCGATTGGGCGTCGGCAGATCGTTGCTGATCAGCAGTCTGGCCGGCGTGCTGGGCGCGCTGGGGGGCGTTTTTGCGCCCAATTGGGTCACGTTTGTGACGATCCAGGGGGCGGCGGCGATGGGCGCGGCGTTGCTCAGCCCGGCAATCAATACCTATTTTGCCACGCACGAAAGCGCCGGCCGGATGAACTGGCTGCACGCTTGTTTCGGGCTTGGGGCGACGATCAGCCCGGCGATAATGGCCGGGGTGTTACAGGCCGGCGGCTCGTGGCGCGCCGGCTATGTCATCACCGGCGCAATGTCCCTGGTGCTGGCGGTAATTTTTGGTCTGACGCTGAACCGCTGGCCCAAGGCGATCGATCCGGCAACCAGGGACGAGGTCGCGTCTGCCGGGGGGCACACTTTGGCTTTGCCGGCCGTGTGGCTCAGTTTGCTCATGTTTTTCGTTTTTACCGGTATGGAAGGGTCGTCGGGACAGTGGTCGTTCACTTTGTTTACCGAGGGGCGCGGCATCGACGCCGCCACGGCCGGAACGTGGATCAGCATTTATTGGGCCAGCATGACGCTGGGACGCATCGTTTTTGGGTGGGTGGTGCGCCGGGTGCGCGCATCGACGCTGGTGCGCTGGTGTATGGGCGGCGCGCTCGCCGGCGCGATGGCGATCTGGCTCGCGCCGTGGCCGGCGGTTGGGTTCGCGGGGCTGGCCTTGACCGGCTTTTGTCTCGCGCCGCTGTTTCCGGTTTTGACTTCGAACACGCCGGAGCGGCTCGGCAAGGCGCATGCGGCGAACGCCATCGGCTACCAGATCACGGCGGTCAAACTCGGTTTGGCATTGATCCCGTCGCTGGGCGGCTTGCTGTCGGCTCACATGGGCGTGGCCAGTATCGGGCCGTTCCTGGCGGCGGTCGCTGCGACGGCGTTTTTGTTGCATGAGGCGACGCTGCGGGTGGCAAGACCAGAACGACGATAGTCCTGGGAGCGTGCGGAAAAAAAAAGTTGCAGCCGCCGAGATCGCAAAGGAATGAAA
>CAYZYE010000245.1:0-5387 GCA_964481205.1 uncultured Anaerolineae bacterium | reverse complement strand
GCCAATGCGCTTTAATTGTGTCATTTTATGCTCCTTTGTTGTTCTAACGTTGTGGGATGTTCTATTTCTTGGCGCTCTCTGCGGTTGGGAGGCGCGCTGGGAGGTTTTTTAGCATGTTCCTAGATTGGCTCCAGGTCCAGGTTGAAAAAGCGGTTGGGGTTGTTGAACAGCCAGTCTTTGGCTATCGAGATCGCTTCTTGTTCGTTCAACCAACCGCGTTCGACCAGATGGGTGAGTGCGGTGGTTATGTTTTCTCGCGCGATGTGCAGGTGGCCGGCGATAAATTCGGGGACGTCGCCATAATCGCCGCCAAAGCCGTGGATCTTGGTATGCGGCATGGTCAGCACCGCTCGTTCCAGCAGTTCGATGGCATAGTCGGGATCGATGATGTGCAGCCAACAGCAGTCGAGGGCGACGTTGGGATAGTTTTTGCCCAGGAACAACAGGTCGCCCAGGTAAGGCCAGTTGCCGTGAAACAGGTCAAAACGCACGTCGCGGTGTAGTTCGAGCACCGAGGCCAGGTGGGCGGCGTTGGTTTTGTCGACGCGGTTGCGGATGCCGGCCATGTGCCCGGTGTGCAGCTGTACGGGCAGGTCCAGTTCGCGTGCAAAGCGCATGTATTGGTGAAAGAAATAGTCGTTGAGCGGCTTGCCGGCCGGCCACCCCAGGCTGTCGCGCGGATTGCTCAGTACCCGGTTGAACTGTTTTTCCGCTTCAGCCGTGGATACCAGGTCGTAAGCGAGGACGCGGGTATAGGCGGCCTGGTCTTTGATCCCCACTGCGCCGCGCTCGACGCATTTGGTCATGACGATGTATATTGCTTCTAGATATTCATCGAGTGAGGTGATGTGACGATCGGCCAGTGCGCCGTAGCGGTTGATCGTTTCCCAGTCAAAGGTGTTTGGGTGCATGTCGGGCAGCGAGATCAGCGGGCGCCATTTTTCTGGAAAGGTTTTGCTGCCGTCGATAAAACTGCCCAGTCCTTCTTCCAGCCATCCCAACACGTCGACCAACATCACCTGGATGCCGGCCTTGTCGATGGCCTGGAAATAGGCGGTTTCGTCTTGCGCCGCCAATTTTTCGGCCACCCGATCAAGCGCGTCGCGGCTGATTGTCTCCTCGCCATACACGTGTTTGAGCACCAGTTTGGTCACGCGCGCATAGGCGGTGTGTTCGGTGGCGCGCCACAGTTGCCTGAAAAGCGGCCATTTGTCGTCGGTGCTGACCTCGGGGTCTTGCAGGCGGGCGATTTGGCGATCGTCAAAGCCAAAGGCCGCCGATTGCAGATCGCTAAAGACATAGCCCAGGATCAGGACGGCGATCGGCTCTGTATACGGGGGGCGTGCAGCGGGGCCTTGCGTGTGTTCGTGGCAGTCGATGACCGGCAAGGATTCGATTTGCGCGTACAGGCGGTTGAATAAAGCGTTGGCTGATGGCATGGCAAACTCCTTGTGTGTGAGTGGTTTTAATAGATGTTTGATGATGCTTTGTGTCTTGGTGTTCTCTGCTGTACTGGTTCAGCCCATTTTGCCCTGGTGCCAAAAAATTGGGCGAAAGATGAGGTGTGTTGTTTGCATCGGCCAATTTGGGCGTCGTTTTGTCACACGTTGAACATAAAGTGAACGACATCGCCGTCTTGAACGATGTATTCGCGCCCTTCGGTGCGCAGCCGGCCGTGGTGTTTGGCCTCGGCGAATGAGCCGGCCGATCGCAGTTCGTCAAAGGCGACGACTTGGGCGCGGATAAAGCCGCGCTCGAAATCGGTGTGGATTTTTCCGGCGGCCTGGGGCGCGGTCGTTCCGGCGGGGATGGCCCAGGCTTGCACTGTCTTGGTTCCGGTGGCGGTGAAAAATGTGATCAGATCGAGCGCACGATAGCCGGCGCGGACCAGGCGTTGCAAGCCCGGTTCGTTCAGTCCCAAATCGGCCAGATAAGCGGCCGCTTCGTCGGCCGGCCAGGCCAGTAACTCCATTTCCGTTTGCGCACACAGCGCCACCAACTCGACCTTTTCTTGCGCCGCCAGCCGGCGCACGCGGTCGGTGAGCGCGCCGCCCTCCGGCAGCGCTTCTTCGTCAATGTTGGCCACATAAAAGTACGGTTTGACCGTCAGCAGGGCCATTTCGGCGATCCAGGTCTGCTCTTGTTCAGAGCGTGCGAACGCGCCGGCCTTGCGTCCCTGGTCGAGGTGGGCGCGCAAAGCGCCCAGCCAGTCCAGTTCATGGGCAAATTTGGTCGGGCTGGCTTTGGCGGCGCTTTGTACTTTGGCGATCCGGCGTTCGACGATCTCGATATCGGCCAGGATCAGTTCAAGCCACACCGTGTCAATGTCGGCGAGCGGGTCAATGCGTTCGTCGATGTGGGCGACGTTTTCGTCTTCAAAACAGCGCACGACCATCGCAATCGCGTCGACGTTGCGAATGTGGCCCAGGAATTGGTTGCCTAATCCCTCGCCTCGATGCGCGCCGCGCACCAATCCGGCAATATCGACAAAGCGTACCGTGCTGTGTATGATTTTTTGCGGTTTGACCAGCGAGGCCACAAAGTCGAGGCGCGAGTCGAGCAGGGGGACGACGCCGATATTGGGTTCGATGGTTGTAAACGGATAGCTGGCTACGGCTGCGCCGGCGTTGGTGAGGGCGTTGAACAAGGTCGATTTGCCCACGTTGGGCAGTCCAACAATGCCGATTTCGAGGCTCATCACTTTCCTCCATTCAAAGATAAAGCTGCGGGGAGCAGACATATTGTAGTCTGTTCATGTTTTGTTGTCAATCAAAGAGGCTGCGGAGGCTACACCATGGCCCCCAACGGCTGGCCTCGGAATGGGGATTCCGAGGCATTTTTGAGCGGCGCGGCATTGTGCTTGGCTTGGGTTGATGCTATAATAAGGCCGTTGGCTCTTGTCTGCCGGGCCGGGCGATGTCAAAGCGGCGCGGTTTGAATAACATAGGGAGGCGATATGAGCGAAAATAGATCACAGCCAGCGGTTTTACCCGGCGAGGCGCCGGCGCATTCGGACGACGAGCGCACCTGGGCGGCGTTGGCGCACGCCAGCGTCGTGCTCAATTTGGCCGTCGGGTTGGGCGGCATCATCGGCGCGTGCGCTGTCTGGTTGACCAGGCGCCAAGAGTCCGAGTGGGTGGGTTTTCACGGGCTGCAATCGTTGCTTTTTCAAGGTTTGCAAATGGCGGCGGTGTTGATCATTGTCGGCGGCTCGTGGATTTTGGGCTTTGCGTTCAGTTTTCTCACCCTGGGTCTGGGCACGGTTGTCGCCGTGCCGCTGATGTTGATCACTTTTTTCGTCGGCATTTTGATCATGGTGGGGGGGACGGGTTATGCGCTGTACGGCGCGTATCAAATCTATGAGGGCCGTGATTTTCGCTACCTGTGGATCGGCGATTGGCTGGCGCGGCGTTCGTCGTTGGCGCGCGTGGATGGACGTGCCGCGGCAAGCGGCCAATCGCAAGAGCGCACGACCAGGGTGGTTTTGATCGTGGCGGCGATCATGATCGGATTTTGCGTATTTGGCGCGCTGTTGGCGTGTGTTTTCATCGGCCTGTTGGGCGGCCTGGTTTATTTGACCGTCTCATCCTCGGCGTGGGTGGGCCCGTTATGGGTGTGATGTCGATGAATGTGCTTGTGTACGGCGGCGGCGCAGTTGGGCTGGGATTGGCCGCTTGTTTGATCAAGGCCGGAGCGCGAGTGAGCATTGTCGCCCGGCCGGACACGGTTGCGCACCTGGAGCGCGATGGGCTGCTGCGCACGGGTATTTTTGGCTCTTTTCACGCCGCGCCGGACGCTTTTGATGCTTTTGCTTCGCTTCAAGAGATTCGGCGCGCGGTATACGATTATGTTCTGGTTTGCACCAAGTCTTTTGATTCTTTGGCCGCGGCGCGCGACCTGGCGGCTTGCCCGCGTTTGGTGCAGCAGGCCGATCTGGTTTTGTGCCAGAACGGCTGGGGCAACGCCGAGTTGTTTTGCCAACATTTTGACCGGGACCGGGTTTACAATGCGCGGGTGATCACTGGTTTTTACCGCCCGCAAAAGAACCAGAGCGAGGTTACTGTTCACGCCGACGCCATTCATCTCGGCAGTTTGTTTCACGATCGCTTGCGCGGGTTGGCGCCTTTGGCGCGCGCCATTTCGGCCGGCGACATTCCGTGCCTGGTCAGTGCGGCGATCGAAAAGGATTTGTGGGCCAAGATGCTCTACAACTGCGCGCTCAACCCGTTGGGCGCGATTTTTGATGTGACTTATGGGACATTGGGCGCGTGGCCGTCGACGAGGGCGATCATGGATCGCATTGTCGAGGAGATATTTGCCGTGATGCGCGCGAGCGGCTACCGGACGCATTGGGATTCGCCGCAGGCTTATCGGCCTGTGTTCTATGAGCAATTGATCCCGGCGACCAGGGCGCACAAGTCATCGACCTGGCAAGATATTCGAGCGAACAAGAGAACAGAGATCGATGCTTTGAATGGCGCCGTGATCGCTTTGGGAGGCGAGCACGGGGTCGCTGTTTCGGCCAATGCGGTGGTCTATAATATGGTCGAGTTTATGCAGGCGCGAAATCGGGGCCAGGTCATCTGAGGATTTGGACAATTGTTTGCCTTGTCAAACACCCAGAATCATGTATAATAGCACAGTTGTCCGGCGGGAGGTCGAGGTGGTTGCCAAACCCATCATTGTCGGCGTGGCCGGGGGAACGGCGTCGGGTAAAACGACAATTTTTGAAGCAATTCTAGATCGCGTTGGCCGCGACAGGGTGGCTTTTATCCAGCACGATGCGTATTATCGTGATTTGAGCCACTTGCCTTTGCCGGAACGCCGGCGGGTCAATTTCGATCATCCAGACGCGCTAGAGAGTGATTTGTTGATCGAACACCTGGACTTGCTTGGCCGGGGCCAGGCGGTCGATGTCCCGGTGTACGATTTTGCGACATATATGCGCCGCCCCCAGACGCGCCGGGTGGAGGCCAGGCCGGTTGTTTTGGTCGAGGGGATTTTGATTTTTGCCGAACGGCGGTTGTGCGATCGATTCGATATCAAGATTTACGTCGATGCGGATGCCGATTTGCGCTTTATTCGCCGGCTGGAACGCGATATTGCCGAGCGCGAGCGGACGATGGCGTCGGTGATCGAGCAGTATTTGAACAGTGTGCGCCCAATGCACCTGGAATTTGTCGAGACGAGCAAGCGGTATGCCGACGTGATCATTCCCCGGGGCGGGTTCAATACGATTGCGATT
This sequence comes from uncultured Anaerolineae bacterium, assembly GCA_964481205.1. GTDB lineage: Bacteria > Chloroflexota > Anaerolineae > JAFGEY01 > JAFGEY01 > CAYRXM01. The sequence goes on along the minus strand of CAYZYE010000245.1, from coordinate 142 downwards.
GATATGGTGGCGACCAAAGTGCTGTCGATGATCGATAGATAACGTTTGTTTCGGCATTGTCTTGTGTTTTGGGTGAAAAGCGAGGAGGTCAGGGCTGTTCAATTCTACAATCCAGCGGTTGAAACCGCGTTGGGTGAGCCGT
>CAYZYE010000244.1:0-5395 GCA_964481205.1 uncultured Anaerolineae bacterium | reverse complement strand
TTCGATGAGCACGACATCGGGAAAGCGCCGTCGCACCGCCTGCACGCTGTCATCCGTCGACGCATTGTCAACGACAATAACCTCGCAAGAAATTGTCCGCGCGTCAAGCGTACCATACACCGACTGCAAACACTGAACGAGCAAATCGCGGGTATTCCAACTCACAATCACAATCGTCAGTTTCATACCACAACCCTGGTCCGTTCCGCCTGCTCGATCACCACCAGCCCGCCCAAAAACAGCCACCCCAACACACTGGCGCGCATACCCTCCATACCAATATTGTACACAAACGGCAGCACCCAATCGCCCAACATCCCGGCCGCCAACATCCCGCCCACTGCGCCCAGCGTACCGTAGATATACGCCTGCGCAAACCCCCCGCACACCCGATCACGCAGCCGCCAGCCCAGCCGCCACACCTCCCACACAAACCACAAAAAACTCGCCAGCCCCAAAATCCCGGTCTGCGCAACAAGGTCTACATACTGATTATGCGAGTTGAACTGCACATACCACCCCAAAATGGAAAACAGCGGTGTGTAAAAGCGATAATTGGCCGGCCCCAAACCCAACACCGGATTGACCTTGATGATCTCGAACACAATGCGCCACGCTTCCACGCGCGTCAAAAAACTGTATTCGTTTTCCAGATAAATGATCCGAAAAATCGTCTCCCGGTAAACAATCCCACTCAGTCCGGCTGCCAACGCAGCCAACATGCCCAAACGCGGCCTACCCACCACCAAAATAGCGACCACAGACACAAGCGGCGGCAGCCACCCCGAAACCCAACTGCGCGTTCTGACCAGCCCGGCATAAAATACAGCAACGACAAGCGCACCCAGCGCCCAACGCCAGCGCCCGGACAACTGTCGATTGAATACCGCCTGACCGAACGCCAACGACACCAACCAGATCCAAAACACACTCCCCGTTGCGCCGTGCGGAAACAATGCATCGATTGTCGGTCTCGATGCCGGGAGCAGGCCGCCAACGACATACAGTGCCCCCAGGGCCAAAAAAAGCCACACCAGGCGCTGCAACCACAGCATGTCTTGTATCTGATGCGCCGCCAGCAAGAACGCCACCACCGAGAGCCAAAAAACGGCCAACCCGCCCAACTGCGCGCTCATCGGCGCAGAGGGTACCTGAAACCAGGGCAACTGTCCGGCGAGAAAAGCCAACGTCGCAGACACCAGAATCGCCAGCGACGCCACCACCACGCGAGACAAGGTCAGACGCAGCCGGCGTCGAAGCACAATCATGTCCAGGAGCCACAATCCCAACAGCAAGACGAGCGTCAGGATCGTGATATTGATCCCGGTCTGCGTGCCGGTGCCGAGCGAAAACGGCACCAACAGGCTGCCCCCGATCAAAGCCAACAGCCCCCAGGCCGGCCGCCGCAAAAAAACAACGGCCACACCCAAACCAGGAATCAAGACCAGGATCAATTTGGCCTGCCTGGGGGACACAAGATGAATCAACGCAGCGCTAAGCACCAGGACGGTCACGACGACACCAACCCGCAGCACCCCCTGCCACCGCCATCGACGCGGCCACAGCGTCATTTTTCCGCCCTCCGTCCGTCCATCACCGTCTCCACCACCTGGAGCCATTTTTGCCCAATGCGCTGCCAATCATACCGCACTTCGACCAGCCGGCGACCATTGCGCGCCAACCGCGCGCGCAGTTCGGGGCTGCGCAACAGACGCACCGTCTGCGCGGCAAACCCGGCCGGCGTGTCGGCGATCAAAATATCCTGCTCTGGCGTCACTGCCAGCCCCTCGGCGCCCTTGGACGTGGACACGACCGGCGTCCCCAGCGCCATCGCCTCCAAAATCTTGAGCCGCGTGCCGCCGCCGGCGCGCAGCGGCACCACGCAAACCCACGCCCCGGCGACAAGCGGACGAATGTCCGTCACATAGCCGGTCAACGTGACGTGATCGTCCAGCGCCAGAGAGGCCACATCCACCCCCTCGGTCGAACCGGTCACACTCAGGCGCACGTTGGGTAGCTGACCCCGGATCAACGGGAAAACATCTCGCAAAAAAAAGGCCACCGCGTCGTAATTGGCGCGATAGGTCATCGCGCCGTTAAAGACCAGGCTTTGAGCACCAAGCTTGGGCCAACTCGACGCATAATTCGCCATATCGACGCCGTTGGGAACAAGCTCAACCCGATGAGCCAAAGCGGGCATCTCGGCCAAAACAGCCTGACGATCTTGAACGGAGACCATCGTGCAGACGTCAAAGCGCGGATATGCCCATCGCTCATAACGGCGCGTCTTTCGCCAGGCCACCCAACGCCGCCCCCGTTCAAGTCCCCCCGGTGCAGAGCGATAATGCTCCCACATCATACGAGTGCCAAAATTGTGCTCCTCGAGTATTTTAGGCGTCCGCCCAAAATGGATGACATAAGGCGCCACCTGCATCGTCGAAGCAATAACCACAGCACACCGTGACCGGGTCACAGCGCGCCGCACCGCGCGCGCCATTCGGGCGCTATAGGTGCTGAACACCGAGCGCGGCAGCGGCAAGAACCAACCCAGCATCGCCCGCAGCCACCTCCGGCGAAAAGGGTCCCGCACAACGACCTCACACTCGCTGCACAGATGAGCCAACTCGTCCAGGTTGGCATCCGCAGGGCCAAAAGTGACCAATGAGACCCGGTATCGAGAGGCCAGAGCCTTGAGCAAGGCATGCACCCGTATCTTGGAGCCATTGTCCGGCGGATACGGATACCAGCAAGAGACAAAAACCACCTGCCCTCGAGCATCCCCTGGCCGGACCACGTCAAGCGAAGCGAAACCGGCCATACTCACGCCGCAACGCCGGATAGATATTCTTCAATCTCGTCCACCATCCGTTTTATATCAAACCGGGACACGGCCACGCGCCGCCCGGCCTGTGACAGCCGGCGCCACAAATCCGGGTCTCGAATGAGCCGCGCGACCTGAGCGGCCAGGTCACGCGCGTCGCCGGGCCGAGAGACGAGCGCATTTTGGCCGTGCTCCAATATCTCTGCCGCTCCCCCCACCGCCGCACCGACCGCCACCGCGCCGGAAGCCATCGCCTCCACCAACACGCGGCCAAACGACTCGGGCCACAGCGAGGTAAACAACAAAACATCGGCACGCCGATAGTATTCCGGCATCGCACGGTTGCCTTGTCTTCCCACAAACTCGACGAACGGTTCCAAACGCTCGCGCCGCACCAACGCGCGCAAACGGGCCTCGTAACGCGCCTCGCCGGCGCCCACGATCAGCAAACGCGCCCCGCGTATCTCCAGGCGATGCACCAGCTGCGCCATCGCTTCCACGGCCACATGCACCCCCTTGCTCGGCGCCAAACGCCCGACATACAACAACGTCCACCCATCGCCGGCCCGCCTCTCCGGCGCACCGGGCGACACATAGGGCGTGGTATCGACCGCGCCGTACACCACCCGCGACCGGCGCGCCTTCACCCCGCGACGCGCCAGATCATCGCGCATGAACCGGCTAGGGAACAAGACATGCTCAAAACGCAGCGCCGGCAGCGACTCGCGGGCCAACATCCGCAAGGCCAGTGACCCCAAAGCGCGCTTGGGCCACGCCGTGAGCCGGGATCGAGGCGCGGCCTGCCAGTAGAACCGATACTGGGCGGGCAGCGTCGGCCAATCATCGCCCATATAATACACCGTGCGGTCGGGCAACAATTGCTCGGCCAGGGCCGGCAGCGAGCGATCCAGGTTCCACATCCCCCAGGCCAAAATCGCGTCCGGCCGGAAACGCGCCACCAACCGGCGCAGACAAACCAGATTGGCCTGCCTGCGCCGCCGGCGACCCACAAAAAAGCGCACCCCGTTGCGCAGCGAGGCCAACTCCATCTCTAAATAGAGATCGCGCCGCACCCACGGCGGATCGCCGGGCGCAGCGGCGCGCCGGTGACGGCTGGTCAAGACCTCCACCTCGTGCCCGCGCGCGCGCAGCCCTTCCGACACCTCTTGACACCACTGCTCAAATCCCCCTTGAGCGACAGGGGGATAAAAATTGGTCAACGATAGGATGCGCATCAGGCCAGACCGAACGAATACAGAACGTCAAACATCTTGGAAATTGTCACAATATCGTCATCCTGAATCATCTGCCCATCGATCGCTGCCCACAGCCGGTGACACAACCCCCTCCAAATACGCCTCGACCTCGTCGAACATGCGGCGAATATCGAACTGGCGAACGACCAGGGCGCGCGCGTTACGGCGCAAACGCGACGCCAGCGCAGCATCCTGGGCCAGCCGTTCGACCTGCGCCGCCAGCGCGCCGGCGTCCTCCGGCGCAAACGTCAATCCCGTCTCCCCCTCGATCAAAATCTCGCCGCTGCCCCCCGTGGTCGTGCCCACCACCACCAGCCCGGCGGCCATCGCCTCTTGCATCGTGCGCGCCAGCGGCTCACTCCAGGTGGAGGGAAAAAGCAGGACATCGAAACGGCGCATGAGGTCGGGCATTTCGGCGCGAGGCACGCGGCCATAAAAGCGAACGTGGTTCTCCAACCCCTTGCGCGCCACCAGCGCCTCCAGACGCGCCCGGTAGTCGGGATGCCCGGAACCGACCAGCGTCAGCGAAACGCGCTCCAGCCCCGGCCGGCGGGCCAAAATCGACATCGCCTCGACGGCCGTGTGTACGCCCTTGTGCGGCACCAGACTGCCCACGTACAACAGCGCGAGCGGCTCGCCCGCCCGCGCCGAACGCGCCTGTGGGGAGGGGGCAAACCGCTCCGTATCAACGCCATTATACACCACCCGCGTTCGTTCTGGCGCAATATCCATATGCGCGATCAGATCGCGCCGCACCGCCCGGCTGACGCACAAAACGTGGCCAAACGCGGGCGCAAAGACCTGCCGTTCCCGCGTCACCCGGGCTACCGCCCAGCGACCCAGCGCCGCCTTGAACGGCCTGAGCGCGCGCCGCCGCGCCGGGTCGCGCCAATACAAGACATGGACATCCGGCGCATAGGGCCAATCGCCGGCCAGATAATAGACCACCCGTCCAGGCAACAACTGCTCGACCAGCCACGGTAGGCGAGGCGAGAGATCCCACATCACGTGGACGAACGCCACGTCCGGGGCAAAGGTCGAGACCGCCCGTTCCACACGGGCCAGGTTGCGCCGCAGCCGGCGCCCGCGCCCACAAAAGAATCGCCACGGGCGATAGTGAACCAGGTCATTTTCGAGTTCCAGCGTCCGTTCGACCCCCAGTTCGCTCTGCGCCCCTCCCTCCACGCCATAATCGCTGGTCAACACATACGACGCATGCCCCCGCGCCTGCAAACCGAGATTGATGTCTCGCGCCAGCTGCTCCCAGCCGCCGATCACATAGGGGGGATAAAAAGCAGAAAGAAACAAGATGCGCATC
>CAYZYE010000243.1:0-5435 GCA_964481205.1 uncultured Anaerolineae bacterium | reverse complement strand
TTGGCCTTTGAACCACCGTTTTGGCGCCCAGCGAGTCAAGATGCGATTGCCCTGGAGCAATTGCCCCCCCGGCCGCTTTGACGTATAATGACGCGATAATGCAGCAAAGGGGAAAACATGCGCGTGATTGCCGGCCAAGCCAAAGGAAAAAAACTCGTACAGGTGCCGGGCAAAGGCACCCGCCCGATCACCGACCGGGTCAAAGAAGCAGTATTCAACATCCTCGTCCACGACCTGCCCGACAGCCACTTTCTCGATCTGTTCGCGGGAACGGGCGCGGTCGGCATCGAGGCGTTGAGCCGGGGCGCGGCGCAAGCCGTGTTTGTCGAAAAAACGGCCCAGGCCGTCAAAACCATACGCGACAACCTGGAACGCACCGGTTTGGCTGCACAGGCCACCGTTCTACACCAGGACGCCTTTAAATTTGTGCCGGCGACCCAAACCAGGTTCGAGATCATTTACGTCGCGCCACCGCAATACAAAAAACTGTGGTCGAAAGCCCTGCTGACCCTCGACGAATACCCCATCCTCTCCCCCAGCGGGGTCATCGTCGTCCAAATCTTTCCCAAAGAATTTGAACCGCTCGCACTCGACCACTATGTCCTGACCGACCGACGCAGATACGGCAGCACAATGCTCTGCTTTTACGAACATGGCTGAGGTCATTGTCCTGGGCGACATCATCCTCGACATCATTGTCCACATCCCCTCCTATCCCCAGCCTGGCGGCGACGGCATCGCGCGCGCCATTTCGATCAAGAGCGGCGGCTCGGCAGCCAACACGGCCCGCGCGCTGGCCCAATGCGGCATCTCGACAGGGCTGATTGGGCGCACCGGCAACGACGTTCTGGCGCAACAGGCACTCGCCGACCTGCGCCGGGCGGGCGTCGAAAGCGCATTGATCCAACGCGACCCGACCACATGCGGCGGAATGATGGTCGTCATCGTCACTCCAGACGGCCAGCGCACCATGATCGGCTATCGCGGCGCGAACGTACACACACAGCCCGGCGAGTTGGACGCGGCAGCGATCGGCGCGGCCGACTGGCTGCACCTATCCGGCTATGCGCTGCTCGCTGCGCCGCAGCGAAAAGCGGCGCAGCGAGCCTTGTCCATTGCCCACCGCGCCGGAGTGCGGATTAGCCTGGACCCGGGGCTAGAGATCGCGCGGCAAGACGCGGCGCTGGTTCACTCGCTGCTACCCCAGATCGACATGCTGTTTCCCAACCTGGACGAACTGTACGCCCTGGCCGCCCCGGCCGACAATGTTCGAGACGCCTTGCGCAGCCTGCACCGCCAAAACGTCGCCGCCATCGCGCTCAAACTGGGCGATCGCGGGTGCGTCTTGAGCACGCGCGGCGTGCGCATCGACGTACCGGCGTTTTCCACCCCCGTCATCGACACCACCGGCGCCGGCGATGCCTTTGCCGCCGGCTTGATCGCCGGGCAAATGCACGGCCTCGACCTGCGCGCCTGCGGCTTGTGGGCCAACGCGCTGGGCGCGCTGACCGCGTCGGTCGAGGGCAGCCACGCGCCCGATCTGGAAACACTGGGCTTGTTTTTGCAAAAGCACATGCAACTGGCGCGCTGGCGCGACGATCGTGCGGCCTTGCAAGAGCTTGACGGACACATCAAGGAGCTTGCGGCAAAACGGGCGATCAATGACCAACCCCGGCCCAGACAGCAAAAGACCTGACCGAGTTTGACTCGACCAGGTCTCTTGGCGCTTTTCGGTCCGGGCAACGCGACCGCGCCCGGCCAATCAGCGAAATGCGTCGCTCACCCGTTTTTGGCTACGTCGAGCCGGCACCAGGCATAAAAGGCATCGTACATGTCAAACTGGCGATCCAAATTCTCGTAATCATCCGGGAAACGCAAACTATAGCCCACGGCAAGCGCTTCCAACCCCACAGACAACGGATCGTCTTCCAGGTCTGCGCTGACATCGGCGCCGTGGACGATGACCGCCAGCCGCAGCAGTGCCTTGTCGGTCAAACCATAGTGGTCGATGATTGTCTCGAACGAGCACTTGCCATCCTTGTGCCCCAACTCGCTCCCCGGCGCGTCGAACGGCGTCGCGCCCAGTTCCTCAGCAGCCTGAAGCACCTGGCTGTGCGGCACAAAGAAAAACTCGGCGTCCGAGTCCACAAAACGGCTGATCAGCCACGGACAGGCCACTCGGTCCACATGCACATGCGAACGTGTCACCCATTTCATTGTCTTGCTCCTTTCCATACCATAAACTAGATATATTTACCAAGCGCCCTCTGATCTGGCCTTTACATCCCTGCTTCCCAGATCTTTGCCAAACACGGCAAAATAGAGCGTTCCCAACAAACCAAACCCAAACGCCGTCATCAAATTAACCGCCGGCGAAGTGAGCGTTGCAATCCACGGCACCTGGCTTCCCTCCACCCCCAGCAGGCCCAACAACCTGGTCGTCGTCGAAGCGTCCCACAACAGCGCGCCACCGAACGCCGCAACTGACACGACAATGTCGCGGATCAAATAATACACGCCAAAGGTGCTGGCCTTTTTCCCCTCTGGAGCCAAATCCATGATCAAAGCCTTGCGCGTCGGCTCACCAAACTCTTTCATCCCGCGCAAAACAAAAGCCAACGCCATCAGCCAGAAAGAACGGGAAAAGAGCAGCGCCAGTGGAAAGAGGGTAAAAAAGCCAAATGTGGCGACGACAAACGGCTTTTTGGCATTCTTGTCGGCCAGATAAGCGACCGGGATATAGATCAACATCGCCGTGACCATCTCGATCGTGGTCAAAACGCCAAACTGGAGCGGGGTAATACCGTTGATCTTGACACACCAGATGACGACAAAAGCATAAGGAATCTGCTCGCAGAAACGGACCAGGATGTCCGAAACGAGCAAATTGCGCAACGCGGGACTCATCAGCGACAAGGCGCGCAGCGGATTGCCCTCGGCCTGACGTCCCTTTTTGCCCTTGTCGCCGATCAACAACTGCTGCATGACCAGCGACACCGCCCCCAGGATCAGCGCAACCACAAATGCCAGACGCACGCCGTCCCTGTCGCCAAACAACCCAATCATCCACCCGCCCAGCATCGGCCCCAAAGCCATCGGCACCCGCCGCACCAGCGAGTGCATTGACACACCCATCGTGCGCTTGTTCTTGGGCAAGACTTTGGAAACCATATCCATCGTCGCCGGCAGCGAGATCGCCGTCCACGACAGAAAAAAGATCGAACCAATGATCACTGCCTGCCAACTGGGCACGAAAATCACGATCAAATAACCCAACATTGCGATCAAATTGAACAGGATCAGCGCGCGTTTGTAACCCAGCCGGTCGCTGGCATAACCGCCGGGGTACGAATACAATGCGCTCAACAGATTGTCCATCCCATTCAGCAAGCCGATCGAAAAAGCGCCGCCGCCCAGCGCCACCAAATAGATCGGCAAAAAACGCTCGGCCATCTTTTCGCCCAGCCCGACCAAAATGACCATGGTCAGCAAAGCGACCATATTGCGCCTCAACCCCAAAAAATCAACCAACCGCCGAACGGGTTTTTGTCTTGTCTCCACTCCGGCCTCCCTACAATCTCATCAATATCGCTGGCCTGGCACACCCAGACGAGTTGTTTTTGTACAACATTAGGAGCGTGCTGCCCCCAGTACACCTGCCAACCGCAGAGAGCGCCGAGATCGCAAAGAAACAAGGCATCGAGTAGCGCCGTAAATATTCGCAAATACAAGATAATCTTGGCGTCCTTGGTTCATATTTTTTTCAGTGGCCTCCCAGATTAGCATTCACTACCAGACACTTGAGCTTTTTACACGGAAAGCACCGAGTTTTCGTATTCTAGCCACGAATTTATCGCCCGAACACGAAAACTTGGCCATGATCCGGGCCACAAGCGGGCCGCTCGCGGCGAAAACAAACGTCGAAATACCTCCGCGAATCTCTGTGCCTTCTCCGTGTATCTCGGTGTAACTGTTTAAAAGTGTCCGGTGGTAAAGATTAGCACAGGCCATAGAATGATGTTGGAAGCAAATTTATGGAATTGCCCAGGCTTTTCCAGTCCGTTTCAAAGGCAACTTGCATCAACAAACCTCGGTGCTGGCAAGTTTTGGGACATTTTGAAAACCGGGCAAGCCCTACCCGATTGCAGGCGGATGTCCGGCCAGGGCCGCGTACAGTCCATCAAAAAGCGCCAGCCCGCGCGCCTCGATCTCTTGGTCTGTCAGCCCGGTGAGCTGCCAACCGCGCAGCAGCGCGCCCACCCCGCTTGTTTCGGGATGCGCGTACAACCCATCGTGCAGATCGACCTCGTGAACGATCTCGGCGACGGCCAACAACGCGGGATCGTCCAGGCCAAACGCGCGCAACATCACCTCAGAAGTACACAAACTGCCCTGGTGGCTAAACTCGGCGCCGGGCACATCGAAAGGAATCTCGTCCGGCTCTGGCTCAACGGCGTAGCGAATGACCGCCTCGCGGTGGATAAAGCGCCGGATCAACCAGGCGCAGGCCAGTCGATCCACATAAGGATGGGGGCGCGTCACCCAGCGCGCGTGGCGATAGCCCTCGATTCCGGTGGCGACGATCTCGACCGGCAAAACGGGGGCCGGAAAAAGCGCCAGCCGAAGCCGCGCCAGCCGGGCGGTGAGCATGTCCCGATCCGGACACTCGAAATAGTCGATACGCGCAACATCGGCGAGCTGCTTTTGCAGCCGGTCCAGATCGTCCTTGAGAAGCATGCGCGCTGGCGCGTCCGTCTGCCGGCGAATGGTTTGCTCCAATTGCGCGGCCAAAGTCTCAATCCCGGCATAGTCTTCCTGTCGCGCCTGGCGAAAGAGGGCGATCATCTCTTCATCGGTCAGCCCTTCAAACTGCCCGACGTGCATGACCAGCGCCTCGCCGGCGGCCTGCCGCACCTGCTGGGCCAGCCATCCAAAGGCCTCGACGCACGGCTCGCGGGCCGGAAGAACGTACACGCTGCCAACCGGCGAAATGGCGCCCACGCGCTTGAGCTGTCGCCAGATCGACACCCGCAAACTGGACGATTTGGCCGAAAGAGAACAAGAGAACACGATCCAATCCATCGTCGATCCCCTCGATGTGATCTGAAACCCGGCTTTGTCCCGGTCAATGATTATAACACATATTCCAGATCGATGCAACATCTGTTTCAAAAAAAAACCGCCGCGCAACGCGGCATCAACTTGACAAATTTCCAGTTTTACCGCATGATCAAGACAGTGCTCTGATTTGGCCTGATTCGAGCAATACTGAACTCGCAAATGCGCAAATCGATCTTGGAGCCAACAAAAACCGGCCAAGACGAGAGGGTAGATGAAACCAATCACGAGTTGCTCTATTTGTGCGTTGCCAGGTTGCAGAGAAAACGAGTGATTTTGACAGAAACAAAGTACGGGAAACCAGGTGGGCTTCCAAA
>CAYZYE010000242.1:0-5446 GCA_964481205.1 uncultured Anaerolineae bacterium | reverse complement strand
GATGTGCCTGGACCGTCACTCTTGGAAATGACAACCTTGTCTCGCCGCCGACCTTTTACCGCATGAAAAATAATAGTTTCCTGTAAAACATTGTCGTCGCCAAATACCTCATTGCGCGATTCAAAAATGTGAATACGCTGCAAAGACATTGCGCCCAAAAAGCGTTGGCGAAAAGGCCGAAAATAGGGGCCGTTGCAAAAACTGCGCGGGGTGATGGCGACCAATTCGCCATCTGGTTCCAGCAAATCTGCCGCAATAGCCAGAAAAGCAGAATACAAATTACTGGTTTCTATTCCTATTTTGCGCAAAAGGCGACGATGTGTCGAGTTTTGCGTGATTTTTTTCCACGGGGGATTCAGGATAACCCGGTTGAATGAATGGCGTTCGACGGGGAATAATCCCCCCATCAACATTTCAACTCCGGCCTGGATGAAATCTTGGTCTTGGACATCTCTGGCAAAGGCGATTTGACGAGTCAGACAAAGCGACCTGCATTCAGCCAATGTCAGACCCAGGTATTTGTTCAAGAGTGGGTCTATTTCGTAGGTCGAAACCGAGATATAGGACGGGGGAATATCTTGCCGGCATATTTGTTCTACAAATGCAGCGGTCAAAGACCCCACGCCGGCGCCGGCATCCAGCAAATGGACCCGCCCCATTGACGCGCTAAACATAGAAGCCATGAACCGGGCTATGGACGGCGGTGTAAAAAACTGCCCCAGTTGGGCGCGTCGTTTAGAGTCTAGCTTGCGGCCGGCGTCGATGCGATACAAATCTGTACGGTCTACAATGTGCTCTGGCGGTGATTTAGTGATCAAATTCCTGTGGTTCTGAACCTGGGTTTGCATATCAACATTATACTCGGTACAACAAACAAGGCAAAAGACCAAGCGACAATGTGCGAATCCGGCAGCGCCGCCGCTTATGCCGCCAGTTCGGGCACAGCGTGATTTTGGCCTTTGAACTGGCTCATGTATAGATGGTAATAAAACCCCTTTTGCGCCAGCAGTTCGTGGTGCGATCCCCGCTCGACGATCTCGCCGTCATCGATCACCAAAATCTTGTCCGCCTCGCGGATCGTGCTCAGGCGGTGGGCGATGACGAAACTGGTCCGCCCCTTCATCAACCGCAGCATCGCCTCCTGGATATGCTGCTCCGTGCGCGTGTCCACGCTCGAAGTGGCCTCGTCGAGAATCAACACACTCGGGTCGGCGAGGATGGCGCGGGCGATGGCGAGTAGCTGCCGCTGCCCCTGGCTGATGTTGCTGCCGCGCTCCGAAAGCTCGGTCTGGTAGCCGCGCGGCAGGCGATGGATAAAAGTATCGGCGTTGGCGAGTTTGGCCGCGGCGATCACCTGCTCGTCGGTTGCGTCCAGGCGACCATAGCGAATGTTTGCCATCACCGTGCCGGAGAATAAATAGGTGTCTTGCAGCACAATGCCCAGTTTGCGTCGTAGATCGTCCTTTTTCACCGCGCGAATGTCCTTGCCGTCGATGCGAATGCTGCCCCGGTCAATGTCGTAAAAGCGGGTCACCAGGTTGACGATCGTCGTCTTGCCGGCGCCCGTCGGCCCGACCAGAGCGACCGTTTGCCCCGGCGCGGCGTGCAAGGTGACGTTCTTGAGCACGGGCGCATCCTTTTTGTAACCAAACCAGACGCCGTCAAAGGCCACGTCGCCCTCGATCTGCTCCAACGCGATTGCCTCCGGCGCGTCTGTCACCTGGGGTACCTCGTCAATGATCTCGAAAACGCGCTCTGCCCCGGCGATCGCCGACTGGATGCTGTTGTACAGGCTGGCGATCTGGTTCAACGGGCGCAAAAATCGCCGCGCATAGTTGACAAAACTGGCAATCGTGCCCACCGTAGCCAGCCCCTGCACGGCCATCCATCCCCCCACACCGGCCACGATGGCAAAGCCAATGTTGCCGACCATATTGCCCAGCGGCCCCATCGTCGTCGCCAGAATTTGCGCCTTGACAGCCGACCGCCTAAAGTTTTGATTGGCCTCATCGAAATCGGCGATCGCGGTCTGCTCGCGCACATAGGCCTTGACCACGCGCTGCCCGGTGATCGTCTCTTCAATGATCCCGTTGAGAATGCCCAGGTTTTGCTGCTGCGCGCGAAAGCCGTGGCGCGTGTTTTTGGCAATGAACCGGCTCAAAACCATCATCAACGGCAAGGTGATCAGGCTGACGATGGCCAGCCGCCAGTTGATGACAAACATCATGATCGCCACGCCAATCACGCTCAACACGCTAGAAATGAGCTGCGTCACCCCAGAGGTGAGCACATTGCTAATGTTTTCCACATCGTTCGACAGGCGGCTCATCAACTCGCCGTGCGTGCGTTGGTCGAAAAAGCGCAGCGAGAGCGTTTGCAGCCGGGCAAACAAGTCCTTGCGGATGTCGCGCACGGTCTGCTGCGACGCCGCCGCCATGACATAGGTTTGCAGCCACGTTGTCGCCGATGTAATGGCGTAAACGCCCAACATCAGCAACACCGTCCGCGTCAGACCGGGCAAATCACCTCTGAGAATGAACTGGTCGAGCGCCCGGCCCATCAGGTACGGCCCCAACAGACCAAACCCCGACGTGAGTGTGACCAACGCCACCGTGCCGGCCAGCGCCGCCCGCTGCCGGCGTAGATACTGCCAGATGCGCATCAATGTGCCGCGCGTATTCTTGGCGCGCTCTTGGGCGCGCATCAAGTGCGCGCCAGGGCCGCCGCGTCCACCACCGGGACGCAAACCCGGCGCCGATGTTTGTTTTTGACTTGATTTACGCTCCGACATTAGCTATTACTCCCCGGCTCTTTCGCTCAGGCTTTTCCAGTTTCCAAAATCAAGTGCCTGGCTTGTTGACAAGTTTCCTTTGAAACGGACTGGAAAAACTTGTAATTCTATAAATTTGCTTATTTTATGCTAATATTATTCTATGACCTATGCCAATCTGGGACAATTATCTTTCTGGACTTGCCTCAACAGAAAAAGCGCCAAGTTGAGAATCATAAATTTCACGATAGATGGGACTGGATGAGAGCAGTTCTTGGTGCGTGCCTTCGGCCGCAATCCGCCCGTCATCGAGGACGATGATTTTGTCGGCGTTGAGCACGGTGCTGATCCGCTGCGCGATCACAAAACTGGTTCTGATTCCGGCCAAAGGGCGGGTGCGGTCGCGGATCAACTCGTCCAACGCCGCTTCGATCTTGATCTCGGTTTCCACATCGACCGAGCTGGTGCTGTCATCGAGAATCAGCACCGTGGGGCGGGTGAGCAGCGCGCGCGCGATCGCGATACGTTGCTTTTGCCCGCCAGAGAGGTTGACGCCGCGTTGACCCAGCATCGTGTCATAGCCGTCGGCAAAACGGGTGATGAAATCGTGCGCCTGGGCCGCCTGGGCCGCCGCGACCACCTCTTGATCCGTGGCCTCGGGCTTGCCGTAGCGAATATTGTCGCGGATCGTGCCCGTAAACAATACCGATTCTTGCAGCGCGACGCCGACGTGACGGCGCAGCGACGCCTGATCCATATCGCGTATATCGACGCCGTCGATGGTGATGCGACCGCCGGTCACGTCGTAAAATCGCGGGATCAGGTTGATCAAACTCGTTTTACCTGCCCCCGTCGCGCCCAAAATTGCCACCGTTTGCCCCGGTTGCGCCTCGAAACTCAGCCCCTTGAGCACCGGATCGTGCCCATCGTCGTCATAGCTGAACGTCACGTCGTCAAAGACGACCCGGCCTTGGGGTACGGCCTCGCCCATGCGCAGCGCGCCGGCCTGGTCTTGCACTTCCGGCTCGCTATCCATCACCTCCTGGATACGCTCCGCCGATGCTTGCGCGCGGGCCACGCGCATCATCAACATGCTGACAAACATCAGCGACATTAGCGTGCGCATCAGGTAATTGACAAAGGCGATCAGCTGCCCGGCCTTCATCGAACCGACCATGATTTGCCGCCCGCCGAACCAGATGGCAGCGACAATGCCCAGGTTGAGGGCCAACATCATCGCCGGCATTGTCACGGCCGTCGTTCGCGCGGCGCGAATGGCAATCTCCATCAGACGATCGTTGGTCACGCCAAAGCGCTTCTCTTCATAGCCGGCGCGCACAAAAGCCTTGACCACGCGCACACCGGCCAAATTTTCCTGCATCACCGTGTTCTGATCGTCGATCTTGGCCTGCAATTTGCCAAACATCGGGTAGGCCTTTTTGATCACAAAGGTCAACACGATCAACACCAACGGGCCAAGCACGATCAGCAACAGCGCCAATTGCGGGCTGGTGACGATCGCCATCAACAAACTGCCGATCAACATCATTGGCGCGCGGACCATAATTCGCAGCATCATCGACACCACCTGCTCGACCTGGGTCACGTCATTGGTCAGGCGGGTGATCAGCTGCCCGGTCTCCAACTTGTCGAGGTTGCCAAAGGACAGCGATTGAATTTTGCGAAACATTGCGCTGCGCAGGTCGGCGCCAAAGCCGAGCGAGGCCAGTACCGAAAAGACGGTGCAACCCACGCCGCCGATCGCGCCGAGCAGCGCAAAGCCGAGCATCAGCAAGCCGGTGTTGATGACAATGTCCATATCGAGGCGGGCAATTCCTTGATCGACGATGCGTTGGATCATTTTGGGCTGCATCAAATCCATCGCCACTTCGAGGATCATCAGCAGCGGGGCCAAGACCGCCCAGTGCCAATATGGTTTGAGAAATTTTGACAATGCCTGAATCGATCTCAATGTTGGTTTCCTTTACTTGACAATATTTTGACAAATTCTTTGCAGCATATCGCGCAATATACTGCTCTCGTCCTGATCAAAACCTTGCAGCGTTTGCCGCTCAAAGGCTTGCCACGCGGCATCGACGTCTGTCTTGATGCTGCGTCCCAACCCGGTTAGAAACACGCGCGACACACGTTCATCCGTGGGATCCGACCGGCGTTCGACAAACCCGGCCTTTTCCATCCGTTTGATCGTATTGGTGATCGTCGCCGGCGAGCGTCGCAAAACATCGGCCAGTTCCGAGTGTGTTCGTCCATCTTGTTCCCACAACAAATGCAGCACAAAGGACTGCCCGCGGTGCAAGCCGAGCGCCTCCCAGGTTTCGTGCATTCGTTTGTGGAGCAAATGGCTGATCCGGCCCAGCAACTGGCCGATCGTTTCGGGCGGCGATGTTGGCCCCATATATCACCTCTAGTTATCCGACTAATGATTAGCTAGTCAATATTTAGCCGGCTAAATTATACGCAAAACATTCATTTTGTCAAATCCCAGTTCTGATCGAGGGCGGCTCGCAGATGGGTGGAACAGGCAAAAACGGCCACAAGGGCCGATGCTACAAAGCAAACGAGACACACCCAAATGTCCGGAGCATTTTCAGTCCTGGCATTCTAGCCACCCTACACATTTGACTTTGGCCGGCGCAAAATCAATTTAGGGGGCAA
>CAYZYE010000241.1:0-5489 GCA_964481205.1 uncultured Anaerolineae bacterium | reverse complement strand
CAGGTTTGACTTTTTTCCGCATTTTTGGTATACTCGGTGCAGATTGGACGGAGAGGGCCGTTGTGGAAAAGCCGTCAACAAGTTTGGAGGGATGGCCGAGTGGACGATGGCGACGGTCTTGAAAACCGTTGTGGCCTTACGGCCACCGGGGGTTCGAATCCCTCTCCCTCCGCTGCGAGTCGGGGGAGGTGCCAGAGTGGACGAATGGGGCCGCCTGCTAAGCGGTTAAGGGGTTAATAGCTCCTTCCAGGGTTCGAATCCCTGCCTCCCCGTTGGTATGCGCCTGTAGCTCAATGGATAGAGCGCCGCTCTACGAAAGCGAAGGTTGTGGGTTCGAGTCCCGCCGGGCGCGCCAAGTTTTTGTCTTTGCGCCAAAAAAAACGCTTGTCTTGAGACAAGCGTTTTTTATTTTGTGTGCGTGGGCAGGTTGACATCCTGGAGGGAGACCAGTCCTTTGCGCAAGGCATAGAGCGCGGCCTGGGTGCGGCTGGACAGTTCCAACTTGGTCAGGATATGGCTGACATGTGTGCGCACGGTCGCTTCGCTGATCGCCAGCCGCGCGGCGATGTCCTGGTTGTTTTGTCCCCGCGCGACCAGCTGCAAGACATCTTGTTCGCGCTCGGTCAGCGTGGAGGCCCTGGCTTTGTGCTCCGACGGGTTGCTGATCTCGCGCAGCAGTTTGCGGGCGATGGCCGGGTGCAGGGCCGAGTTTCCGCCATATACCTGGTGAATGGCCTTGACCAACTCGTCCGGCCCCGAATCTTTGAGCAGGTAGCCCAGCGCGCCGGCCTTGATCGCCGGCAGAACCTGGTCGATCCCCGCGAAACTGGTCAGTACCAGGATGTGTATATTTGGACGGTGCGAAACGATGTGTTGGATCGCTTCCAGCCCGTCCATGCCGGGCATCACCAGATCCATGATCACGACATCGGGATAAAGCCGGTTGGTCCGTTCGACCGCCTCTTGCCCGTCCTGGGCTTCGCCAATCACCTCGATGTCCGGCTCGGTCGTCAACAATGCCCGAATCCCCTTGCGCACAATGGCGTGATCGTCAACAACCAGAACGCGAATTTTGTGCTTTGGCGTCGCCGTATTGATCCCGGCTCGATTCATCGGTTCTGCCTTTCTGCGGGTTTATCCGCGCCGCATTCTGGGATCAAGCGCGTCACGCAGCCCGTTGCCCATCAGATTGCCGGACAGCACGGTGATAAAGATAAAAAAGCCGGGGATGACGATCAGGTACGGGGCGCGATAAAGGTATTGTTGGGCGTTGTTGAGCATATTGCCCCAACTGGGCGTGGGCGGCTGTACGCCCAGGGCCAAAAAACTCAGCGCGGCTTCGGTCAAGATCACGTTGCCCAGCGCCATCGTCGCACCGACGATGATCGGCGAGGTGGCGTTGGGTAAAATGTGGCGAAAGATGATCCGCGAGTTTTTGGCGCCGACGGTTCGGGCCGCATCTACAAAATCCCTGGCCTTGAGGGTCAAAAATTCGCCGCGCACCAGCCGCGACGTACCCATCCAACTGAGCGAAGCGATGACAAAGGCCAGCCCGGTGACGCCCGGATGAAACACGGTCGAGATCAAGATCAGCAAGAACAGGCCGGGAATCGCCAAAACGATGTCAACAAAACGCATCAACCAGTTGTCGATGACGCCGCCGTAAAAGCCGGCCGTGGCGCCGACAATGGCGCCAAAGGTGATCGAGACGAACACGGTCAAAAAAGAAATGTACAGCGACACGCGGCCGCCATAGAGCACCCTGGTGAGCACGTCGCGCCCCAGCTCGTCGGTGCCGAGCCAGTGCATGGCTTGATCGGGGCTTTTTCGATAGCCCGGCGTCTTGAGAATGCCGCCCAGTTCGATCTGCTGCGGCGTATAGCGGGTCAGGTGTTTGGCGATGAGCGGCGCGCCGGCAGACAGCAAAATCAACAAGAGCAGCGCCGTTGTGCCCAGCATCGACAGTTTGTCGCGGCGGAATCGCTGCCAGGCCATCTCGACAAGGCCCGGCGTTTTTTGTCCTTCCAAAAAGCGAACATTGGCTCGCGCCTGTTGTTGAACCGGATTGGGCGCTTGAGTCGCTTGAACAGCCATCGTATTGTTCTCCGTTTGTCTCTATTTTCGCACGCTTTTTAATTGGCCTTGATGCGTGGGTCCAAAAATGTATAAGCAATGTCCGAGATCAGGTTGCCCAGGATCACCGTCACCGTGCCAATGATCAAAGTGCCCATAATCATGGCATAGTCCCTGGCGGTGGCCGCGTGAAAGGCCAGCCGGCCCATGCCGGGGATGCCAAAGATCGTCTCGGTGATCAGCGCGCCGCCGAGCAGCCCCGGTATGGCCAGGCCAACCAACGTTGCGACCGGGATCAGCGCGTTGCGCAGGATGTGGCGGGCAATGACCCACCTCTCGGCCAACCCTTTGGCGCGCGCGGTGCGCACATAGTCCTGGTGCATCACTTCGAGCATGCTGGCGCGAATGAAGCGGTTCCACCCGGCCACGTTGAGGATCGACAGGATCGAGATCGGCATCACCATGTGTTTGACCAGGTCGAGAAAACTCTTTTCCTGACCCAGGGTGTACATTCCACCCGACGGCAGCCAGCGCAATTTGACCGAAAAGACCAGGATGGCGACCAGCCCAAACCAAAAGGCCGGGATCGAGATGCCGGCAGTGCTGAAAACGGTGGCCACATTGTCGAACCACGAGTGCTGCTTCATCGCCGACGTGACGCCGATCGGAATGGCGACCGCCAGGCTGATGGCAAAAGAGGTGAGCGAGAGCAAAAGTGTATTGGGCAGCCGGGCCTTGATCTCGTCGGCGACCGAGCTTTGATCGATGAACGACACGCCCAGATCGCCTTGCAGCAAGCCGCTGAATTCACCACGGCTGTTGGGAACCAGGCCAACCCAGATAAAGTACTGCATCCATATCGGTTGATCCAACCCCAGGTTGGATCGAATGCGCGCAATGTCCTCCGGTTTGACGTCCTGGTCCAGCTCTAGCCGCGCCAGCGGCCCGCCGGGCACGGCGTGGATGAGGGCAAAAGAGATGAGCGTCACCCCGACGAAGACCGGGATCGACTGCAAAATGCGGCGGACAAGAAAGCGTCCCATCGTTTTCCTCACTTTCTGCAAAAAAATGGGGCCGGAGCTTGAGCGCCCCAGCCCCATTTGGGCTATGGCGGAGACGTTCGAGAACGCTCCGCAGGTAATGGGTTCCCCGGACGCCACTACCCCCTCAAGATATCTAGCGATCGACCCACCACTTGTACGAATCTCCGGCGTCCAGGCCATCGAAAATGGTGTTCGGGTCGAGTCCGTGTACGCGCTTGTTCCAGCACACTGTGTTGCGGCGGAAATAAATGATCGGCGCGGGCACTTGTTGCGCCAGAATGTGCTGCATCTCATAGTAATATTCTTTGCGCTTTTCCTGATCGGTCGTCTTTAAGGCGGCGTCCAACAGTTCGTCGATGCGGGGGTCCGAGTACTTGTTCATGTTAAAGCCGTTGCCATAAGAATCGGTGTGCCACATTGACTTTTGATCGGGATCGACGCCCCACCCAAAGCCGACGATGATTATCTCATACTCGAACGTTTCGGTCAGTTCGGCCAGCAAGGCGTTCCACTCGACGGCGACCGGCTTGGCCTCCACGCCGATTTCGGCCCAATACTGCTGCGCGGCAACCATCGCCGATTCGCGCTCATTGTTGCCGGCGTTGGTGTGGATTGAAAAAGAGAACGGTGTGCCGTCCTGGACGCCCATGACGCCGTGCGCCTCGCGGACGCCGTCGCCATCCTCGTCCTTCCAGCCCGCTTCTTCGAGCAGCGCCTTGGCCTTTTCCACATTATAGTCGTATTTTGGTTCATTGTCGGGATTGTGCGCCCAGGAAATGGGCGGAATGGTCGAATGGGCCACGTCGGCCAGGCCCAGGGCAATGCTGTCGACAAAGGCCTGACGATCCAGCCCGTAGAGCAGCGCCTGGCGGGTGCGCACGTCCAGGAACAGGGGCGA
The DNA here is from genome assembly GCA_964481205.1 of uncultured Anaerolineae bacterium. Classification (GTDB taxonomy): domain Bacteria; phylum Chloroflexota; class Anaerolineae; order JAFGEY01; family JAFGEY01; genus CAYRXM01. The sequence goes on along the minus strand of CAYZYE010000241.1, from coordinate 1,475 downwards.
TTTTTCAGGGTCCAACTGGTAAATGTAGAACAAAAAGCCGAGGTCGGGATAGGTGGTGCATTCCAGGTTTGCGGTTTTCTGGGCCTCTTCCCAAAAGGCGGCCGTCACCGGCGCATAGTCGATTTCACCGGTCTGCAACTGGGCAAACTCGACGGTCTGGTTTTCGACAATCTTGTAATAGACAAAGTCCAGATTGGGTTCGCCCTCAAAATAGTTGGGGTTTTTGACCATAGCGACATGATCGTCGTGTACCCACTCGCGGAACATAAAAGGCCCGGTGCCGATCGGCGCGTTGTTGAAATCGGCGGCGTTGAATTCTTCGGGGGTCATTTCGCCCAAAATGTGCCTGGGCACAATCGAGTTGGCGGCGATCTGGCTGACCAGAAAGGCCGCATCGACCTGACTCAATGTGAATTGGATGGTATAGTCATCGAGGACGACGATCTGCTCTGGGGTCAAAATGTCGGCCAGACCAGAACGGTTGGGCGAGTTGACGTTTTCGTCCAGGGTGATGTCATAGGTAAACTTGACGTCGTGCGCGGTGAACGGTTCACCGTCGTGCCAGGTCACGTCTTTGCGCAGATAAAAGGTAAAAACCAGGTTGTCATCCGAAATCTCCCACCGTTCGGCCAGATCGGGGATGACGCTTCCATCCTTGGGGTCGAGGGTGACGACGGCGTTAAAAATGTACGAGATCACTTCATTGGACGCATTATCGACGGACAGCACCGGGTTCAGGTTTTCCGGGTCGGAAAAACTGCTTTGGATGAACGTGCCGCCCCGGTTGATCGCATCTGGATCGGGGGTGGGGGTGACGACCTTTTCTTTTTCGACGATTTTGGTCACTTCTCTTTCGACCGTTTTAGGGGTGCCCTCGACGACAACCGTCTCTTTGATGATCTGGGTCACCACTTGCGTGACCTTGACCTCCTTTTCGACGATGACGGTCTTGGGCTGGCAGGCCGACAGCGCCAGAGCGCAAACCGCGACGAGCGACAGCAACACATTCCACTTTTTAAACATCAGTTCCTCCTTTTGCCAGGATCGGCGATTGGACGTCGAAACGTCTCCAAACTATGATCCAAGTATATCAAAACAAACGGAGGCTGTCATCGGACGAATAGAGGGTTTGATGTACGGAAAAGAGCGGGGTTAATGGCGGGTCTGGTCCGCGCCGGGTGTAGCAGCAGCGCGACAAAAGTTGTATGGGCGGGGGATCGTCCATCTCGACTGCGGTGCTCCAAAGGGATCGCCAAATCTCAGCCGGATCTGGCGATCCGGCGGCTGAACAAGCTGAATACGACCAGATTCGCCGTTTTGGACCTGGATTCAGGGCAATTGCATTTATCCTGGCGCGCCATGGATCAAGCCGGATTCATCCGGCGCCGCATTGTAGCCCGAACATTGATGTTCGGGTGGACACAGAACACAACCAGCATGTTGGAAAATATAAATGCAATGGGTGTGTTTCATTT
>CAYZYE010000240.1:0-5490 GCA_964481205.1 uncultured Anaerolineae bacterium | reverse complement strand
GCATAGCCCCTTGTGGGCGGCGCATAGACGGGTGGCCATAAAGCAAATGAAACACCCCCCAATGATTGGGTGGATGGTGCTAAAGGTTACCGATTGACGTTTTGCAAAAGCATCGCCAGGCGGGATTTGGCTACGACGTACAACTCGTCCTGTCCCTGTTCGTATGCCAGGTCGGCGCAGGTGTTGAGGGCGTCGATCGCCGGGCGGTATTCCTGTTGCCCGGCGTAGGCGCTGCCCAGGGCGCAGTATCCGAGGGCAAGTTGGGCGTCCAGGCGGGTTGCCTCTAGCGCGTCTTGCACGGCGCGCCCGTACCAACCCAGCGCGCTGTATTTTTGGCTGCGCACGCTCATAAAGAGCGCCGGCGTCTCGTACAATTGGATCGCCCGCGCGTACTGGGTCTCCGCTTCGGCGTGACGTTCCAGCGCGTCGTACATGACGGCGATCATCAAGTTGATTTCCGCATCATCGTTGGCGGCCAGGGCGCCGGCCCGACGGTAATTTTCGAGCGCCGAAGCATAGTCGCCGTTTTGCGCGTCGGCCTCGGCGGCATAGAGATAGTGGTATCGCCGGCGGGTGGTCGAGTCGGGGCGAAAAAACAAGGCATAGATCGATATCGCCGCCGCGATGACGCACGCGATCACGCCCGAACGCCAGAGCAGCCGTTTGGCGCGCCGCCGCCTCTGCCCGGCGACATATTGATCGAGATGCCACCACCAATGGCCGGCCGGAATATCGCGCGTGGTTCGCCGCCGGGATATTTCGCTCCACGATGATCGGGAGCGGACGATGACCCGGCTTTTGTCGCGCAAGGTGTGGTGCAGCGCGTCGATGCGGGTGCGCTCTGAACGTAAATCGACGCCAATTTGCCCAAGCATTTGCGTGCCGGCGGCAATGCGGTCGAGATGGGTCAACAGTTCGAGCACCCGAGACGCGCCGCTCCGGGGCGTGGATCGCCTGGATACGAGTTCGGCGGCCAACAGTTCGGCGGCGCGAATGTCTGTGCGCAAATCCTGGGGCGTGTATCCGTTCATAGCAGGCGCTAGGCTTTGCGCTTGCGGATTTTTTTCGGCGCTGTGGTTTGGCCTCCGGTTGCGCCGGAGCGGGTCGCGGCGCGCAATTCGTCGTAAATACGGTCGCTGCCGCCCTTGATGTTTTTTCGCACCTGGTCGCGTTCGTATTCGGTATAGGGAAACGCATCCATAAATTCGGAAATGATCGTCGAAGAGGTCTCTGATTTGGACCGTTCGGCCTGGAAACAGCGCCGTACTCGGGCGCGCATATCGCGAATGTACTCTGAGAGCGGCCAGGTGCATTCTTTGGTGCAGACCAGGCCGTGACCGGGGATGATTGTCTCGACTCCGAGTTTGCGCAGTTGGTTGAGCGCCGACAGCCACTCTTTGGTGCGAGCCTGGGTCATCGTCGGGTGCATGTTGTTGAACACCAGGTCGCCGGTAAAAATGAGGTGGTTTTCGGGCAGATAGACCATACAAGTTGCCGGAGAATGTCCTCCGCAGTGCAGGACGTGAACCTGGCGCGTGCCCTTGTCCAGGATCAATCGTTCCGTAAAGGTCAGATCGGGCATTCTGACGCGCCATTTTTTGCCCAGTTCGCTCCGTTCGAGCAGGTCTCTGATCTGCTGCACGCGCTTGTCGTTTTGGTACATTTTCATTTTTTCCCAGGACGACTCGTGCGCGATGAGCGGGACGTCGAGCAGGCGGGTGCAGAGCACTCGCTCCCGGTCATAATCCGTTTGAATCAGGAACAAAAAGGGTTCGTCGGTGACGCTTTGGATTTGCGCAAGCCATTGCTGCGCCTGGTTGGGCAACATGGGCAAGTCGATGCAAACCACGCCGGCGCCGGTCCGAATAAAGCCGACGTTTCCGCTTGGGTATTTGGTTTCGATGTATACACCAGAAGCAATCTGTTTCATCGTCACGCATTCTCCGACATCGAGTGTTCCAACAAGTGGTGGTAGGCCCAATCGAGCGCCTCTTGGGCCGGACGGCCTTGCGGAATGCTGCCTTGGGCCAGATGAGGCCGCCCGCCACCGCGTCCGCCGGCCTGGAGGCAGGTCGCGCGCATCAACGCTCCGGCGTCGATTGCCACATCTTGGGCGCGGGCAAAGACCAGTTGGACGCGCGGTTGTTCGGCGGCCAACAGGGCCACTGTTTGCGGCCGCTCGCTCAACCGGCCGGCGATCTCTTGGACGATGCGCGGGTCATAGTCGGGAAAAGCGAGTTTGACGACGGTCATCTCGCCGACCTGCGCCGCTTGCGCCAGCCAGCCGTCCAGTTGGTGCTCGACCAGCTGTTTTTGCGCGGCGACGAGTTTTTTGCGCGCCGCTTTGAGGTCGCGCTCGGTTTTCTCGATCGAGGCCAGCAGCTCGCTTTCCGAGGTCGTCAGGTGTGCCGACAATGCTTGCACGATGTCGCGCTTGCGTTCCGCGTCGGCCAACGCGCGCCAGCCGCACACAAAGTGGAGCCGGGTTTGTTTTTTGCGGCGTTCGATGCGCAGCGCCTGGATTATGCCCACCTCGCCGCTGCGTTTGACGTGCGTGCCGCCGCAGGGCGACCAGTCAAAGTCGGCCACCTCGACGATGCGGATTGGCCCGGAGACCGTCGGCGGTTTGCGCAGGGGGATTGCGGCCAGTTGGCTTTTTTCGACAAAGCGCGCGATGATTGGGCGGTCCTCGAACACGATCTGGTTGGCTGCGTGTACGGCGCGATCGATCTGGGCAAAGGTCAATGGTGCGCGGTTCAGGTCGATGGTGGACAGTTCTGTCCCAAGGTGAAAGCTGGTCGTTTCGGCGTTCAAGGTCTGGGCGAGCGCCTGTGAGAGGATGTGCTGCCCGCTGTGCTGCTGCATAAAGTCGAAACGGCGCGCCCAGTTGATGCGACCGGCGATGTCGTTTTGCGGCAGCGGGCCGGCCATGAGGTGGGCGATCCGGCCATTTTCCAGCGCGCGGACATCGACAACGGCCTGGTCGTTCAGAGTGCCCTGGTCATGCGGTTGCCCGCCAGAGGTGGGGTAAAACGCGGTCTGATCGAGGATCACTGCCGGTTGTTCATCGATCGTGATGCGCTCGACGACCGTCGCGGTAAAAGTTTGCAGATATGGGTTTTGATCGTACAGATGTTTGCTCATTTTGCGTGTTCTTTCAAAGCATCAGCGGGGCGACGAGTCCCCAGATGCGCAGCATATCATAGATCAGCCAGATGCCAATGCCCAGGAAGAGCAGTGTCGTGACCAGTTTGACCGTGGCCGTGTAGCGTTGCAACAAAAGCCCCAACTGCCGGGAACTGGTGCCCATATAAGATACGATAAAAACAATAATCAACGGTATAACAAATGCGATACAGTACACGATCAGTCCAATGGTCGATTGGAGGCGGTAGGCCGGGTTGCTCAACCCCTGGATGATCGGCACATAGACCTGACCGGTGCAGGCCAACTCGATAAAGGAGACGATCACGCCGGCCACAAACGCAGCCAGCACAAACACCTCGGCTTTCATGCTTTGGCGGATCGTCTTGTTGATCCATTTGCGCAGACGGTCCGGCAAACGCAAGGTCATCTCTTGCACCTGGCCGCGCCGCGCTTTTCTGAAATCGGCAAAGCTGAGGATGGCGAGGATCAGGCACAGCGCCGCCATCAGGGTGTTCAGCACCGGGCGCAGGATCGGCCCCATGAGGCCGATCAGCCCGGCGAACAACTCGCGCAGGATCATGCCAAAGGCGAGATAGGACACAAAGACGGCCAGCACAAAAGAGAGGCCGACGAGAATGATCTCGCGTCCCCGCCGTTCGATCAGCGAGAGATAGGACACGAAAAAGACAATGGTCGCAAACGCGCACGGGTTCAAGCCATCGATCAGCCCCGGCAAGAGCACCGCCCACCAGGGCGGCGGGGGCGGCAGTTCGATCTCTTGGCTGCGGCAAGTGTCCCAGGCCGGTTCCGCGCCCGTTTGCGCGTATTTTGCCACCAGCTCGTCCAGGCTGTCGGGATAAATATCCTTGTCCACCATAAAGTCGGTGCCGACAAAGATGGCGGGTGCGTCGTGCCGCTGATTTTCCGGCACATCCAACATTTCGGACAGGCAGAGGTTGATTTTGAGATCGGCCTCGTTCATAATGTCGAACCGGTGGATGACCAGGTTGGGATATTGTTTGGCCAGGTACTCGAGGTGGTTGCTCACGCGGTCACATTCGCTGCATCCCACCTCGGCAAAATAGGCCAGGTGGATCGCCGCCGCGGCCGGCGTGGGCGTGGATTCGACGGGCGTGCCGGTGACGTCGGGGAGCGGGGTTTGGACAATTTGAAACAGTTCGCTTTTCCACTCGGGAAATTTCACCCCGCCGATGTTCATAAACCAGTCGATCGTTTGTTCCAGGTATTGGGGGATTTGCTCAGAGCCGAGCAGCAGGCTGTACAGGCTCAGTTCGTCGCCGATGAACACGACGGGTACGCCGCCGCGCCTTTCGGGCGGAACTCCGGCCAGTTCTTCGAGTAACAACAATGCTTTATAGTTGTTTTCTTCTTGCGTGTTGAACGAGTCCCAATGTACGCGGTTTCCATACTTGGCCTTGATCTCTGGCAGCACGTTTTCTTTGACGTATTGGCAGTGCGGGCAGGTGGGGCTGAAAAAAAACATAAAGACCGCCGTCGGCTGGGGGGCGTCTTGCGGGCGTGGTACGTCGGGATAATCGACGCCGCCGGCGGCGATGTATTTTTTGACGAGCGCCTCGAGTTGGCCGGAAATCTGCTCGACGCCGATCAGCGCCTCGTCGCCGATGAACAACTCGGGGACGTCGGCGCCGTTCTGCTCGATGCCGTATTCCTTTTCCGTCGCCAGCCACCAGCGGTAATTGGCTTGATCCGAAATGTCGATGGCTAGAATTTGCAGCGATTGCCCGATCTCTCGATACAGCGGTGGAATGATTTTTTGGCGAACGGTTTGGCAGTCTGGGCAGGTCGGTGAATAAAAGAGGTATCCCTGGACGACGGCCGGCTTTTCTTGTTGAGCCTGCGCGGCCGGGGCCAAAACCAGGCCGCACAGCAAAATCAATATAATGTATCGCAAGCTACGAGTCAATGTTTTCGATCCTCCCAAGTTTTTCGCGCTTCAAGGCCGGTATTACAGGGCTGTTCAATTCTACAATCCAGCGGTTGAAACCGCGTTGGGTGAGCCGTTGGCTGGTCGTCCCCCTACGGCGACGAGTCCTCACCAGCGGTGGCGTCCACGCAGGTGGGACGCCCGGCCTTGGCCCGCCAGCGGTGACTTTGGTCACGAATTAGAATTGAACAGCCCTGGCCGGTATTATACTATGAAAAAGCGGAATGCAAAAGTTGGTGACCTCTCAATGACCCCAGCTGGCATTTGCACGATGACCGGTGCCGTGATACAATTTCCAAAATCGTTAGTGTCTTCAAGTTTTCGCCATTGCAACTTTGCCCGGCAAAAGTCGCCAGGCTCAGTAAATGGAAAATTGG
>CAYZYE010000239.1:0-5524 GCA_964481205.1 uncultured Anaerolineae bacterium | reverse complement strand
AGGGGCGATGCTACGGACGCCCAAACCATTTGAAACACACCCAAATCGTTTGAAACAGACTCGTGTTAGGCAATTCCAGAGAAATAATCGTCATTTGGCATTTTCGCCGGCCACCGAAATGGCCAGGTCGTTGAAAACCGTCTCTAGCGTGCGCACGTTGCGGCGCAATTCGCGCAGCGGCCATTCCTTTTCACGCGCCAGATCATAGATCGCCGCGCGCAGATCGACGCCGGGGCTGCATTTGATCCAATATTGCTGCCCGTCGGCGACCTGCCGTTCGTCTACATCCTCGACGTTGGGCAGTGATCGCAGATCTGCCGTCGCCGGCGGCGCGCTTTGCTCCAACAGCAGCACCACGTCGGAGGTCATCGCCAGGTCGGCGAGGCGGGCGTCGGCTCTGATCTCGCCGTTCATCAAAATGATCACCCGGTCGCAGATCGCTTCCACCTCGGACAGGATGTGGGTGGACAGCAGGATGGTGCTGTGCTGCGCCAGGCGCCGAATCAGTCCGCGCACCTGGACGATCTGCGTCGGGTCGAGGCCGACGGTCGGTTCGTCCATGATCAGCAGGCGTGGTTTGTGCAAAATCGCCTGGGCCAGCCCCACGCGCTGCCGGTAGCCCTTGCTCAATTCGCCGATTGGCCGCGTCAAATGATCGCCCAGGTCCGTCGAACGCACCGCCTCGGCGAGCAGTTCATCCTGCTCTTGCGCGGGGATCTGGCGCAGGTCGGCGATCATTTTGAGGTAGGCCTGGACCGACAATTCGGGATACAGGGGCGCGTTTTCCGGCAAATAGCCAATGCGTTCCTGTACGGCCAGCGTGTCGGCCATCACGTCCAGGCCGTCGATTGTGACCTGACCCTCGTCCGGTTGAAGATAGCCGGTGAGGATTTTGATCATTGTCGTTTTGCCCGCGCCATTGGGGCCGAGCAGGCCAATGATCTCGCCTTCCTGGACGCGAAATGAAACGTCGCGCAGCGCCTGAACAGCGCCGTACGATTTGCTCGTATCTTGAACGTCAATCATCATATCTTATACTCCCTTGTGCGCACAATTTTGTATTTGGTCAAGCACACTCATTTGGCTGTGTCGCTCAAACACAAGAGGAAATTATACACCGGTTTGATGGATTTGCGCAAGCGAAATTACGCGGCAACAGGGCAATCGCATCTCGACTGGCTGGATACCAAAGCGGCGGTTCAAAGGCCAATAAGCGCATAAAAACGTACCGGCGCTCGTTTTGCGCTCGGCCCGGATTGCCAAATCCAGGTGCGTCACCGTAAACAGACGATGCAGGACTGGCTCGCCGGCGAAAGCAAATGAAACACACTCGCTACAAATACGCCCTATGCGGCGAATACTTTGTAGGCAACCGTGGCGATCAGACCCAGGCTGTATGCTATGGCGTAGAAAAACAACAATGGCCGTTTGCCATACTGGTGCAGCAGGACGAGCGCCAGAATTGCCAGCAGCGCGACGACGTACAGGTCCAGTCCAAGTTGTTCGAAAGCCAGGTTGGCAAAGATGCCGGCGCTCATAAACAGGCTGTTGACCGTCAGCAGGCCCTGGTCTTTGAGGGTCAAAGGGGAAGGGGCGGGGGGCAGCGTTTGGGTGAACATTAACGTCAGATTGGGCAGGATAAAGCCGATGAAAAAGATCAAGTGCGAAAAGGTGTCGTCATTGTAGGCAATGATCCGGCAAAGCGCATCGCTGCCCGGCGATGCGCAAAAGCGTGCGTGTAGATAATTGGTCACTTCGTGGTTGCCATAGCCGGCACCCAAGAGATACACGCCGATGATAAAGGTCAGATCGAGTGCAATGCGCGCGGCCCCGGCCGGCCGGTTGGCGGGCATTTCTAGCTGCCGTTTGAGCAGGTACAGAACGGTCACGGCGGCCACCGGCAAGGTGAGCATGTTGTGGAAATCGACCCAGCGCAGGAATCCGTTGGGCGGCACGCCGCCGGCGGTCAATGTGCTCAGGCGGTTGATCGAGATCAAGATGATGAGCGCCGTCTGCGCCGTCAAAAGGGCGTGGATTTTGCCCAGCTGGTTGGTCGCCGGCTGCGTGGTTGTTTTTTGCGCGTCTGGATTCATAGATTTCTTTTAACCGCAGAGAACGTCAATTGGAGTGCGTCCCCGTCATTTTGCGTGGGTCGAGGATTTCGGCCAGTTCTTGCGGCGGGATCGACTGGTTTTCGCTAGCCACTTGTCGCACCGTGCGCCCGCTGCGGTGGGCGGTCTTGGCGATTTCGGCGGCCCGGTCGTAGCCGATGTGGGGCGCCAGCGCCGTGGCTATGGCCAGGCTGCGCTCGACGCTTTGCTGGCAGTGGGCCTCGTTGGCGCCGATCCCGGTGACGCATTTGGCGGCGAACACGTTCACGGCATTGCTCAACCATTCGATGGCGTGGAGCAGGTTGTGGGCGATCAAGGGCATCATCAGGTTAAGCTCAAAATAGCCGTTCAGGCCGCCCAGCGTGATCGCCGCGTCATAGCCGATCACCTGGGCGCAGACCATGATCAATGCTTCGGCGATCACCGGGTTGACCTTGCCGGGCATGATCGAAGAGCCGGGCTGCACGGCCGGCAGTTGGAGTTCGCCCAGGCCATTGCGCGGCCCCGACCCCAGCCAGCGGATGTCGTTGGCGATTTTGCTCAAGCTGACGGCGATCGTTTTGACATAGCCGGACGTCTCGACGCAGGCGTCGCGCGCGGCGTTGGCCTCAAAGTGGTTCCCGGCCTCGACAAAATCCGTGTCGAGGGAGCGGTTCAGGTGGGCGATGGCGCGGCGCGGCATGTCGGGCGGGCAGTTGATGCCGGTGCCGACCGCGGTGCCGCCCAGGGGCAGTTCTTGCAGCGCCGCAATGGCCTTGCGCGCGCGCCGGATGCTTTTTTCGGCTTGCGCCGCATAGCCGCTGAACTCTTGTCCCAGCCGGATCGGGGTGGCGTCTTGCAAGTGCGTGCGTCCGGTTTTGACAATGTGATCGAACGCTCGCGCTTTTTCCAGCAGTGCTTCGTGTAGCGAGGAGAGTGAGACGATCAGTTCGTCTCGGAGCGCCAGGACGGTGGCGATGTGGATCGCCGTGGGGATGACGTCGTTGCTCGATTGTCCCCGGTTGACGTGATCGTTGGGGTGGACGGGGCTTTTGCTGCCGATCTCGCCGCCGAGCAGTTGGATGGCGAGGTTGGCAATGACTTCGTTGACGTTCATGTTGGTCGATGTGCCGGAGCCGGTCTGAAACACGTCGACCGGAAACTGGCCGGCGTGTTCTCCGTCGATCACGAGATCGCAGGCCTGCACGATGGCGTCGCCGATGCGTGGTGGCAGTTGGGCCAATTCGATGTTGGCCTGGGCGCAGGCTTTTTTCACGCGCACCAGCGCCTCGATGAAACGTCGCTCGAGGCGCAGCCCCGAGATGGTAAAATTTTCCACCGCGCGTTGGGTTTGTGCTCCCCAGAGTGCCGTGGCCGGAATGTGGATTTCTCCCATTGAATCACGTTCGATGCGCATGTTTCCTCCTTTTGCGTTCCGCCGGATCTGGCGATCTGGCGCGAGCGGTGTGCGGTTATGCTACGCGCTCGCATATGGTGCAGCTTTTTGTGCCTGCCTGGTTGATGAAATTGGTGCCAGGCGAAATCTATAAAAGCCATTATATCTCAATAGTGGTGCATGCACAACCAGGCGCCACAGCGTGCTGATCAAGTTCCCAACCGCAGAGAGCGCCGAGATCGCAAAGAAATAAGACATCGAACAGCGCTGTAAATATTCGCAGATACAAGATGATCTCGGCGTCCCTGGCAGTGAATCTTGGGTTTTTCAGCGGCCGCCTAGATCGCATACCTGGCGCTTTTTGTGCTCACTCGTTGTCCTGTCGCCCGAATTGTGCCACAAAATGGACGCAAAGGCAAATTGGGCTGCATTTGGGAAAACGCTGGCGCAATGGTATAATGTTGCACTGGCAAAACTCGGAGCGAGGCGAAGGGATGTACCTCAATTCTCACAAACCCAAACGTCAAGATTCACCGTGGCGGGTGTTGACCCTGGTTATCCTGATCATCGGTGGAGTGTATGTCATTCGTGAGCAGATGGGCGACGCGAGTTGGGCCCACCCGTTCGATCCCACGCCGACTCCTACACGCAGCGCGGAATCCTTTTTCGACGAGGCCGAGACTTTGTACGCCGAAGGCGCGCTCGATGAGGCGCTCTCGGCTTTCCGGCAGGCCTTTGCCATCGACTCGGAAGACAATGTGGCGCTCTTTCGGCTTGTCCGTTTGATGATCATTCGAGGGCACACGCGGGAAGTCTTGGAAGAGTACGGCGAGCGGCTTCAGAGCAAAGAGTTGGGTGACGCGCAGACGATGGCCGTGTTGGGCATGGCGCTCGACTGGCACGCGCTGTTCAACACCCAGGATTTGTTACCGGTTTACGTCACCCTGGGTGTGGTCGACCAGGATGAGGTGCAAAAAGCAGACTGGGTATATGACCCGGAGCGCATCGGCCGGCGGTTGGTTCAGACCGCGCAAAAATTGTGCGAACGCGCGATCCGTCTGGACAATGATCTGCCTGAAGCGCACGCTTATCTGGCCGAGGCGCTTGCCGACCGGGGGCGCTATGAGGAAGCGCAGGCTGCTGCGCAGACGGCGATCAACCTCAATCCCAATATCCCCGATACACATCGTGCAATGGCGTATGTGTACGAGGTGCAAGGTGAATATGCTCAAGCAATAGAATACTATCAGGCGGCGATTCAAACCCACTCCAAGTTGGATTTTTTGTACATTGCGCTGGGCAAAAACTATCGTGCCATTGGCTTTCGGGAGCAGCTCTACGGCCAGTGGGAAGAAGCCCAACCCTATTTTGAACAGGCCGTCGCCGCTTTTGAACAAGCGATCAAGCTCGATCCCCAGAATCCCTCTAGTTATGACGAGATCGGCTGGACATACGGCCACTTTATGGGTGAGAAACGCGAAACCAAACAAAAAGGGGTGGACTATTTGGAAGAGGCGTTGAGCCAGGACCCCGAGTATGCTATGGCTTACCGGCACCTGGGGCAGGTGTATTATTACGGTCTGCGCAACTATGAAGAAGCGATCCCCAACCTGGAAAAGGCAATTGAATTGGGCGACATTCCCGCCGTCGACAAGGCAATGTGCCACATTATGCTGGGCTGGAGTTATTATACGCTCGATGTCCGTGAACATGGGACGGAAAAAGCCTGTGTCAATGCAACTCCCCACTTTGAATCCGCGCTAGAGGTGCTCCTCAAACTGCCCCAAAGGGAACTGGACCTGGAAAACCTGGCCCATCAGGGCCTCGATGCTTGCCAATAGCAAATGTCGAGTTCACTGAAAAACCCCAGATCAATCAAGGACGCCGAGACTCTGTAGATGGAAATCCCACCTTGCTGCAAAAAATAGGCTTGACGCCAAGGCGCAGAGATGCGATCATAACAAGGTATCGCCAACTTGCTCTGCAACGGGGGCATTTTAATTTAGGGGTCAGGGGGTGACGGCGGAATGGGGATTCC
>CAYZYE010000238.1:0-5548 GCA_964481205.1 uncultured Anaerolineae bacterium | reverse complement strand
AATGTTGAATTTAGAGTTACGCTGGACCCGAATTGTTGGTACAGCCTGGTGTGTCATTGGTTTTTGCCCAACAATGCCACCTCGAAACCGGCGTCCACCCACGCGGCGCGATCCAACATATTGCGCGTATCCAGTATCCACCGTTGGCGCAGATGTGTACCCAATGTTGCCGCATCCAGCGTCTCGAACTCGCGGTGATCGACCAGCAGCAAGACCCCATCAGCGCCATCCAGCGCCTCGGACAAAGCGCCGACCAACGCCGCGCCCAACTCGTGACATTGTTTGACGTGCGGGTCGAACGCTCGAACCTGCGCTCCGGCTTGCTGCAAATGATGAATCACGTCAATCGCCGGACTCTCCCGCGTATCGTCCACATTGGCCTTGAACGTCACGCCGAGTACGGCAAACGTTTTGTCCTCCAGCGACCCAAAACGGGCTTGGAGGCCGGCAACCACATACGCTGGCTGCCCGTCATTTACGTTTCTGGCTTGTCGGATGAGCTGCGCCAGGGCCGGCGCGACTTCGACCAAGAACCACGGATCGACGCTGATACAGTGCCCGCCCACGCCCGGCCCGGGGCGCAAAATCTCGACTCGTGGGTGGCGGTTGGCAATCTGGATCGCCTCCCAGACATTGATCCCAAAGCGCGCGGCCAACCGCGCAAACTCGTTGGCAATGGCAATGTTGACGTCTCGATACGTATTTTCCATCAACTTGACCATCTCGGCCGTGGTGGCGTCGGTCAGCACGATCTCGCCGCGCACAAACGTCGCATAGAGGTCGCGTCCCGCTTGCGCCGACGCATCATCGATCCCGCCAATCACGCGCGAGTTTTCTACCAACTCGTGCAAAATCCGTCCCGGCAAAACGCGCTCCGGCGAATAAGCCAACCCAAAGTCCGTTCCCGCTTTCAAGCCGGAACGTTCCAAGATCGGCTGCACCAGATCGACCGTCGTCCGGGGCGGCGAAGTCGATTCCAGGATGACCAGGTTGCCTTTTTGCAAGTGTGGGACAATCGACTCGGCAGCCGAGACGACATAGCGCATATCGGCTGTTTTGTCTGCATTGATTGGCGTGGGCACGGCAATGATAAACGCCTCGGCCGGCCGGGGCTGTGTATCGATCGTCAAATTGCCCGATTTGGTCGCCGCAGCGACCACCGTTTTCAACCCCGCTTCTTGGATGTGAATATCACCGCCGTTGAGTACCGCCACCACCTTGTGATTCACATCAACGCCCAGCACGCGCAAGCCGTGTGTGGCAAACATGCTGGCCGTGGGCAAACCAATATAACCAAGCCCCAAAACGCAAACCTGTATCATTATGATACCCTTTTGGTGAAAAGGTAAATATCGTCAAGTATTGACCAACCAATCACCACAAGCGATGTTCTATTCAAGCGCCTGACGATAAAAATCGGCTTTTGGCGCTTCGATGCGCGGCGATGCCCACACTGCCCAATCGGCAGTCAAATCGCCGGCCGGGCCAGGCGTGGTCATCAACCGCAAAGCAATTTCTTGGCCAACAAACTCGCCCAGGTCTACCTCCCGTTCTTGCCATCCTTGCTGCGCCAGGGCCGGCGTCAGATGTTCCGCAAATAGACTCGAACCGTTGACCCACACCTCAAACGTGATCCCATCGCTTCCCGATTCGGATAAATAAAGCACGTTGCCCATACCAAAACGCAAAAAAGCGGGTCGAGTCAACGTCAGTGTATAGGTGACAGCCGATACTGGATGTAAAAAAAGCGCCGGGACGGTTTGCCCATCTGCATAAAGATCGAGTGTTGTGGTATAGACGTAATCGTTGGGCCGAAAAGCGTGAGGCAACGGCATAGTGGGATCGCTTTGCGTCGCCTGGGGCGCCTGGACGTTCAGATCCAAATAAACCATGCCGGACAGGGCAAATTGAACGGCGCTGCGCGCCGACGCCAACTCGCGCTGCCCCAGCGGATGTTCGGGACGCAGTTGCGCGAACGTGGACAAGGCCAGAGCCGCCTTGGCGGGCTGCGCTTGCGCCATGTAGGCCTTTCCCAACACCCGATAGGCATAGCTGTTGTGTGGATCCCATTTGACGGCTCGCTCCAGGTGCGCGATGGCTGCCTGTGCCGCCACGGGTTCGGCCTGCTCGTCGAATCGATCGAGTAACTTGGCCCCGGCATTCAGGTGATACAGACTAGACAGTCCGGGAAACCCCCAGACAACAAGACCCAATACCACAACTGAATAGGCAATGATCTGTCCCCGGCGTTGGGCGGATAAATGTCTAAATTGCATTCCAGATCGTTCTCGCTTTACAAGGATTCCGCGCGCGGTTCGGACTGTTCCAATTCTCCCTTCCAATACGCCCGGCCAAATGCGTACATTGAGCCGCTCAACAAGCCCAACGCGCCGGCAACAGCCGTATTCAGCGCCTTGCGCGGCGAAATGGGTTCATCGGGGACGGCCGCCAAACTTGCAACGCGCACATCCTGTCCCTGGTCTTGGGTCATAATTTTCATTTCCGCCACTTTGCGCGCCAAGGTCAGCACCGTTTCTTGCGCAACGTTCTTGGCCAGCGTCAATCGTGTCTCTTCTGCTCCGAGTTGGGCCAATTCGGCCTGCAAATCCAACAACGCGGGTTCAAGTGCCTGCGCTTTTTGCTCGCTGAATGCGAGTTTGCTTTCCCACGCCTCAATCAAGGCGTCCAGCAGCGCAATTTGTTCGCTGACTGTCTTGTCCGCGAGGCCTTGCTGGCTGGACATCTGCAACACAAAAGGCCATTCACCCTCATGATAGATATCGACCTGCAAAAGCAGCATCATCAACTCGTCGCCAAGCGAAGTATCCAGCTCGGTATTTTGAGCCTGCAATCGCGTTCGCAGCGATCGTGCATCCTGGAGCAGCAGACTGGAATCGCGGGCCACTTTTAGGTAAGCCTTGACCAAAGCGCGTTTGTCGGCTATTTGTTCTTGTAAAACAGCGGTCTCGTTTTGTGCCTGAAATGAGATCAAATCCTCTTCAGCTTGCGACAGCAGTTGCTGCGCCTGGGTTAGCTGCTCCTGAAAAAAGGCCAGGTCCGATTGACTCTGACCGTATAACGCATTGGTTTGTGCGACGAACAAGGCCGCCCACCGGTTGACCAGCGAACTGGTCCGCTCTGGGTTGTGATTACTAGCCGTCAGCTGGATAATACTCGAGTCGCTGCCCGAGGTCGCTTTGAGCATCTCTTTGAGGACGCGCACCGATTGTTCATCTGCTTGCAGGCTGTTCCCCATATCGGCGATCAATTTGAGCATTATGCTGTCGCTCAACGCCAAATCAAGAAAAGTTTGATTGGGCACCATAGTGTCGTCGGTCGCCACCCGTGGGTCAAACTGGACGGTGTATCGCGGTTTGGTGATCGAAACCAGCGCCGTGGCTTCAAACGTGGGGGGGATCAAAAAACTGACGCCAAGCGCCAGCGCTGCGGCAACGATCGTCGCGCCAATGATCCAATATTTGGCCTTGAGCAGGATGACAATGTACTGGCGTAGATCGATCTCTTCTTCCATGCGATATTCCATCTATGACTCCGCTGCTAAATTTGCCGATCAATGTGCGGGACAACGAACTTGCCTGTTTCAATCTAGCTGGTGGACAAACAAGCGGAGGGCATTATAACATACCTCGAATGTCGTGGCAAATCGATCGGGTATGTTTCAAACGACTTGAGCGCCCGGCCATTCCAGCTGTTCCTGCCGGATCGCCAGATCCGGCAGCCGAGCAGAGTCCAATGTAAGAGGGTGCCGACGCTTTCTGAAGCGCGGATTGCCCCTTTCCAGCCGCGCCGATTGACAAATCCCCGCCCCAATGCTACAATCACAATGATTCACAACAGGAGGACAACAACCTATGAAAGTCAAACACTGGACCGATGTCCCCGCCGAAGACATTCCCGGCTTGGAGGGGGCCAACATCCGCTGGGTGATCGGTGAAAAAGACAATGCGCCGCACTTTGCCTTGCGCGTCATAGAAGTGCAGCCTGGTTTCGCCACACCGCATCACCATCACTGGTGGGAGCACGAAATCTTGGTCCTGAACGGCCAGGGCGTCGCCGTCACCGAAAACGGCGAAATTCCGATCACAACCGGCACCGCCCTGCTGACCGAAAAAGACGAGATTCACCAATTCCGCAACACCGGCGACGACATACTGCGCTTTATTTGCCTGATCCCATGGCCGTGGCTGGAAGGGCTTGCCGAAAAACACGCCGCTCAAGCCTGAACGGCGCGCTCGACATTTTCGACCACTGCCGGCGAACTTGCAATGTCCGGCAGCGACAACTCGGCCCGTTTTTGTAAAAGGCGAGTCGAGTCTTGCAACCTTTGTGTGGGGGGAGTCCAAAAATCACCTTTTGAATCGATTCTGGTCTTAACTTATGGCATACTCTACAATCGGCATCGACGCCAGTCGCGCTGTCATCGAACAACGGACGGGTACCGAAGTCTATTCATTACACCTCATTCGCGCCTTGTTGGAAATGGAGACCCATTGGCGTTTTCGTCTCTATTTCAACGTTGCGCCGCGTCCTGGATTGTTTCCTATTGTAAACCACTGCCAACATCGCATTATGCCATTGCCTCGACTGTGGACGCACCTTTGCCTGTCCGCAGAAATGCTCGTCCACCCGCCCGATGTTTTGTTTGTCCCCTCACACGTGCTCCCCCTGATCCATCCCAAAAAAAGCGTCGTGACCGTCCATGACCTGGGCTACCATCACTACCCCGGCGCGCACACGCCGGGGCAACGTCGTTACCTGGCTGCGAGTACGCGCTATCACGTCAAGACGGCGGCGCAAATCATTGCCGATTCACGGGCCACGCGAGACGATCTGGTGCGTATCTATGGCGCAGACCCGGCCCGGATCACCGTCGTCCATCTGGGCGTCGCCCCCGATTTGCGGCCGCTCCGCGACGCCGGGAAAATTGCCGCCGTCAAGGCCAAATATGGCATCGATCGAGACTATATCTTGTATATCGGCACGCTGCACCCGCGCAAAAACCTGGTGCGGCTGATCGAAGCCTTTGGCAAATCAGCGAGCGACAGCCCCGGCAAGCAGCTGGTGTTGGGTGGAAAAAAAGGGTGGCTGTATCACGATATTTGGGAGCGGGTGCGCACGCTGGGATTGCAAAAGCGCGTAATTCTGACGGGATTCATCGACGACGTGGACCTGGCCGCGCTTTACAGCGGCGCGACAGCGTTTGTCATGCCTTCACTCTATGAGGGCTTTTGCATCCCCGTGCTGGAAGCAATGGCCTGCCAAACGCCCGTCATGTGCAGCAACACCTCGTCGCTGCCCGAAGTGGTTGGCGACGCGGCGTACACATTCGACCCCCTGGACACCGCCGCCATCGCCGCCGCGCTCACCCGGCTGGGCAGCGATGACGCCTTGCGTTCGACCTTGATCGCGCGGGGCATCCGGCGGGTCAAACGCTTCACCTGGGAAAACTGTGCCCGCCAGACATTGGCTGTTCTCCAGGGCTGTTCAATTCTACAATCCAGCGGTTGAAACCGCGTTGGGTGAGCCG
>CAYZYE010000237.1:0-5549 GCA_964481205.1 uncultured Anaerolineae bacterium | reverse complement strand
CGGCTCACCCAACGCGGTTTCAACCGCTGGATTGTAGAATTGAACAGCCCTGGAGCTAGCCCAGATTTCACCGTGTGGCTATGCCATTCCAGAGGTTGCAAGTTAGATTATGACTTGCAACCTCTGCATTTCCAAGGAGGAAAAATGGAGCAAAAAACGTATCTCGATCAAGTCGCGGCAACGCGGCCTAAACGGATCCAATGGTGGCAACAAGCGCGTTTTGGCATGTTCATCCATTGGGGACTGTACGCCCAACTCGGCCGTCACGAGTGGGTGATGAACCGCGAGCGCATCCCCCTGGCCGAATACGAACCGTTGGCCGACACCTGGAAACCCAAGGATCGCCCCGCGCGCGAGTGGGCAAAACTCGCCAAACAAGCCGGGATGAAATATATGGTCATGACCACCAAGCATCACGAAGGATTTTGCCTGTGGGACACCAAAATGACCGACTATAACGCCGTCCAACGCGGCCCAGGGCGGGATCTGGTGCGCGAGTACGTGGAGGCCTGCCGCGAGTTTGGTCTCAAGATTGGCTTTTACCACTCGTTGATGGATTGGCATCATCCCGATGGCGCGCGATGTGCCAAGGACGAAGCGGCACGCCGCCGCTTCCTCGATTTTACACAGGGTTGCATTCGTGAATTATGTACGAATTACGGCAAAATCGACATTTTCTGGCACGATGTGTCCTGGCCGCTGTCCACGCCCGAAGCCTGGGAAAGCGTCAAAATGAACGCGATGATCCGCGAACTGCAACCGCACATCCTGATCAACAACCGCTCCAAGCTCGACGAAGATTTCGGCACGCCCGAAGAGCACGTCACCGCCGCCGCCGAGGGTCGCGCCTGGGAAGCGTGTATGACCTTTAACGGCTCGTGGGGCTATATGCCCATCTCACCCGATTGGCGCTCGACGCGAGAGGTGATCGGGATGCTACAAACAGCGGCCGCCGGGCAAGGAAACTTGTTGCTCAACATCGGCCCCGCGCCAGACGGCTCCGTGCCGCCGGAGGCCGTTGAGCGACTGCAAGCGGTGGGCGAATGGATCGGTCAAAACGGCAAAGCGATGTATGGGCAGGTCGACCGGGCGGATCGTAGCCGGATGGAGTGGCTGCCGTTGGGACGATGGACGATCAAAGGCAACACGGCCTATTTCTGGTGTACGCGCTGGCCCGGCAAGGAACTGGCAATTGGCGGACTAGAAGTCAAGGTCGAAAAAGCATCGATCCTGGCGACGGGGCAAGTGGTCGATGTGGCGCAAACCAAGAACCGTCTGCTCTTGACCGGATTGCCACAAGACAATCCCGACCCCATCGCCGGCGTGGCGGTGATCAAGTTGGAATGCGACGCCCCGCCACGGCAAAAACTCGGTGCAGGATGCGTATTACTGGACGAAATATAACCAAACGCGGAGACGGAATTGAATGATTGTCATCATTAACGGGCCGTGCGGCATCGGCAAAACATCGGTGGCGTGGGAGCTAAACGCCCTCTTTGATCGCGCCGTGATGCTGGACGGCGACTATATTGGCGCGGTACACCCTTTTGAAATTTACGATCGGGCGCGCACCAACTACCTTTATCAAACCTTCCATCACCTGATCGCCTACCACATTGAGCAAGGCGACTATCACCACTTTGTGATCAACTATGTCTTTGAATCGCCCAAATCACTGGCCCAACTGCGACGCCTGCTCTCGGATCTGGACGACGAAATCTATGCCTTTCGCCTGATCGCCTCAGATCACGCCATCGAGGAGCGCATCCGCAAACGCGAGCTGGAATCTGACGCAGGGTTACGCTGGCATCTCAATCGCTACAGAGAACTGGTTGAAATTCAGAATCGTGCCGCCGCCCGAGGCGACCTCGGCTTTGTCGTCGATACCACCGTGCTCAGTGCGGCCGAGGTGGCCGGCGTCATCTGGCAAAACTTGCGCGAAGCCGTGATCCTGGCGCCGTATGACCCCACCTGGCCCGATCAATTCGAGGCCGAACGGACAAAAATCGCCGCCGCGCTTGGCGACCTGGCCCTCGCTATACACCATATCGGCAGCACGGCCGTTCCGGGATTGGACGCCAAACCGATCATCGACACCATGGTCGTCGTGCGCCATCTCGACGATGCCACGCAGTGCATCGCTCCGCTGCAAACACTTGGCTACACATTCATCGACTATGCGCAAAACATCGACCGGCGCTTTTTCCGCAAGGGAATGCCGCGCACACACCACCTGCACATCGTCGCCTCAGACAGCCCGCCGCTGATCGACCACCTGGATTTCCGCGACGCGCTGCGCGCCGACCCTGCGCTGCGCCGGCAATACCAGGAACTCAAACACACCCTGACGGCCCGGTACGAGCACGACCGGGCCAAATACAGCGAGCGCAAGAGCGCCTTTATCGAACAGGCATTAAAAAAGTCAAGATCGTCAAACTAGCCAAACCCATCACCCAGGACTGCTCAATATTTTCCTCTGCTGTTGAACCATTCCTGTCGAGATGTGCTAGAAAGGCCCGACATCCCATGCCCGGCAAACCCAACATTCTGATCATCATCACCGATCAACTCTCGGCCAGCGCTTTACCCGCTTATGGCAATACCTATGTGCATACGCCCCACATCGATCGGATTTTGCAGCGTGGCACGCGCTTTGATCTATGCTACACCAACTGTCCGCTTTGCCAACCTGCACGCGCCGCATTCTGGACCGGGCTATTTCCACACAACACGGGCGTGCTCTCCAACGGACGCAAACATCCCGTGCCGCCGGTACCGGAAAACGTGCCTACCTTGGGCGCGCTTTTTACTGCGGCCGGATATGAAACCATCCACCTGGGCAAAACCCACGACGCGGGCAGCCTGCGTGGGTTCGGCCACATCGAACCGCGCAAACAGATCGAAAATGTTCAGTCCGATCCGGCCTGGCCGGTCAACTATGACACGCAACGCGATCGCTACACCACCCTCAAGACCGTCGAGTATTTACAGCAGGCCCACAACACGCCGTTTCTGGCCGTCGCCGATCTCAACAACCCGCACAACATCTGCGGCTGGGTCGGCGAAAACGCACACGTTCACCAGGATGTGCCGGTATCGGTGCCGCTGCCCCCACTGCCCGATAATTTCGAGACGCCTGATTTAGCCCGGCGCCCGCGGCCGGTGCAGTACATCTGTTGCAGCCACAACCGGCTCTCGCAAGCTGCGCCCTGGAACGAAACCAACTATAGGCATTACCTGGCCGCCTATGCCCACTATATCAACCGCGTCGATGCCGAGATCGGCTTGATCTTGGACGCACTGGAAGCGCGTCCCGACGCAGACCACACCTTGATCGTCTTTATGTCCGACCACGGCGACGGTATGGCCGAACACCGGATGGTCACCAAGCAAGTCAGCATGTACGACAACACAACGCGCATTCCGTTTGCATTCGCCGGCCCCGGCATCTTGGGCGAAAACCGTTGCGTCGACACAGCCCTCACTTCCAACCTCGACCTGCTGCCGACATTATGCGCCTACGCTGGCATCGACGCGCCGCCGGGACTGTGGGGCCGCGATCTGCTCCCCTGGCTGCAAGCCGAACGCACAGACTCGCCACATCCATATCTTGTCAGCGAGTGGCACACCGAATGGGGCTTTACCATCTCGCCCGGACGGATGCTGCGAACACCCCGGTTCAAATACGTGCGCTACCTGGAAGGTGAAATAGAAGGACGTTCTGAAGAATTTTACGATATGTTGGCCGATCCGGGCGAATCGCAAACCCTGATCGACGATCCGGCATACGAGGCCGACATACAACGCCACAGAGCATTATTACAAACCCATCTCGACGAAACAGCCGACCATTTCTCAAGCCTGTCTTGGCAGGCCGACCCGCGCTGGCGCAGCCACACGCCGGGCTATCAACACCACGTCGGTCCGGCCGCTCCGCTCGCGCGGGGATGAACTCCCCGCTTTTGGAAAATAGAACGCATTCTCACCAATTCAGGAGGTATCTCGATGGACATCACCGCTCTGGCTCCCGCCGCAGTGGCGCTGCTGGCCCCTTATCTGGCCAAAGGCGCCGAAGAATTTGCCAAAACGGCCGGCAAGGCCGTCGCCGAAAAGGCCGGCCAACTCTACCAGGTGCTCAAAAAGAAATTCCGGCGCGGCTCTTATGCCGCCCAAACGCTGGCCCGCGTCGAAGCGCAGCCCGAATCGCCGCCGCGCCAGGCCGCGCTGGAGGGCGTGCTCGTCGATGCGCTGACTGGAGACGCTGCTCTGACCGCCGCCGTGCGCCGCATACTCGAGGCCGCGCCCGCCGGCGGCGACGTGCAAACCGCTACCGGCAACAATATTGCCCAGGCCGATCACGGCAGCACGGCCAGCGTCAACGTAGAGCTGTTCAATTCTAATTTGTGACCCAAGTCACCGCTGGCGGGCCAAGGCCGGGCGTCCCACCTGCGTGGACGCCACCGCTGGTGAGGACTCGTCGCCGTAGGGGGACGACCAGCCAACGGCTCACCCAACGCGGTTTCAACCGCTGGATTGTAGAATTGAACAGCCCTGGTCAACGTCCAAAACTGAACGGAAAGGTTCACCATGTCCAACCAGGATGCCCAGGGGAGCGGCATCGCCCAGGCCGATCACGGCAGCACGGCCATCGTCAACCAATTCACCCTGGCGGGCGGACAAATTCCCGCTTCGCCGCCGATGCAGCCCCCGGCCCCGCCGCAGCCCTTTGTCGGCCGCGTCCAAATGCGCGGCGAATTGATCGACGCGCTGCGCCGCGAGCCGGGCGGGGTGCAGACCCTCGCCGGCCTGGGCGGGGTGGGCAAAACCGCCCTCGCCGCCCGCGTCGCCCACGACCTGTACCTCTGCGCCGACAACCCTTTTTGCGGCGGCATCCTCTGGCTCGCGCTGCAAACCGCCCCCGCCGTCGACACGCTGTGGGCGCAGATCGCCGCGGCCTATGGTTATCCCCCCGCCGCCGACCCCGCCCCCCTGGCCCGCGCCGCGCTCAATCAACACCGCCCGCTGCTGATCATCGACAACGCCGAGGCCGCCCCCGGCGTGGCCCGCGCTTTGCTGGACGGGCGCGGCGCGGCAACGGCGCTCCTGACCAGCCGCGACCGTGGCGTGAGCGTCGGCTTTGCCCCGCCGCGCGCGCTTGGCCCGCTGGAACGGCGCGCCGCGATGGAACTCTTGCGCGCCCGCAGCGGCGTCCGGGGCGACGAGGCGGCCGTCGAGGCGATCTGCGACCTGCTGGGCGACCTGCCGCTGGCGATCGAACTGGCGGCCGGGTACATTGCCACCTATGACGAACCGCCGGCCGGCTATTTGGCCCTGCTGCGCCAATCGTCGCTGGGCGAGACGCTGCACCTGGACGCGCGGCGCGACACGAGCATCCTCGTCGCCTTTGGCTTGAGCCGCGACCGCTTGAGCGAGGACGCGCGCCTGGCGCTGACCGTGCTGGCCCTGGACGGCGGCGAGAGCTGCGCCCTGACCGCCGTCGCCGCCGGCGCCGGGTGGCACAGCGCCCCGCCGGATGACGCCCCGCCGGA
>CAYZYE010000236.1:0-5583 GCA_964481205.1 uncultured Anaerolineae bacterium | reverse complement strand
CCGCCGGCCAGGCCGACAGAATGACCAACGGCGCAAACCAACACATACAAAAGTCACGCTCAGAAAAAGCCTTGCCCGGCCGGTTGGCGGCAACGGGTGTTGGGCTGCAACACCCCGCCGATAACAAAACAGCGTTGAATATCTCAACGCTATCCTCTGTCCTTATTATCTAACAGATCGCACCCCTTGTCAACCTGCGCGCAATCGTTCAATGCTTGGCAAAGCACACGAGTGACTTTACTACCCCAAACTAGAAACACACATCCTGATAGAACAAACTTGCTAATCACCGGCGTGAGGGGTATAATGCAAACTGTACCCGCAAACCACACCCAGCCCGAAAGCCCAACATGTCCCTCGAAACCGTGCTGCAATTCTGGAAAAACGAACCCGCCATCGCCGCCAACATTGTCGCCTGGCGCACCTGGCCCGCCCGGCCGGCCCAAACCGCGCCCCTGCCGGCCGGCCTGCACCCGGCGCTGGTCGACGCGCTGCGCGAAAACGGCATCGACCGGCTATACACCCACCAGGCGCAAGCGTGGCAGCATACCCGACAAGGCCGCCACCCGATCATCGTCACCGGCACGGCCAGCGGAAAAACCTTGTGCTACAACCTGCCCGTACTCGACCGCCTGCTGCGCGACCCGGCCGCCCGCGCGCTGTACCTCTTTCCGACCAAGGCCCTGGCCCAAGATCAGCTGGACGCGCTGAAAAAACTCGCGTCCGCTTTGCCTTCCCGCGCGCAAGAGCAAGGAATCGTCGCCGCGACCTATGACGGCGACACCCCTGGCCGCCAACGTCCGACAGTGCGCAAAAAAGCGCGGATCGTCATCACCAACCCCGATATGCTGCACACCGGCATCCTGCCCCACCACGCCGCCTGGGCCGATTTCCTGGAAAACCTGCGCTACATCGTCATCGACGAAATGCACAGCTATCGCGGCGTGTTCGGCTCGCACGTCGCCAACGTCATCCGCAGGTTGGGGCGCATCACGACATTTTACGGCGTCAGGCCACAATTTATCCTCACCTCGGCGACAATCGCCAACCCGGTCGAACTGGGCGAATGGCTGATCGAAAAACCCGTGACCCTGATCGACCAGGATGGCGCGCCCAAAGGCAAAAAACATTTCCTGATCTATAACCCGCCGCTGATCGAACCCGACCTGGGCATCCGGCGCAGCGTCCTCCTGGAAAGCGTGCGCCTGGCCGGCGACCTGCTCGCCCAGAACGTACAAACGATCATCTTTGGCCGCACACGGCGCAACGTCGAACTGCTGCTCAACTACCTGCGCGTCGCCGTCCCCGACCGGGCGCAACAGATTCGCGGCTACCGCAGCGGCTACCTGCCCCGCCAGCGGCGCGAGATCGAACGCGGGCTGCGCGAGGGCGCCGTGCGCGCCGTGGCCGCCACGACGGCGCTAGAGTTGGGCATCGACATCGGCGGCATGGACGCCGCGCTCCTGTCCGGCTATCCGGGCGCCATCGCCGGCACGTGGCAGCAAGCCGGCCGCGCCGGACGGCAAACCGGGACCTCGCTGGCGGCACTGATCGCCTCGGCCAACCCGCTCGACCAATTCCTGGCCCACCATCCCGACTATTTTTTTGGGCGCGCCATCGAGCAAGCACTGATCAACCCCGACAATTTGCTGATCCTGCTCGGCCATCTGCGTTGCGCGGCGTTCGAACTGCCCTTCCGCGACGGTGAACCATTTGGCCGCCTCCCGCCGGAGCGCACCGGCGAATTTCTGGCCTTTTTGCAACAGTCGGGAGCACTGCACCGCTCCGGCGACCGCTACTTTTGGATGTCCGCAAACTATCCATCGGCAAACATATCACTACGCAGCACATCGACAAGCACGGTTATCTTGCAAACAATGGAAAACGAACAACCGCGCACCGTCGGCCATGTCGATCTGGAAAGCGCCTGCTGGATCGTCCATCCCGGCGCGGTATATCTACACGAAGGCGCGTCATACCTGGTGCAAAACCTCGACCTCGATCGCGGCATCGCCGACCTGCTCCCCGCCCAAACCGACTACTATACCCAGCCGCGCCGCGAAAGCCGGGTGCAGCTGATTGAAAAGCTGAACGAGACCGGGGCCGGCAGCGCGACCAAAGCACACGGCGAAATCCTGGTCACAACACAGGTGATCGGCTACCGCAAGATACGCTGGTTCACCCACGAGCAACTCGGCGTCGAAAGCCTCGACCTGCCGCCCGGCGAGTTGTCAACCACTGGCTACTGGTTCTCGCTACACGAAAAGACCGTCGCGCAACTGCGCACCGCCGGACAATGGAAAAACGATCCCAACGATTACGGCCCCAATTGGGCGCAGCAAAAACGCGCCGCTCGCGCCCGCGACAACCATCGCTGCCAGGTCTGCGGCCTGGCCGAACGAGGTCGCGCACACGACGTACATCACAAAATACCATTCCGCACCTTTGATTCGTACCGACAGGCCAACCGGCTGACCAATCTGATCACCCTCTGCCCGGCCTGCCATCGACGCGCCGAGCAGCGAGTGCGCATGCGCAGCGGCCTGGCCGGCCTGGCCTTTGCCCTGGGGCACCTGGCCCCTCTATTTTTAATGTGCGACCACGGCGACGTGGGCGTACACTCGGATCCACAAGCGCCGCTAGGCGACGGCCGGCCGACGATCGTGATTTACGACCACATTCCCGCCGGAATCGGATTCAGCGAACGGCTGTTTACCCTGCACGACGAGCTGATCCAGCACGCCCGCGACCTGATCGAAGACTGCGCTTGCGCCGACGGCTGCCCGTCATGCGTGGGGCCGGCCGGCGAAAACGGCGCCGGTGGCAAACAAGCCACATTGGCCCTGTTGGAAAGCCTCGCCATCGAAAAAGCCTCGCCGTAAACAGGCGAGGCAGGGCTGTTCAATTCTACAATCCAGCGGTTGAAACCGCGCCTGGCGAGCCGTTGGCTGGTCGTCCCCCTACGGCGACGAGGCCCCGCCGACGGTGGCGTCCACGCAGGTGGGACGCCCGGCTTCAGCCCGCCAGCGGTGACTTTAGTCACAAATCAGAATTGAACAGCCCTGAGGCAAGGCTAGACCCGACGTCGGCTCTCTAGCCAGCCGACACCATCGAGATAACACGTTAAATGCCTTCATTAACCGAAAAACTCGAATCGCTCGGCGTCAAGATCGGCGTGCAAGAGATCAAAACGCCGCCGGCCAAAAACCGCTTTGCCATCGAAAACATAGTCGACGGCCGCCTGCAAGCGACGCCCCACGGCGACACCTTTTTGGTCGACCAAACCTTTCCCATCGACACGCCGCACGGCTGCCACACGCTGCGCATCGACGCGCCGCTCGATCTCATCGCCACCTGGGCCAACGACGCGCGCCTGGCCGAACGCCGCCCATCCAGCTTTTGCTTTCTCGACACCGAGACCACCGGCCTTGGCTTTGGCGCCGGCACCCTGGCCTTTATGGTCGGCGTGGCGCGCTACGAGGGGCAATCGTTCCACCTGGCGCAATTCTTTGTGCGCGACCCCGCCGAGGAAACGGCCATGCTCGCCGCCTTGAGCGACTTTATCGCGCCATGCGCGGTCCTGGTCACATTCAACGGCAAATGCTTTGACGCGCCACTGCTCGAAACACGCTACCGGCTGAACCAGCTCGCATCGCCGCTCACCACGCTGGCGCACCTCGACCTGCTGCCCCTGGCCCGCCGCCTGTGGCGCGACCGCCTGCCCAGCCGCGCGCTCGGCTCACTCGAAGAACACATCCTGCGCCTGCCCCGCAGCGGCCAGGACGTGCCCGGCTGGTTGATCCCCGAACTGTATTTCGACTATTTGCAAAGCGGCGACGCCCGCCCGCTCAAGGGCGTCTTTTACCACAACCAGATCGACGTGCTCTCGATGGCCGCACTGCTCGGTCACATCGCCGGGCTGCTGGCCGACCCCGACCAGGAACACATCCCCTCGCTCGATGTCATGGCTATGGGCAAACTGTTCGAGGCGATGGCGCAAACAGAGCAGGCGGTCCGGCTTTACCGGTTGAGCTTAGAGCGGGGATTGCCAACAGAGGTACACAACAAAACAATAGAACGACTGTCCTTGATCCACAAGCGAAGCAAAGCCTGGACGCAAGCCATCGACTTGTGGCAAAAAGCGGCGAACGCCGGACAGATTTACGCCCACGTCGAGTTGGCCAAGTATTACGAACACAAGACAAAACAGATCGAGCAAGCGATCCACTGGACACAAGCCGCCATCGCGCGCGTGCATGCGCCTGACCGGCCCCTATGGGAACGGGACGCGGCCCTCGCCGAACTGGAACACCGGCTGGCGCGGCTGCGCAAAAAACTTGCAAGGTAACGACCCGAGTATGTCCCACTTGCCTTGTAGCATAGTCCCTTGTGCCCGCGTTCGCTGGTCGGTTGGCCTCGGAATGTCGCCGCTGCTGCAACAAAAACGCGCCGACGGAGACCATCGGCGCGAGAGAAACCGTAACTCTTGGTTTTATCTAGTCCCCTTGTCTCCTGAGGTCAGTAATTGACCTTTAGCCGGCGCTCTTGTTTTTTCAGAATGCGCCAGATATTGGTGCGCAGAGCATAGATGGTGATCATCCCGCCAACAAAGCCAAAGATCGCATAGGGCCACGGCATCTTGTCCAAGATCGCAAAGGTCAACAAGACAAATCCTTGAGTAACGGCGATTGTTAACGATGCGATAGAGGCCATCCTGGAAATACTCAGGGCAATGATCGCCGCACCGATTTCGGCGGCCGTGATCCACGGATTCATCGCCCCGATGACGCCCAGAGTCGTGATCGTCCCCGCCCCGCCTCTAAAGCCCAGGAAAATCGACCAGTTGTGTCCCACCAGGGTGGCGATCCCGGCCATGGTCTCGACCCACGGTGCCCAGTTGTACGCCGCCTGGCCCATCACCATCGCCGTAAATACGCGCGCGATCCACAGCGCCAAGATGCCCTTGAGCGCGTCGCCAAGCACGGTCAGAACAGCGCCAACCTTGCCCGTCACGCGGTACACATTGGTCGTACCGGTCTTGCCACTGCCGATTTCCCGCACATCGCGGCCGCTGACCCACTTGGCAACCAGCACGCCAATTGGCATCGACCCAATCACATAGGCCAACGCGACCGGCACAAGTAACAATACTAGATTCATCGTTTTCCCTCCAAGGCGCCGCCCTCAACCGGCAGCTAGCATATAGAACACATACGCATGAAAATAGTTGCAGGTTTCAGGCCAGGCGTGCCGCCTGCGCCCGGTCGATCGACCAACACAGCGCTTCCTGGTTCAGGTAACACCGCAGCTCGCGCCCCAGCCTGATATGACGATCTGGTCCTCGGCGCCATAGATCAACTCGAGAGAATGTTCAGCGAGAATATAAAAAACCTTGTTCATGTTTTTTCCATATCCGGTAACTACTCGGCTAGTACTCCCGATGCGGCCAATCGCTTGACCCAGATGGGCGATGTGAGTTATACTTGATAACGTCGGCAGTGTGCGGCAACTGGTGGGCGATGACGGGACGGTACTGTTGGCGCGGGCGTACAGCCCCTACGGGCGGGTGGTCGATGAGAACGG
>CAYZYE010000235.1:0-5594 GCA_964481205.1 uncultured Anaerolineae bacterium | reverse complement strand
CGCTCGCTTTGCGCTCGGCCTGGATTGCCAAATCCAGGCCAAAAACGGCGATCTGTGTCATTCTGAACCAGCCGCCGCAGGCGGCGCAGTGAAGAATCTCGTGGCTTGAAAAGGTGGAATTTCCATCTGTCAAGTGGCTGGTAAAACGCCCACAAGGGGCGACGTTACTCGTCTGAAACACGCCCAAAGAAATTTCGGAGAATGCAATGGCAGAACTCACCATTCAGGAAGCAATGGCCCGTTTTTTCCAGAGCCTGAACGCCGAGCACACCCTGCAATCATACAAAACGCCGCTCAAACATTTTGGCGCGTTTTTGAGCGGGCAGGGCGTTCACATCGACCGCGCGCCGGCCAGCGCGTTGACCGTCGATCACGCCATCGACTTTGTGCCCTGGCTGCGACACGAGCATTTTACCGACCCCGATCAGCCGGCCCGAGCCACGCTGCAACTGTATTTGACCGCCGTATATCGTTTTTATCGTTCGTTACTCAAACGCGGCGCGCTTTTTGCCGCCGCCGACATTGCCCGCCTGGAAGAGACCTACCGCGACGCGCGCAACATTCGCGGCGAACCGCGCCCCAAAAACCCCAAGTTGGCCGCCGTCGAGGCGATCATTGCCACGGCGCGCGCGCTGCCGCCGATCAACGGCGACACATCGCTTGATCGCAAACGCGAGCTGTCCCGCCTGCGCGACATTGCGATCGTCGAGACACTGCGTTCGACGGGCTGCCGCGTGGGTGAGCTGGTGTCGATGCGGCGCGCCGACCTGGATTGGGTGGCGCACAGCGCGCTGGTCAAAGGCAAAGGCTCCAAATATCGCCTGGTATACCTGGACAACCGCGCCTGGCAGGCGT
This sequence comes from uncultured Anaerolineae bacterium, assembly GCA_964481205.1. GTDB lineage: Bacteria > Chloroflexota > Anaerolineae > JAFGEY01 > JAFGEY01 > CAYRXM01. The sequence goes on along the minus strand of CAYZYE010000235.1, from coordinate 4,739 downwards.
TGACCACCTACCTCCAGGCGCGGCAGGACGGGGCCAGCGGGCGCGAGTTGGCCCGGCTGCCGGTCTTCTGCGGGCACGGCAACCGCTCCGGGCGCACGCCATCGCCGCTGACAACGCGCCACGTGTCGCGAACCATCGCCGGGCTGGCGAAAAAGGCAGGCATCCCAGAGGCGGGGGTGACGCCGCACTATTTCCGGCACGTATTCGCCACCCGCGCCCTGGACCGCACCGAAAACCTGGCCCTGGTGCAAGACATGCTCGGCCACGCCTCGCCGGCGACGACGCGCGTCTATGCCAAAACCAACGAACGGCAGCGGCGAGAGGGCTACCGGCGCGTATGGGACGAGACCGATCAGATAGTCGAACACACCGTACCCACGTTCCACCAGGCGCACCAGCGCATTTGGGAGGAAACCGAATAACAGCGCCGCTTTCTAATGAAAATCTAATGCTGCGCTAATGTCTTTCTAATACATGGGTCATAAAATGAATACATTGAAAAAGAGGGAATAAACCGCACATGGAATACAAGGACTATTATCAAATCCTCGGCGTCGGCAAAGACGCGGACGAAAAAGAGATCAAAAAAGCGTATCGCAAGTTGGCGCGCAAGTACCACCCCGATGTCAACCCAAACGACAAACGCGCCGAAGAGACATTCAAAGAGATCAACGAAGCATACGAAGTCTTGTCGGACCCAAGCAAACGGCAAAAATACGATCAACTCGGCGCGGATTGGCAGCGATGGCAGCAAACGGGTGGCAATCCCGGCAATTTTGACTGGAGCCAGTGGATGGGCGGCGCGCCGGGCGGCAACGCGCGCTATGGCACGTTCGAAGACCTGGGCGATCTCTTTGGCAGCCGGAGCGGTGGGGGCGGCATTTTCTCCGACTTTTTCAGCCAAATCTTTGGCGGTGCGGGCGGGCGGGGACGCGGTCAAGGGTTTCCCTACCAAACGCACACGCCATCCCGCCAAAACTATCAACAAGAGGTCGAAATCTCTTTGTACGAGGCCTACCACGGCGCAACTCGCACCCTGGCGCAGAGCGGACGCCAGATCAAAATCCCGCGCGGCGTCAAAACGGGTTCCAAAGTGCGCATTCCGGGCGGCGTCAGCGCCGGGCGGGGCGGCGATCTCTACCTGGTGATCAAGGTGCAGCCCGACCCGCGCTTTGAGCGCAAAGGCGACGACTTGTACGCAACCATCCAGGTCGATCTGTATACCGCGCTGCTGGGCGGTCAGGTCGATGTGCAAACCATGAGCGGCCCGGTCAAACTGCACATTCAGCCTGGAACGCAGAACGAGCAAACGATCCGCTTGCGGGGCAAAGGGATGCCCCGACTGCGCCGCAAAGGCGAGCATGGCGATCTGTACGCCAAAGTCAAGGTGCGATTGCCGGCCAACTTGACCACGCGCCAGCGCGCATTGTTGGAAGAAATGCGCCGCTCCGGACAGAAAAAAGGAGGCTGAGACAATGTTTTCGAGAATATTGTTTGCTCATGATGGCGGCATGCTGGCCGAGCGCGCCTTGATTTACCTGGAACACATTGCGCGCGTCGAATCGGCCAAAGTGACCGTGCTGCACGTATACCAGGTGCCCGATCGCTACGCCGCCACCGAGGGGTACGAGGCGCTGCGGGCGCAATACGAACTGGTTGCCCAAGAGATCGTCGGCGATGCAGTCGAACATTTGCAAGAACTTGGAACCTCTGCCCACGGCCTCGTGCTGTTTGGCGATTCGGCACAAGTGATTCTCGAGACAGCCGAACGCGAAGAAAGCACAATGATTGTCATGGGCACCCGGGGGCCGTCGAGCATTGCCGATGTCATGCTCGGCGACGTGAGCCTGGAAGTGCTGCGGCACGCGCACTGTCCGGTGCTGGTGGTGCCCTAAACCGGTTGGAGGAGTCAACATGAACCTGAATTCAAAATCAACGATTGTGTTCCTGGCAGTCGTCATCTTGCTCGTCAGCGGCGTTGGGTGCAGTTTGCCCGGCGCAATGATCGCGCCGACGGCAACGGCGGCCCATCTGCCCACATCGCCGACGCCTTTACCCACGGCCACATCGGCGCCGCCGCCGGTAGCGCCGATGCCTGAAAAAGAACAGGCCGAGGCCGCCAACGCGCTGGAAAACCAGATCATTGCCGTCTATGAAACGGTGGGCGCGTCAGTGGTCAACATTACCAACAAGAGCTATGTGTACGACATTTTTGGGCGCGCATTTGCCCAACAAGGAAGCGGCTCCGGCTTTGTCTACGACGCGCAGGGGCACATTGTCACCAACTATCACGTCATCGAAAACGCCAGTGAACTCTTGGTCACGCTGGCCGACGGGCAATCATACGACGCAAAAGTCGTCGGCGTCGATCCGGCCAACGACCTCGCCGTGATCAAGATCGATGCCGGTGAAAATCTGCCCGCAGCGGTGGCGCTGGCCGATTCTGATACGCTGCGCGTTGGGCAGTTTGTTGTCGCCATCGGCAGCCCCTTTGGTCAAAACCAAACGCTGACCACGGGTGTGATCAGCGCCCTGGGAAGGATCATCAAAAGCCCCACCGGGAACTTTATTGGGGAGGCGTTGCAAACCGACGCCGCGATCAATCCCGGCAATTCTGGCGGCCCGCTGCTCGACTTGCAAGGCCGGGTCATCGGCGTCAACTCGCAGATCATCAGCCCCAGCGGAGCGTCGGCGGGCATTGGCTTTGCCGTCTCTTCCAACACGGTGCGGCACGTTGCGCCCGAGTTGATCTCGCGCGGCTATTACCCGCACCCCTGGTTGGGCGTAAACACCAAAGACCTGGCTCCGGCCATGGTCGCCATCTTGCGCAAAGCAGGCATGGACATCCCGGTCGAGGCGGGGTTGTTTGTCTTGCAAGTGACCGAGGGCGGCCCCGCCGACCAGGCCGGCGTGCAAGGAGTGAGCAATGTCAAAACCATTGGCCGGTATCGGGTGCCAACGGACGGCGACATTATCATCGCCATCGACGGGCAGCCGGTCGACAACCTGGCGGCATTGACCCTGTACCTGGACACGCAAACAGCCGTCGGAGATACGGTTCAACTGACCGTGATCCGCGACGGCCAGGACCAGGTCATCCCGGTGACGCTCCAGGAACGCCCACCCAAAGAATAAAAAGGGAGGTTTGACAACAACATTGGCTTCGAGTACAATATATGCGTTGCAACATATATAGTTCTCAGGGAATATTATGCCTGATTATACGACAAAAAGCAAACTGTTTCACCTGCTTGCGCTAGAGAACCGCCTGCACATTCTCGACGAGCTGCGTTACGGCGACGCCTGCGTCTGCCACTTGCAGCACCGGCTCGAAAAACCGCAGACGTATGTCTCGCAGCAGCTTCGCATCCTCAAAGACGCCGGGGTCGTGGATACCAACCGCGACGGGGTAAACATTTTTTACCGGCTGATCGATCCCTTGATCCGCCAACTGCTCGACCTGGCGTTGGGGCCGGTCGATGCGCAACGTCCCGTCGATGTTCGCTGCCCATGCCCGCGCTGCGCCGGGGAAAAAGGAGATGGCAATGAATCATCAAGCATTTGACCAATGGATTTCCGGGCTGGACATCGAGTTTTGGGGTACGGCGCAGCACAAAATAACTCCGGCTCGGTTCTTTGAACGCCGGCACAAAGAAAATGCAGTACTGTTGGACCTGCGTGATCCACAAGAACTAGAGTATCTCGCACTGCCTTTTGCGCTTCATATTCCGATCAATGAGCTGCCAACTCGTCGTCATCAAGTGCCAGAAGATCGGCTGGTTGCGCTTTTTTGCTCATCGGGCGTGCGTTCTGCCGTTGCCTTTGCCTATCTGCGGTTCTATGGGCTGGACAATGTACGCATCATGGATGGCGGCTATGAAAAACTGGTCGCCGAGTTCAAGCCAGGCAAGATTCACAAGCGCGCGCAGGGCTAACACTGCCTTGGGCCGAGATCGTCAAACCGCTCACGAGAGGGCTGGCTATGGACATACTCTATGTGGCTCCACCGATCTTTTTCGTCATTGCTTTTGTGTTTTCCATGCTGGGCATGGGCGGATCGCAGCTTTACATCCCGATCCTCTACTGGCTGGGGATGGATTTCAAGACCGAAGCGATTCCTCTGGGTATGCTGCTCAACGTAGTCAATAGCGGCTCGGCAGCGATAATCTATGAACGCAAGCAACTGATCGCATGGCCGGTGGCCGTTCCATTTGCCGTAGCAATGATCGTCATGGCCCCGGTGGGCGTCTGGTTGAATGTAAAATTGCCGGTCAAACCGCTCCTGGTCTTTTTTGCCTTGTTCACCGCCTCGGCGGCAACGTTGATGCTTTCGGGATGGAAACCCAAGCAAGGAGGAATGTCGGCCACCGGGCGGGTGATTCTGGGATTGTCGGCAGGCGGGGGGCTGGGGTTGATCGCCGGGTTGATCGGACGCGGTGGAGGGTCTTTTGTCGTCCCGCTGCTCTACATCGCCGGGCTAGAAGCCAAACTCGCCGCCGCTACATCGGCTTTTGTCGTCACCTGTTCGGGACTGTCCAGTTTTGTATCGCATATTGCGTTGGCGGCTCAACCGCAGTGGGGGGTATGGATCGCTTGCATGCTGGCGGTGTTGCTGGGCAGCCAGATCGGCTCGCGGCTGATGGCCGGGCGGCTCAAATCACGCGCGGTCAAACAAATCTTTGGCTGGGTATTGCTGGGCGTAGCCGGGCTGATCATTGTCAAGGACGTGATCTTGCACT
>CAYZYE010000234.1:0-5595 GCA_964481205.1 uncultured Anaerolineae bacterium | reverse complement strand
GATAAGCCACGAGATTCTTCGCTGCGCCGCCTGCGGCGGCTGGCTCAGAATGACAGGCTCTTTGAAATGATATGGGTGTGTTTCAAATGGTTTGGGTGTCCGTGGCATAGCCCCTTGTGGGCGAGTGGAGCAGCTGCTCCCGCCGGATCGCCAGATCCGGCGGCTGAACAAGCCGAATACGACCGGTGCCGCCATTTTGGGTCTGGATTGTCAAATCCAGGCCGAGCGCAAAGCGAACACCGGTACGTTTTTGTGCGCTTGTTGGTCTTTGAATTGCCGTTTTGGCGACTAGCCAGTCAAGATGCAATTGCCCTGCGCCTCGTTACGGGCCGAGTCCTTGCCAAGATCGTTCTTTTGCTGTAAAATACCCTGGTTGGCATGGTCTTGGTGGAACTGTTTTATGTAATGTAGCGTATATAGTTGAAAAATTGCGGCTGCCGGGCTTGGTTGTTTACGGCTTGGCCGGGTTAGGACTGAATTTTGGAACGATTGTGGTCGCCGTGGCGGATCGAGTATATTCTCAACAAGGGAGCCAACGGTTGTGTTTTTTGCAATGCGTTTTCTGCCGATCCGCCGAGGGATAAAGAGCACCTTATTTTGCACCGGGGTGCTTATTGCTGCGTGATGATGAATTTGTATCCTTATAACAATGGGCATTTGATGGTCATTCCCTATGCTCACCAGTCTACCATCGAGGGGTTGCCCCCCGAAGCGTTGACCGAGATGATGATGTTGACCAATACCTGCCTCGCCGTTTTGCGCAAGGCGATGAACGCCGAGGGGTTCAATCTCGGCGTCAATTTGGGGCGGGTTGCGGGCGCGGGCATTGCCGATCACGTTCACCTGCACGTGTTGCCCCGCTGGAGCGGCGACACCAATTTTATCACCACGTTTGGCAACGTGCGCTGTATTCCCGAAAGCCTGCAAAAATCATACGACAAACTCGAGATCGCGTGGAAGGAAATAACAGGCTCAACATGATCGATGACGTCAATTCCGGTTCTGGGCGCGCGCCAACGGTCGCGCTTGAAAATCGGCGGATGGAGCGCCTGCGTGTGCGTTCGCTGCCGGGGCGGTGGAATTCGCTGCAATATTGGGTGCGTTTTGTCAACCCGTTGCGCGTCATTTGGAATTTTTTGATTATTTATACCAATCGGTTTAACCCATCGCTCAATATCAAGAACGTCCTTTATCGCCTGACCGGAATGCAGGTTGGCCGGCGTTGTTCGTTTGGTCTTTGCGCGATGGTCGATGTTTTTTACCCGCACTTGATCCAGGTTGGTGAAAACTGTATTTTTGGTTACGATTCGGTGATTTTGGGGCACGAGTTTTTGCAGCGCGAGTGGCGCACCGGGCCGGTCGTGATCGGCAACAATGTCACGGTTGGCGCCAAGTGCATCGTTTTGCCGGGGGTTACGATTGGCGATGGCGCGGTCGTCTCGGCGATGAGCCTGGTCAACAAGGATGTGCCGCCGGGGACGGTGGTGGGCGGCGTGCCGATTCGCATTCTTGGCAGCGTGCCGGGGCGCCGGTCGTGAGCCAACTTTATGCGCGGTTTCGGGAACTGGTTTTGATCAGATGGGTGTCCGTGGTCATTATCCTGACCGGTTTGTTTGGCAGCATCGCCGGGTTTGTTTACTGGTATGGCCCAACTTTTTACCGTTACCCGGTCTGGCAATGGCCCTTTGTGCCCGACTGTCCACTGTTTGCGCTCTTGTTTGTGATCGCGCTGTTTTTGATCTCGATCAAGCGGGGCGCGCCGCTCTATGACGCCTGGGTGGCTTTCGGTTTGATTAAATACGGTGTTTGGACCGTGTTGGTGTGGATCGTTTATTGGATCAATACGCGCGGCGATTTTACAGCCGAGAGTGTGATTATGGCTCTGGCGCACACGGGGATGGTGCTTGAAGGGCTGTTTTTGTTGTCGTTTCTCAAAATGAATGTCCCGACCGTGTTGCTTTGCGCGTTTTGGTTTGGTTTGAGTGACTGGATGGACTATGGTCCATTTGAGACCTATCCACACTTTCCCACCGCAATCATTCCTTTTGGGTTGATCAAATGGCACACCATTGCGGTCACGATCTCGATGACGGCGCTGTACGCATATCTGGCCTGGCGTCAAAAGGCCGCCGGGCGGTGAGCGGGCGGCGTTCCTGGAAATTCAAGGCGCTGCTCTTGTGGATGTGGTGGCTGGGCGGGGTCGGCATTTGGCGTGGGTGGACATTGTGGCAAGAGCGGCGCTTGTTGTTCGAGTTGGACAGCGCGCTTGTGCCGGCGACGTTGGTTGTGTTTGTCGCGTTGTCGATTCTGGTTGGGCTGGCCTTGTGGGCGTCGGTGATCGGGCTGTGGCGGCGTTACGGGTGGGCGCGGCGGGCCGCGCGGGTCGCGATTCCAGTTTATTTTGTTTTGATTCAAACATATACCTGGTTGTTTGTTCGCAGCGGGTTGATGTGGCAGCGACGGTGGGTGTCGTTGGCGCTGGCGTTCTTGGGCGTCTCGATCGCGCTCTTTTTTTTCAGGTGAGTCTATGCTTGATTTGGAATTTACGCACGACAATATACCCTCGGCGGATGAGCTTGTGGATCTGCTGCAAGAGTCTCCAACGCTGATCGATGGGTTGTTGGCATTGTACGAGCATCTGGCGGATTTGGAGTCCAAGTACGAGATGAGTTCGAGCGAGTTTATCCGTCGCTACACCGGCGGCGAGTTTGGGCAGGACGGCGAATTGCTGCAATGGGTGGGTCTGTACCACATTACCGAAGTATTGCGCCTGCGGATACAGGCTGCGCTGTGGCAAACGAATTTGCCGCGCCTGGTTAGCCGTCCGGTTCAACAGGGCGGCGAGATCGGGTTCGTATCCGAATCGCCCAAATAGCGTTGTATATTGTGATAATCTTGGTTTTTCAGCGAATCCATTAACGGAGGAACGGAATGAGTTTTGATAAACTAGTCGAGATGGAACAGGCCGCTGTTCTCGGCGGCGGCGCCGAGCGTATCGGCAAGCAGCACGCCAAGGGCAAACTGACCGCCCGCGAGCGCATTGACTTGTTGCTCGATCCGGGCAGTTTCCACGAGATCGACGCTTTTGCCACGCGCAGTCAAGACGGCTTTAAGCCAGAGAGCGTTGTCACCGGCTGGGGTACGGTCGATGGTCGCACCATTTATGTCTTTTCGCAGGACTTTACCGTGCAGGGCGGGTCGGTGGGGCGCGTGCAGGGCGCCAAAGTATGCAAGGTGCTGGACATGGCGCTCAAAAACGGCGCGCCGGTGGTCGGCATCAATGACTCTGGCGGGGCGCGCATTCAAGAGGGGGTTGACTCGCTGTGGGCCTATGGCGAGATTTTCACCCGCAACACGCTGGCTTCGGGCGTCATTCCTCAGATTTCGGTGATCATGGGGCCGTGCGCGGGCGGCGCGGTTTATTCCCCGGCGATCACCGACTTTGTGTTTATGGTCCAGGAGACCAGCCACATGTTCATCACCGGCCCCAAGGTGGTGGAATCTGTGACCGGCGAAAAAGTGACGCTTGAAGACCTCGGCGGGGCCAGCGTCCACGATCGACGCAGCGGCGTGGCCCATTTCACCGCCCCTAGCGAGCAGGAAACGTTGGCCCAGGTGCGGCGGCTGCTCTCATTTTTGCCGGCCAACAATATGGATGACGCTCCGCTGGTCGATCTGGGCGACGACGCGAGCCGCGCCGACAGTGCCCTGGACAGCATTGTCCCCGCCGACCCCAACCAGCCTTATAATATGAAAGAGATCATTCGCCGCGTCATTGATGGGGGCGATTTTATGGAGGTGATGGCCCGCTTTGCGCCCAACCTGATCGTCGGGTTTGCGCGGATGAATGGCTCGACGGTGGGCATTGTCGCCCAGCAGCCGCGCGTGCTTGCCGGGGCGATCGACATCAATGCCTCTGACAAGGGGGCGCGTTTCATTCGCTTTTGCGACGCATTCAACATTCCGGTGATCACATTGTGCGATACGCCCGGTTTTATGCCCGGTGTCAACCAGGAGCACGCCGGGATCATCAGGCATGGCGCGAAAATGCTCTATGCCTACGCCGAGGCCACCGTACCCAAGGTGACGGTGATCACGCGCAAGGCTTATGGCGGCGCGTACATTGTGATGGGTTCCAAGCATCTCCGCGCCGACGTAAACTATGCCTGGCCCAGCGCCGAGATCGCGGTGATGGGGCCGGCCGGCGCGGTGGATGTCGTCAATCGCCAAGAGATTGCTCAGGCCCAAGACCCGGCCGCCAGGCGCGCCGAGTTGGTTGCCGACTATCGCGCCCAATTTGCCAATCCTTATGTTGCCGCCGGCAAGGGTTACATCGACGCCGTTATTTTGCCCGGCGAGACCCGCGCCCGGATCATCGAGTCGCTGGCGATGCTGGAAAACAAGCGCGATGGTCTGCCGCCGAAAAAGCACGGCAATATTCCCCTCTAAGTCCGCGCCATACACAATATGCAGTACGTATACGTATTTTTAAGGAGCGCAATGTAAAATGAATAAAAATCCTCTCAAAATTACCGACACTACGCTTCGCGACGCGCACCAGTCATTGCTGGCGACGCGCTGGCGGATACAAGATATGCTGCCCATTGCTGCCAAGATCGATGCCATTGGCTACAACTCGGTCGAAATGTGGGGCGGCGCGACTTTTGACTCGTGCATGCGTTTTTTGGGCGAGGATCCCTGGGAGCGTCTGCGCCTGTTGAAAAAAGAAATGCCCAAGACACCGTTTCAAATGCTGCTGCGTGGTCAGAATGTGGTGGGTTATCGCCACTATGCCGATGATGTAGTGGAGCGATTTATCGTCAAAGCGTATGAGAACGGCATCGACATCTTTCGCGTTTTTGACGCCCTCAACGACCTGCGCAACATGCAGCACTCGTTCAAGATCGTCAAGCGCGAGGGCGCGCACTTGCAAGCTTGTTTCAGCTATACCACCAGCCCGGTACACACCATCGATGCTTTTGTCGAGATGGCGAAACAGATGGAAGATATGGCCGCCGATTCGATCTGTATCAAAGATATGGCCGGCCTGGCCACGCCGTCGATCGCTTTCGAGCTGGTCTCACGGCTCAAGGAGGCGGTTAGCATTCCGATCCAGTTCCATACCCATGACACCGCCGGGATGGGCGCGGCCTCGTGTTTTGCCGCCGCCCGCGCCGGCGTCGATGTGGTCGATTGTTCGATCTCGTCGCTGTCTTCGGGCACCGGCCAGCCGGCCATCGAGACGATCGTCGGGATGTTGCAAGACCACGAGCGCGACACCGGTCTCGACCTCGACGCGCTGATGGAAATCGCCGATTTTTACAAAAAAGCGCGCGAAAAATACGCTCGCTTTGAACGCGGCGCGCATGGCCCGGCGGTGGGCGTGCTGCGCTATCAGGTGCCGGGGGGGATGCTCTCCAACCTGGTCAATCAACTCCGCGAACAGGGGGCGCTCGACCGTTACAATGAAGTGACCGACGAGATTCCTCGCGTTCGCGCCGACCTGGGTTATCCGCCTTTGGTCACGCCGTCGAGCCAGATTGTGGGCACTCAGGCCACCTTTAACGTGCCCACTGGCACACGCTATGGGATCAT
>CAYZYE010000233.1:0-5621 GCA_964481205.1 uncultured Anaerolineae bacterium | reverse complement strand
CGCCCACAAGGGGCGATGCTACGGACGCCCAAACCATTTGAAACACACCCAAATCATTTGAGACATCCCCCTGGCGTTTCTGCGGGCGGCAGAGATTACAAAATTGATACGCTCCTTATATGGTCAGTACATTGAGCTTGTGGTATAATGATAAATATATAATAGCACGTTCCGTGTCTCTGTATGGGAGCGCCCGATGGAAGATGGTTTTACGGTTCGATTCAAAGGCGTGCGGGGCAGTCATCCCGTACCCGGAAAAACAACCCTCAAATATGGCGGCAACACTTCATGCGTCGAGGTCTGGGCCGGCGGCCGGCTGATCATCCTGGACGCCGGAACCGGGGTGATTGATCTGGGCAATGACCTGATGGCCCAGCAGATCGAATCACAACAGCCAATGACGGCGACGATGCTTTTCAGCCATACCCACCACGATCACACCCAGGGCTTTCCGTTCTTTGTCCCGGCCTACCAGGGCACCAGCACATTGTACATGTTTGGGCCAAAAACGTTCGACCAGGATTTGGAAGAAGTGCTGTCGCGGGCGATGCTGCCTTCGAGTTTTCCTGTCACCTTGTATGAACTCAAAGCGTTCAAGATCATCAGCAACATCGACGACTCGGAAATGGTGTTGATTGGCCCCGACAATGAACCAATTGTGCGCAACATCTACCGTGATCGGGTTGAATTGGACAAAAATATGGTGCAAATCAGAATTTTGCGTTCAATGTTTCACCCATCCGGCGGAGTCAACGTTTTCAGGATCGAATGGGGCGGCAAAAGTATGGTCTATGCGACGGATGTCGAGGGCGTGGTGGGCGGCGACATGCGCCTCGCCGCTTTTGCCAAAGGCGCCGACCTGCTCATCCATGACGCGCAATACACCAGAGACGAGTACATCCAGACGCCGCGCCAGGGGTGGGGACATTCGACGCCGGAAATGGCAACATTTGTCGCCGAGATGGCCCAGGTCGGGCAGCTGGTCCTGTTTCATCATGACCCCGCGCACGACGACGCCAGGCTCGACGAGATGGCGGCGAGCGCGCAAAAGCTGTTCCCCAACACGACGATGGCTTATGAAGGGTTGACGCTCCGCTTGTGACGTTGGGCGCGTTCGAGCAAACTGGCGTCTTTTTTTTCCCCCCCAGCCCCAAAGAAGCAAAACACAAAGGGTGTCGGTTGGTTGTAACCTTGCCAACCGACACCCTTTTGCTTGTAACCCATATACCGCGCTGGCAAAACCAGGTTGGTCAGTGAACCGCACAGGACTCGAACCTGTAACCCGCTGATTAAGAGTCAGCTGCTCTGCCAGTTGAGCTAGCGGTCCAAGCAGGGCGATTATACCCGATTTCAACGGTTTGTCAAGTTATCTTGGCCCTTTAGGTGCATTTGCCGTTGGGGACAGCGGGTTTATCACCCATGTTTGGCCGAGAAAATAATGTTTTCAAGGCCAGGTCACGGCAAAAGCACTGTTTTTTCAGCCGTGCTCTCGTTCTCGAGGCGCCAGTCGCCACGAACCACAAATACACCTTTGCCCTTTGTCACCAAGTGTGATACTATACGGCTCATTTCCCATCTTGCCCGGTTGTCGACCGGAAGGAACAGAGCCGATGCACCTACGGATTGCCGTTTTGAGCAACTTTTACAAACCGCTGATCAGCGGCGTGGTCACTTCGATCCGCCTCTTCCGGCGGGGTCTGCTCGCGCGCGGGCATGACGTGCATATTTTTACGACCGAAGTCGAAGATTACGAGGACGACGAACCTTATATTTATCGCTTTCCCGCGCTGATCGATTTGACCAAAGCATACGAAATCTCTGTGGCGCTGCCGCTCAGATGGCCGATGCGGCAGGCGCTCAAGGGGATCAAACCGCACCTCATTCACAGCCAACACCCGATCTGGGTGGGCGACCTGGCCTCCAAGTACGCCCAAGAATTCAAGCTGCCACTGGTCTTTACCTTTCACACGCGCTATGATGAATATCTGAGCCGCAACATCCCCCTCTTGTCCGATCTGGCCTGGCAGATCACACATGACCTGGTACAAAATTATCTGGAACAGTGTACACATATCATCGCCCCCACGGACAGCATCAAACAAGTGCTGCGCCATGACTATGACGTCAACGCGCCGATCACCGTTCTGCCCACCCCCATCGACCTGACGCTGTACGAACACCTCGATCCGGCGCCGATCCGCGCCCGGTATCACCTCGAAGGGAAAACGGTCTTGATGTACCTGGGGCGCATCTCGCAGGAGAAAAACCTCGAGTTGCTGCTCCGCGCCTTTGCCCGCCTGGCCCCCAAAGCGCCGCAAAGCGTCTTGATGATCGTCGGCCGCGGCCCGCACCGCGACGACCTGCAAGACCTGGCGCGAGAACTAGGGATCGAACACCGGGTCATTTTTACCGGCGCGACCCCTTATGACCAGGTGCCGCACTATATGGCCGCCGCCGATCTGTTCACCTTTCCATCGCTGCTAGAGACGCAAGCGCTGGTCGTCATCGAAGCGCTGGCCGCCGGCACGCCGGTGGTGGCCGTACACGCCACCGGCACCGACGACGTGCTCGCCGGCGAGCGCGCCGGCCGGTTGGTTCAACCCGACGAGGCCAGCTTTGCCAACGCGATCCTGTCGCTGCTAGAACAGCCGGCGCGGTTGGCCGACATGCGCCGCGCCGCCGGCGACATCGCGCAACAGTACTCTATTGCGACGGCCACCGGGCGTCTGCTCGACATTTACGAACAGGCCATTGCCGCCGGCCCGCGCCTGATCAAACGCAACATTTTCAAGTAGACAAGCCCCTGGTTTTCCGGTATAATCGCACTTGACACCGTCAGGCGCCCGGTCAGGCGCCCACAGGAGACCGACATGGACGAACAGGATCAACACACATTGGACAACCCGGCAGACGCCGCCGAACAAGATGATGTTGTAGAACAATCTGAGCAAAATATCAATGCACAAGACCAAGAACCACGCGCCGGTGAGGAAACCAAAGACCAGGTCGAAACCGAGCCAATCCCCGATCCGCCGCCGCTGACCACCTGGCGGCTGACCTTGAGCCTGCTGTATGGCGCTGTGGCGGCATTGGGCGGCGCCCTGCTGTGGGACATTGCCGTCGAAAAAAGTCCCAACGATCTGCGGCTGCTGGGCTTGTTCCTGGGTCTGATCGCCAGCGCGGTGGTCAGCCTGATCGGCGGCGGAAACACTGCGCTGTCCCTGGGACTGGGCGGAGGGTTGGCCACGGCTTTGACCGTGGGACTGGGCGGCTATCTGGCTTATGGCGACCTGGGTTGGCCGCGATACAGCCGGCCGGTGGTCGATGCGGTGCTGGGGGCCATGATTGTGCTGGGCGGCTATGCCCTGCCGCGCTCCAGCCCGGCCATATTTTGCAAATGGCAGCACATCGTCCGCGAGCGCAGCGCCCGCGCGTTGACCATCGCCGGCGGTGTCATCGGCGTCCTCTTGTTGGGACTGGCCCTGTACCGCGCCCCCGCGATGACCGGCTGGCGCTCCGGCCAGCACCTCGACAAAGCACAAGCCGCTTACGACGCCGGTCGCCTCGATCTGGCGCAGCAAGAGGCGGAACAAGCCCTCGCCCAGAACGAACGCTCGGCGGCGGCCTATGTGCTTTTGGGCAAAATACACCACGACCGCCGGGAATTCGAGCAGGCCGCCGGCGCTTATCGCGACGCGGTCAACTATGCGCCCGATTCGGTCGAGGCCAACCTCCTGTTGGGCAAACTGCTCATCGAACACCGCGACGCCGCCGGCGCGCTGCCGTACCTCGAACAGGTCGTCCAGATCGATCCGGGCAACGTCCAGGCGCACCAATTGTTGGGACAGGCCGCATTTGCCACATCGGACCTGCAAAAAGCGCAGACGTACTATGAAAAAGCCATCGAACTCGACGCCCAGTACGCGCCCGCGCTGGCCGGCCTGGCCCAAGTCTACCTGCACACCGGCCGCGCCGAGCAAGCACTTGGCCTTTTGGAACAGGCCATCGCCCTGGACTCGGACGATCCGGCCGCCTATAACAGCGCCGGCGCCGTCTATTTGCGCTTGAGCATGTTTGAACAAGCGGCGGCGGTGCTGGAAAAAGCGATTGCCCTGGGCGACCAGTCGGCCGAGACGCACTATTTGTTGGGCTTTGCCTATGCCGGCCTGGAAAAAAACGAGCAGGCCGAAGAGACGCTCGTGTACGCAACCACCCTCGAACCGGACAGCGTGCGCTATCGCGTCGGGCTGAGTTACTTTTATCGCTCGATCGAGAAACTGGACGAAGCGATGAACGAAATACAAAAGGCAATCACGCTTGGCGCCGGCGACCCGGCGCTGCGGCAGTTTTTGGCCGAAACCTACCTCGAAGCGGGCGAATTGGAAAAGGCGCTGACCGAGTACCTGGCTCTGGACAAGCAGATTCCCAATCAGGCAGTGTTTCAAAGTGGGCTGGCCTACACCTATCTTTTCCTGGGCCGGCTACCAGAGGCCGAGGCCGCCGCCCGGCGCACGATCGAGCTAAACCCCAATATGGCCCAGGGATACAAAAACCTGGCGCTGACCCTCTACAAAATGGGGCAGGTTGCGCAGGCGCTCGAATACGCCCAACAAGCGGTCGAGTTGGGGCCGGATATTTCGATGTCGCATTATATCTTGGGTTTATGTTACAAAGACCAGGGAGAAGCGGAAAAAGCCGCTGCGGCGTTCAAGCAGGCGCTGGAAATTGGGTTTACAAACTTTGAACGCAAAATGTTCCAGGAGCAGACCCAGGCCTACCTCGCCGAACTGGGCGGCGAGTAACATTTGGGGGTGTCTCGTTGGTTTTGCGCCGCCAATTTCCGTAACATTTTGCCGCGCCAGAGATGAGCAGCGGTCGGACTGCACGCCGGGAGGGTGCGGATGGAAACAGCATTTGTCGTGGTGTGGGGAATCGCGCTGCTGGTCATTGCGATCTTGGGCGCCATCCTGGCCTTTACCCTGAGACGATTTTCCGCCGGCCGGACGGCTCAAAAAGGTCGGGATGCCGCATTTGCGCCTGCACAAGACATATTGCTATTTGAATATGACAAAAACATCCTCTTGAGCGCAATCGACGGCCATGTCCTGGTGCGGATCAAGGGCATCTCTTGGGACGCGGCCTGGCAAAACGATCTGTTGCGCGTCCAGGTGAACGCCCAAGACCCACGCCAGATCGCGCTCGACCCGGCGCAGCGCGACGCCCGCATCCTCGCCGCGTACCAGCTGAGCGCGTTTCGGATGACCGACCTGGGCGCGGATGTGACGGTCGAACGTTTTGTCAAACCGATCGACATTGTCCTGACCAGCGATGAACCGGATGGAGAACTGGGCGTTTTCGTCCAACAAGATGCGGGCTGGCAGGCCGCGCCCCAGCCCGCCACGCCCGTAGAAGAGATCGAACGGCGCGTGGGCAAAGGACGGCGTTGGGCTGCCGCGTCGATCGCCAAACTGGCGCCGGTATGTCTGGTCCAGATCGCGCCGCCGGAGACAGAGCCGCGCTCGCCGGCGGCCTCCAGCTAGGCGTTTCCAGAAAAACAACCAGCCCACGTTGCTCTCGTTGGATTGCCAGGTCTGGCGAATTTCGGGACAAAAGGCTTGGAT
>CAYZYE010000232.1:0-5627 GCA_964481205.1 uncultured Anaerolineae bacterium | reverse complement strand
TGGTGACGTATGTGCTATCCTACGCCAACACCGGCCTGGCGGCGGTCGAGAACGTGACTATCACCGATGAGCTGAACCTGACCCACCTGACCGCCGTTACCTATACCACCTATCCGCCCATCCACGCCACCCAGGACGCCACTTTTGCCTGGACGCTCCCCAAACTAAGCTACGGCCAGAGTGGAACCATTACCATCACCGGGGAAGCGCTGGTGACGGCGACGCTGTACAACCAGGCGACCATCACCGGCACTACCTCTATCGGCAAGCCTACGCCGGATAGGGACGGGGACGACAATTCTAGCTCGATCGGCGTTCCCAGGTACGCGATCTATTTGCCGTCGGTGTTGCGCAGTTGCCCGTAAGCGAGTTTTACGCATCGCCAGGGCAAGAACAGCCCCCGGAAACGCTCCGGGGGCTGTTTGGTGGTAATATCAGCCGCGTAGGACAGGTTTTTTGCTGTTTTGGGGAAACCTGGTCTCGGAATCAGGGCTGTTCAATTTTACAATCCGGCGGTTGAAACCGCGCCTGGCGAGCCGTTGGCTGGTCGTCTCCCTACGGCACCGAGTCCCCGCCAGCGGTGGCTTTAGTCACAAAGTAGCGGTGGAATTTTCAAGGCGTGAGTCACGGCAAAAGCCAAGTAGGTGATTTTTCCAGGGGAATATTGTGACCGGTAAAAACTCGTTATGGTTTTTTATACATGTATTTGTTGCCGGATGTTTGTTTCTTGGGCTGCGACCGGAAAGCGAGGCCTTGATCGCCTCGGTGCGGCGTGGGGACGAATTGGCGCAGGCGCGCCGGTACAGCGATGCGTTGGATGCGTACCGGCAGGCGGCGGCGCAATGCGCCGGGTGCGCGGCGCCGCATCTCCGGCAGGGGGACATTTATGTTGCGCAGGGACGCCACGCCGAAGCGTGGTCGGCGTATCTGTCGGCGCAGCGCCTGGGCGGGCAGAGTGATGCGCTCACGGCGGCTCAGGCGCAACTTTACCTGGCGCAAGGCGCACCCGAGTGGTCGATGGCGATGTGGCGCGATCTGCTGGCCCGCCGGCCGGGGCGCGTCGATTGGTGGATGCTGTTGGCCCAGGCCTGTCTGGCCGCCGATGACCGGCGCGGCGCCCAGGAGGCGTTCGAGCGGGCGCTGGACGGACATATTGCGGCGCAGCAGCGCCAGGTGGTCGATGAGCGGTTGGGCGTTTTGTGCCTGGAAATGGATGCCGGCTGCGCCTTGGCGCATTTCGAGGCAGCCGTGTCGGGGCCGGACGGCGCGCTTGGCGCACGCGCGCAGGCGTTTGTCGTCGCCTTGCGCGGCCAGGACGATGAGCCGGCGTTGTTCAGGGCCAAGTTGGGGCAGGTTTTGTTCGAGCGCGGCGATCTGGTGTTGGCGCAGCGGCAGTTTCGGGACGCGGTCGAGTTGGAGCCGGCCTATGTCGATGCGCATGCGTATCTCGGCTATGTGTCGAGTTTGTTGGGCGATACGGACGCGGCGCTCGATCATCTTGAACGCGCCATTGCGTTAGAGCCGGCCTGGCCGCTACCGTACTATTTTTTGGGAATGCACTATGCGCGGCAAGGGTGGTGGATTACCGCTCGCGATGTTTTGGTGCAGGCGCACGATTTGGCGCCGGCCAATCCGGCCATTTGCGCGGCCGTCGCCGAGACCTATTTACAGGCTCAAAATTCCTATTATGCCGCCGCCGAGAGCTGGCTGCACGCCGCGGTAGACAATGCGCCGGACGATGTTCGCTTTCATCTGCTTTTGGCCCGTTTCTATGTGGATTATGGCATCGATCCGGGGGTGCGGGGCGTGGCCGTCGCTCAGGTTGCGGTCGATCTTGCGCCGGAGAACAGCGCCGCGCACGAGACGCTGGGGTGGGCCTTGTATCTGGCCGGCAATCCCGACCTGGCCCTCGAGCCGCTGCGCCGGGCGCAACAGTTGGCGCCGGATGAGCCGAGGATCGCCTACCGTTTGGGTGAGGTGTACCGCGCGCTGGGGCAGAGTCAGAAAGCGGTGCGCTTTTACCAGCAGGCCATCGACCTGGACTGGTATGGCGTGGTCGGCGACAAGGCGCGCCGGGCCAGAGCGAGCGTCCAGGCCGGCCTGACGGGGGGGTGACGTTTACGCGCGCGCGCCGAACAGTTTGCTGCCGATGCGCACAATGTTTGCGCCCTCTTGAATGGCAATCAGGTAACTGTTGCTCATGCCCATCGACAAAAAGCGCATGTCGATGTGGGGCAAATTGTACCCGCTCCAACGTTCAAAAATCTCGCGCGTCGCAATGAAATATGGGCGCGCGTTTTCCGGGTCGCCGACAGCCGGGCCCATCGTCATCAGCCCTTGCACGTGGAGGTGTTTGAGCGCGCCGAGGGCATGGACGAGTTGGTCGGCGTCTTGGGGCAAAACGCCGCTTTTGTTTGGCTCGCGCCCGCTGTTGATCTCGATCAGAACCGGCAGCGTTTTGTCGATGGCGGCGCAGCGTTTGTCGATCTCGCGCGCCAGGCGCAGTGAATCGATCGTTTCGATCACGTCGAACAGTTGCACGGCGATTTTGGCTTTGTTGCGTTGTAGATGGCCGATCAGGTGCCAGGTCACATCTGCGCCGATCTGTGGAATCATTGATCGTGCTTCTTGTACATAATTATGGCCGATGTGGGTGATGCCGGCCTCGATGACCGCCTGTACCTCTTGTGGCGTGCGCGTTTTGGCCGCAGCGACGACCGTTACCCCCTCTGGCACGCTCTGCAAGATGCGCTTGGCGGATGCGGTGATTTGAGCCAGGTGTTGATCCACGGTTGCCTCTTTGTATAGTGGCCTCGGAATGGGGATTCCGAGGCTGCGGATGGGAACATGGCGACGGAATCTACAGGGCTGTTCAATTCTACAATCCAGCGGTTGAAACCGCGTTGGGTGAGCCGTTGGCTGGTCGTCCCCCTACGGCGACGAGTCCTCACCAGCGGTGACTTTGGTCACGAATTAGAATTGAACAGCCCTAACGGAATCCCCATTCCGTCACATTTGAAACACCCCTTTTTTTCGACCCGGTCAAAAAAAGGCCGAGTGGTTTACGCTTCGGTGGGTGGTTCGCTTCCGTGCCCATGCGCCTCAGATTCCTGGCAGGGCGCCGCTTCGCGCAGCTGCCCGCCCAGGTATTGTTCCAACGCCTGGCGCACCGTTCCCGCCGCGCCGGTTGACGCCTCGATGCCGTATTGTTGGAAAAACGCGATGGCTCGCCCGCCCATCCCGGCCGCCAGCATCACGTTGGCGTTTTGGTCGCGGATAAAGCCCGGTACCTGGCCCGGCTGGTGGTGTCCAAAGTAGGGGTTTTTGATGATTTGGACCGCCTGCGCCTGATCGTCTTCGAGATCGACCAGGGCGAAAAACGGGCAGCGGCCAAAATGTGCGCTGATTGTGCTGTCCAGGCCGTTGTCGTCGGATATTGATACCGCAATTCGTTTCATCTCGTTTTCTCCTTTTAACTTGATCTATGACGAAAACGCCCGCCTTGATGCGCGCCGCTGTTGGCCGATGTCAATTTGGGGGCGTTTCCATCTTGATATGCTTGTACCGCCTCACGGACGGTCGAGCCTTGCGCCGCATAGATGGCAACCTTGGCGGCCTCGAACACGTTGAACGCATTTGGGCCAATGTTTTTGGTCAACACGGCCTGCGCGCCTTGATTGATCACGTACTGGGCCGCCTGGATGCCTGCGCCTCCCGACGCGGACAGGGCCGGGTTGTCCACCGATTCTGCTTCCATCGTTTCTGTCTCGACAAAGACGAATGTTGGGCACCGGCCCAGGATCGGGCTGACCGGAGCGTTCAAACCTGGTTGTGTCGCGCTGACGACGATTTTCATATTTATCACTCTCCTTGTTCTGAATCTGGCATTGTTTCGGTCGATTCAACGGTGTGGCGCTGGTAAGCGGTGATGAAACGATCGATGATCTCTTGGGTTTCTTTTAAATCCCGGACGTGCTGCGCCAATATGTCTTGCCCGACCGGTGTCAGGCGGTATACGCGCCGGGGGGGGCCTTGCGTCTGTGTTTCGTTCCATGACGATATGACATAGCCCCATGCTTCCATGTCGCGGAGTACGCGGTAAACGGCGCTGGGGTTGCGGCTTTCCAGGCCAAACTGCTGTAGCCTTTCGAGCAGTGTGTATCCATGCGCTTTGCCTTGTTGCAAGAACAGCAGTAAAAAAGGCTCTAGAAATCGTGCGGCGCGGCGCCCGCGTCCCCATCCGCGTTTTTTGCCACGTCTTGGACCGTTCACATTTCGGTTCCTCCCAGGACACATTCTACCACACTATGTACATTCTGTCAATAGCTATTTTGTTCCGAGTTTTTTGCCGGGTGGGGTGTGTTTGACGGCCCGTTGGATATATGTTACACTCGCACCGGCGGCAAATCCATAGATCAGGATAGAGGGAAGGCAATGTCGAGAAATTTTTATATCGCGATCGAAGGGGTCATTGGCGTTGGCAAGACGACGTTGGCCCGCTTGTTGAGCCAGCGGCTGGGCACCGAGTTGTTGCTAGAAGTGTTTGAAGAGAATCCTTTTTTGAGCCAGTTTTACGCAGATCGTGCGTTGTATGCCTTTCAGACGCAGATATTTTTTCTGCTCAGTCGCTATCGCCAACAGCACAATGTCATTCAACAGACTCTGGCGCAGTCGTCTCTGGTGAGCGACTATACGTTTGCCAAAGACCGGCTTTTTGCCGAATTGAATATCGAGAACGACGAGCTGACAATGTATCACCATGTTCACGAGATTCTCGCCGAAAAGATCCATCTCCCCGATCTGCTGGTTTATTTGACGGCCAGCGCCGATGTGTTGATGGAGCGGATCGCGGTGCGCGATCGCGTGTACGAGCGGGGGATGTCGCGTGATTATATCGAGAAATTGCGCGCGGCCTATGCCGAGTTTTTTGCCGGGTATACCGAGACGCCGGTGTTGGTCATCGAGACCGACGAGTTGGATTATGTCCATCGTCCGGCCGACCTGGCGTTTGTCGAGGGGCGGGTGCGTTCGGCGCTGGCCCAAGGCAGTTACCAGCGTTCGCTGCCGCAGTTGGACGCAGGGCTTGACGCCGCGCAAACGCTGCGCGTCGCCGAGACGCGCCGTCGATTGCCCGACTTTCAACGCTGGCACCGGGCGCTGGATGCGGAAAAGGGGTTTTTGACCGACCTGTATTTCAATTACATCGCCCTGACCGAAGAGGTGGGCGAGTTGGGTCGCGCGCTCAAGAACGCCTGGCGCATGCAAGACACGCTCATGACTCAGGTCGGCAACCGCCGCGAGGCTCAAGATCGCGCGCTGGCCCGGCATCTGCCGGCGATTCGGGATGAACTGGCCGATTTGCTGGCTTTTGTGCTCAAGCTGTCCAATTACGCCGGTATCGACCTGGAGGAGACCTATCTCGACAAAATGCGCCGGAACAGGGATCGCACCTGGCATTCATAATTTGTCAGGTGGCTGCTGAAAACCCAGGGTTGGTCCAGAACGCAAGATTGTCTTGTATTTGTAAATAGCTACAGTGTTCCTCGATGTTTTGTTTCTTTGCACTCGGCGTTCTAGTCACCCTACAGTTTTGTTCGGCAACCTACACAAACGGGTTTTTCTGGCAA
>CAYZYE010000231.1:0-5646 GCA_964481205.1 uncultured Anaerolineae bacterium | reverse complement strand
TAATGTTGGCATAAAATAAGCAAATTTATATAATGACAAGTTTCAAAAACTGGAAAAGCCTAATAGGAGAAGAATTACAATGTACAAAAGTTTTGTTTGGACATTACGGTTCTTGACATTGCTGTCGGTGGCGCTTGTGGGCGCCGTGCCGCCAAAACTGCTCAACGCGCTGAACGCCGGCGTCCCCTCCGGCGCGGCGCTGCTTTTTATTGAAAACGTCGGCCAGTTCGACGCGCGCGCCCGCTTTCAGGTGCGCGGCGGGGTGGGCATCATGTGGCTGGCCGAGGATGCGCTGTGGATCACGATCGCGTCCCCGCCGGGCAAAACATCGACGCGCCCCGGCGCGCGGCTCCGGGCAGAACCGCGCCGGGTGGTCAACCTGAAACTGCACTTTGCCAACGCCAACCCGCACCCCCGCCTCGAACCCTTTGCCCGTCAGGATAACGTGATCCACTATTATCTGGGCCGCGACCCGGCGCAATGGCGCACCAACGTGCCGGTATGGGGCGGCGTGCGCTATCGCGACATTTACCCTGGCGTGGATTTAGAGATTGACGCCACGGGCGGGCGCTGGTCCTGGCGGCTACTCGTCCACGATGTGCAGTTTGACCTTGCCGGGGTGCGGCTGCTGGTAGAGGGCAGCGAAAACATTGCCGCCCAAGATGGCGCGCTTGCGTTGAGCACCGAGGTGGGCGGGTTGACCTTGCCCCTGCTGGACGTGCAGGGAGTCGCCCCTGCCGGCCGCTCCGCCGTCACCCGCGCCGCCAACGGCGTCCTAGAGATCGCGGCTCCCTTTGCCGCCGCCTCCGGCGATGTCCTCTCACCGCAAACTGCCTACCCCGAAAAAGCCTACTTGGGCAGCTACCTGGGCGGTTCCGGTAACGACTGGGTCTATGATGTGGCCCTGTCCGGGCAAGGCGACATTTTGGATCGGAGCGCCGACCGCGCCGTCTGGATCGCCGGCTGGACCGCGTCGAGCAATTTCCCCACCAACCCGGGCAGCGCTTTGAGCGGCGCATCGGACGCTTTTGTCACCAAGATGCAGCGGGGAGCGGTGTATGTGGCCCCCGCCTTTAGCGCCTATATCGGCGGCACCGATCAAGACGGCGCTCAAGCCATCGCCGTCGACGCGAACGGCAACGCCTACGTCGCCGGTTGGACCAAATCGAGCGATTTTGCGACCGCCGGGACTCCCTTTGACTCGACGTACAATGGTTGTACGGACGCTTTTGTCCTCAAAATGGACGGCGATGGTCATTTGCTCTATGCCTCTTACCTGGGCGGGTCGTATGTCAATATCCCCGGCCTGGGAAACCAGTGCGGCGATGACCAGGCCACGGCCATTGCCGTCGACGCTCAGGGTATTGTCTATCTGACCGGCTTTACTTATTCGCAGGATTTCCCCACCACCGCCGGCGCTTACGACACTGTGCTCTCTAACTTTGACATCGGTTTGAACAAGGACACCTTTGTCGTCAAACTGGATCCAGGCCAGGGCGCGTCCGGGCTGCTCTACAGCACCTTTATCGGCGGCGGCACGCCATCGTGGGGAGAAGACATTGCCATAGACGAAAGCGGCAACGTGTACGTCGCCGTAAACGCCCAGGGCGGCCCCGGAGGGGGACGCAACTATTTTCCCACCACCTCTGGCGCATACAGCGAAGCGTACACTGGAACCGTGGGCGTCTTTTTCAAACTGAACCCCGGCGGGAACGGCGCTGCCGACCTGCTCTATTCCACCTTTTTGGGCCTCAATGAAGCAGGGGGCAGCGCCTACGGCATCGCCGTGGACGCCGCCGGCCACGCCTATGTGTGTGGTCAGACCTCTGCGCCCGGTTTTGCCGTCACTGCCGGCGCGCTGGACGCCACCTGCGGCACCGATGGTAACTGTAATTCACGCTCAGATTATTTCGTCCGCAAGCTCGCCCCAGCCGGCCATGGCTCCGCCGATCTGCTCTATTCGACTTTTTTGGGGGGCGACCTTTGGGAGGGCTTTCGCGGCGGCTGCGACATTGCCCTGGGAACGAATGGGGATGTCTATGTGACCGGCGACACCAGCTCGACCACGGGGCTGCCCATCACCGCCGACGCTTATGACACATCTGGGGACGCTTTGTGGGGCGACGTTTTTGTGGTGCGCCTGCGCCTTTTGGGGAACGGCGCCGCCGACTCGATCTATGGCACTTTTGTTGGCGGTTCCGGGGCAGAGGGAGGCAATACGGCCATTGCCGTGGACGACCAGGACCGGGTCTATGTCGTCGGGGAAACCCAATCGACGGATTTTCCCACGACAGCCCACGCAACGTACAAAACCCACAGTGGTTCCCAAGACGTGTTCCTGTTCCGCCTGCTGACGCCTCCGAGAGCCGATCTATCCACATCGATCAAGACGGTTGACCCCAACGAGGCCGCCGCGGGGCAGGTGGTGACGTTTACCGTGCAGCTGATCAACAGCGGCGTGTTCAGCGCCACGGCTCTTTTCACCGACACGCTGCCCGCCGCGCTCTTGCTGCAAGGCAGCCCCACGGCCAGCGCGGGCGGCGCGCCCACGGTGAACGGCCAGACGATTACTTGGGCGGGGAGCGTGACCGAGGATACGACCATCACCATCACCTACGCCACGCTGCTGACCTCGACCACCTCAAGCATGCCGACCGCGGTCAATGTCGCGCGGATCGACGACGGCAGCGGCAATGTGTACACACGCCGGGCCTATGTAAACGGACACCGGGTCTTGTTGCCGCTTGTGCTCAAAAGCAAATAACCCGAAAAAACAGGATGAATCGCCAGAGACGCGAGGAGGAAAAATGCCAAGTTTGATGCCGGGAACGCCGGGAACCAAAGAGGTCTATGGCATTTCTGTGATCAGAAAAGATTCGAGTATCAAAATCCCCCCTGCCGCATTCGAGCGATACGGGTTGATCGACGGCGGCCTGGTTGTGCTCGCGACAACGCACCGGGGCGAAGCCGGCCTGGCGTTGTTGAATAAAGAGCGAGCAGAGGCCACAGTCTTTGAAAAATATATCAACCAAATACACCAGGCGGATACCGTTTACCGGTTCAACGACAAGGCGTATGCGCTCACGGTGGTAACGGAGGGCAAGATACGTTTGACGCCTGACCTGATGCAGGCTTTCCATCTTGAAAAAGGTGACAGGCTGATGGTGGTCAAGAGTACGACCGTGGCAATGAGTTACACACCGGTCGCAATCTGGAAGGCCAAGTTCGCCAAACGCGGTCTGTTTGAAGCCATAGAAAACATTAGTAAATTGGACGAGTTCTGAGTTGCTTTGCGTGTAAAAACTCCTGTCTTTATCAGGGAACAGCGCGGTCATATCTCTTTGGTCACTCGTTGGGCAGTGACGAATTTTCTCGAATCGATCTGAAAGAGGGGACGCAGGCAATTGCGCCGGCGGGGATTTGCCAATCCCCTTGGAGCACAACCCACAAGGGACTATGCTACGGACACCCGAAATGAAACACACCCAAATGGATCGTTGTCACATTGAAAGCGTGACCGGGACGGAAAACGAATGCCGTCCGGCGTCACGCTTTTTGGGAGAATGCGATGACCTATTCTGATTTCAAGATTTTGGCCCCGGTGGGCCAGGTGGAACAACTTGGGCCGTTATTGACATTGGCCTGCGCGCTGGCCCATTCTCAAAATGGCGCAGTGACCGTGCTGTGCGTCACCCCCGATGGCGCCCCCCCCTCCTGGCTGCATACGCCGGCGCAGTGCGGGCAGACGCCCGTGCGGACGGTGGTCCGCGCCGGCGACAACGCGGCCCAAGTGATCCTCGACGCCGCCCACAACCTCAAACCCGATCTGCTGCTGTTGGGCTGGCGCGGCGCGCCCGGCCAGCGCGCGTATCTGTTGGGCAGCACGCTTGACCCGGTGACGCGATATGCGCCTTGCGATGTGGCTGTGGTTCGCGTGGATGAACTGGGCAATGTGCGCCGCGCATTGGTACCCATGTCGGCCGGCCCCAATGCGCCGCTGGCACTCGAACTGGCGCTATGCCTCTCGCCAGACGTTCACGTCACCGCCTTGAACGTCGCTCTGGCCTCGCTCGGCCCAACGGCTGAAGCGGCCGGGTATGCCCAGCTCAGAGTGGCGCTGCTGCCCTGGGCCGGCGACGAGCGCGTTTCGGCCAAAGTGGTGCGCGCGTCGGGGATCATTGAGGGGATACTGGCCGAGGCGGGCGCCGGGTACGACATGGTGTTGATCGGCGCCAGCAACGAAAGCTATCTCGACCGGAAATTGTTTGGCAATGTGCCCCAAACCATCGCCGCCCAAGCCTCCGCGCCGACCGTGGTCGTCCGGCACCGCGCCGGCCCGGTCAAAATGTTGCTGCGTCAGGCCGGGCAGCGACTTTTGCGCGCGCAAGGCGGGCTTTCGGTGGCCGAACAGGTTGAAACATACCGCGAGATACATCGCGGCGCGCGCCCGCGCCCCGACTTTTTCGTGCTCATTGGCCTGGCCGCGGCAATTGCCGCGCTGGGGCTGCAAATGAACAGCGCAGCGGTGATCATTGGCGCGATGGTCATTGCCCCGCTAATGTCGGCGATCATGGGCATCAGCCTGGGCGTGGTCCAAGGCGACGCCCGCCTCCTCTGGAACGCGGCAATGACCACCCTCAAAGGGGCCGGTTTGGCGATTCTGGTCGGCGTCGCGCTCAGCGCGCTGACCCCGGCCCGCGAGGTCACGCCAGAGATTTTGGGGCGAACCCAGCCGACGTTGTTTGACCTCGGCGTGGCATTGATCTCTGGCGTCGCCGGCGCGTATGCACAGTGCCGGCGCGATGCGTTGAGCGCGTTGTCTGGCGTGGCCATCGCCGTGGCCCTGGTACCACCGCTGGCGACCACCGGCATTGGCCTGACCATGGCGAGTTGGGCCGTCGCTGCCGGCGCGCTGCTGCTCTTTTTGACCAACTTGAGCGCCATCGTTGCCGCAGCCAGCGTTGTATTCTTGTTCTTTGGCTTTCGCCCCGACCCCGGCCGGCGGTTTCGAGTTTTTAGCCGCAGCATGGTCGGCGTGTTGGCGCTGCTGCTGGCCGTTTTCGTCACCCTGGCGGCGCTGACCGTGCGCTCTTTTCAGAGCGCCGCGCTCGACAAGGCCGTTCAGCGCGCGCTGGTCGCCGAAACGCGGGCGATGAGCGGCGTCCAGGTTGACGCCTGGGAGATCGAATCTGCCGAACGCGACCTGCTGCGCCTCCGCGTGCGCGTTCAATCGACCCAACCTGTATCCGGCCGGGATGTCGAGAATTTGCAAACCCGCGTCGCGCGACGGTTACAGCGCCCGGTGGCGCTGGCGCTCTCGGTTGTGCCGATCACACAGATCGACCCGCCTGCGCCGTCGACGCTAGAACCGGAACCCGCAGACTAGGAGCGTGCTGAAAAACCCCCAGTACACCTGCCAACCGCAGAGAGCGCCGAGATCGCCAAGAGAGAAAAGTTGCATTCAAGAACGGGACAAGTCAGCAGATGCACCCCGAGTATGGAATCACTCTATTTGCACCGAGGTGGTAAATCGAAGGACAATCATTTAGGTGTGTTTCATTTGCTTTGTAACCACCCGTCTATGAGCCGCCCGCAAAGAACGCTGCCCCCAACGGCGAATACACCTGTCCCAATTTGACAAATAGA
>CAYZYE010000230.1:0-5652 GCA_964481205.1 uncultured Anaerolineae bacterium | reverse complement strand
ACGCTTCAAGTAGCGAGGGGTGGATGTCAGCTTCATCAGCATATTGGGGAGGGCTGTTTGAAACAACTACTGTGAGCATATTATATCCTCGCCTCTGCAATATACCTTCACTGCCATCCTATGTTCCTCCGCCACTTGCTCTCTCAACTCTGCCGGCTCCAACTGATCGGCGTGCATCAAATTTCATTGTCAAGTATAGCACAATTCTTTCTCCCGCCTTGGCCTGACCAACAGCCGTCTAAAATCACCTTCCGCCATCTCCCACTCCACCTCCTCCGCCTCCCGCATCTCGCTAGTCCTCACCATCCACGCCGCCTCTCCCCTCACCCTCAACACCCGCATATCGCACCTCCTCTTCATCCATTATACCACATCATCTCGCTTCCATCATCAGAACAACCTCTGATTTTATTTCAGAGAAACCTCTGATGTTTTCCGCTCCATAATCGATACCTGTTGCTCCATACCTTTCACACCTTTTCTCTAACATACTGTATCTTTTTCTCCCCTGGTCAATTGTACACCAACCTCCGCCGATCCGCTTTCCAGCACACTCGGTCCAGAAACGCGCTATGATGCCTGCCTCCGTCGGCGCTTGCAGAACCACGGAACGCCCCTCGCGGAGCAGTTCGTAGACCTCTTGTTGGAATGGATACAGACCCGTCTTTGCCCCCTGGCCCGCCCGCGAACCCACGGGATCGTCTCTTGTGGCTCGGCCTCGGTGTACCAGATACCCCAGGCATTGGACAACAGTTTATGCGGATCAAAATCATCTGGAATCGTATACCCCTGCCCCAACAACTCGACGCGCTGAATGCGCTCGATCTTGAACGTGCGCTGCGCCCCCGTCGGCCATCCGGTGCCACAGATGTACCTTGCGCCGGTCCGACCAGGCGCGAGTCGACGTTTCCAGCACGTTCAGGTACACCGGATCGTGGCGCTGCGTCTGCCCGTCCATCACATCAGCCGACGCTTTGAGATGCTCGGCTAAATCTGTACCATATTTTTCCCATTATAGCACACCGATCGCGTCCAAACGCAACATTGGCGCATCTTGGTCATTTTTTCTTCCACGGCCATAACCGGCCCTGACAATCTTCGCTGAGCAGCATACCGGCGTCATCCAACGCCGGCAGCGCGCGGGTCACAGATGAACGCGGAATGCCCAGTGCGCGCGCAATTTGTCCGGGACGCGCCCCGGGGGTCTGTTCGACCGCAGTCCAAATTTCCTCCAGCCGTTTTGTGCTTGTCTTGCGCATTTTACGCCTCCTGTCGATGAATTTGACCTCATCATACAAGAGGCGCGTTGCACGTTGTGCAACGAGTCTGGAAATTGGGCAGACAAAAAACCACCTGTTTTGATCAACGTCGAGTGGATGGCCTGGAGCACACTTGATTACGTCAAGATAACACAAATATCCTGGATTGTCAATCACGATCTGGCGGCAGCCGGAACATTCCATCCTGCTGCAAGTTGCACCAGAACTTTAATTGCAGTATAATTTTCCCCAGCGACTGGGTCGTCGACAGGGCGTGGGCCATCTAGTTTGAAACACGCCCAATTCAATTGGATGTGTTTCATTTGCTTTGTTGCATCGGCCCTCGTGGCCGTTTTTGCTTGTTCCATCCGGCCACAAGCCGCCCACAGGGGCTATGCTACAGACGCCCAGGTCACTTGCAACACGCCCATTTGAGTTTTGTAGGAGCGGCAATTGTGTGTAAATGTTCGTTCTCCTCTTTTAGCGCCGGTTTGTGCCAGGAACGTTGTCGCGGCGGCTGTAACAAATCCCCACCCGTCGCGTTCGTGGCCGTTCGATCATTCCAAGGTCAAAACAAATCGGAACAAATCAGAACAAACATCTGGAGGATGAATCAAGATGGGTAAAAAGGTTGTCATTATCGGCGGCGTTGCGACAGGTCCCAAGGCTGCTGCCCGGCTGCGACGGTTGGATCCCACGGCCGAGATCACCATTGTCGAACGCGGCGATCTGGTCTCTTATGCCGGATGCGGAACGCCATACTATATCAAGGGCGACATTGCCGAATTCAACGAGTTGATCGAGACACCGGTCGGCACCCCCCGCGATGCCGTGTTTTTCCGCAAAGTCAAAGACGTGACCGTGCTCACACACACGCTGGCCGAAAAGATCGACCGCGAGCGCAAGGTGGTGGCCACGATCAATCTGGACACGAACGAACATCAGGAATTGGCCTATGACCAACTCGTGTTAGCCACCGGCGGTGCGCCGGTGGTGCCGCCCTTTCCCGGCGTCGATCTCAAAAACGTGTTTACACTGCGCAGCCCGCACGACGCGCAAGTCATTCGCGACGCGATTGGCACCGGCCGGATCAAAAAAGCCGTGATTGTCGGCGCCGGCCTGATTGGGTTGGAAATGTGCGAAGCATTGGTTGCCCGTGGTCTCGAGACCACCGTGATCGAAATGTTTCCCCACGTGCTGCCCGGCCTGCTCGACATGGAAACGGCAACCTTTGTCGAGCGTCACATGAAGGCCAACAATATCACCGGCGTCATGGGCGAAAAAGTGGCCGCGCTCAAGGGCGATCACCTCGGCAACGTGACCCAGGTTGTCACCGACAAGCAAAGCATCGACGCCGATCTGGTGATCATTGCGGTGGGCGTGCGCCCCAACGACCAGCTGGCGCGCGACGCCGGGCTGAATGTCCACCCCAGGGGCGGCATTCTGGTCAACGACTATTTGCAAACCAGCGACCCCGACATTTACGCCGGCGGCGACTGTGTGCTGTGCAAACATCGCGTTTCAGGGCAGACGGTTTACGTTCCGTTAGGCTCGACGGCCAACAAGCATGGTCGCGTCATCGGCGACAACATTGCCGGCCGGCAGGTGGTCTTTGCCGGCATCGTCGGCACGGCTGTCGCCAAGCACTGCGATTTCAACATCGGGTCGGCCGGCCTCACCGAGAGCAAAGCGCGCGACCTGGGCTACAATGTCGTGACCACGCTGGCCCCGGCGCCCGATCACGCGCACTATTACCCCGGCGCCAAAGTCATTTTGATCAAACTCGTCGCCGACGCCGACACCCGCAAACTGTTGGGCGTGCAGGTGGTCGGCCCTGGCGATTCGGCCAAGCGGATCGACGTGGTAGCCACGGCGCTCTGCTTTGGCGCAACCGTTGACGACATCGCCGACCTCGATCTGGGCTACGCGCCGCCTTATTCTGGCGCGATGGACAACATCATCCACGCCGCCAACATCATCCGCAACAAGTTGGACGGCATTGTAGAGACGATCTCGCCCATCCAGGTCAAAGCCAAGATCGACGCAGGAGAGAATTTTGTCCTGCTCGACGTGCGCGGCCCCGGCGAGTACAAGACGATGCGGATTGAAGACCCGCGCGTCAGATTGATCCCGTTGGGTAAATTGCGCGCTTCTCTGGACGATCTGCCCAAGGACCAAGAGATCATTCCATTTTGCAAAATCAGCTTGCGCGGTTACGAAGCCGCGTGTATCCTCAAAGGCGCCGGGTTCGACAACGTCCGCTTTATGGACGGCGGCGTCGTCGCCTGGCCTTACGAGATCGTCAAAGGGGCATAACTAACCAGCGCCGCTTTGGAACGGTCCGGCATAAAACAAAGGCGCAGCTACAAGCTGCGCCTTTGCGTCGTATTCAGCTTGTTCAGCCGCCGGTTTTCACCTTGACGGAACATTGAGCCTGATTTATAATGACTCTGCTGGGAAAAAGGCCTGTCGCCAGGATGATCGCGTATCTTTGAATATCAACACTGCTTATTGATGCTTTTTTCTGGCGGTTGGCGAAAGCGTTGGCGAGTTTATTCAGGAGAGGAAAAATGGAAATACCCAACATTCTGATTGTCAGCGATCTGCATCTCAGTCGAGGGTATTATACCCCGGAGGCAGACGCCGAGCACGGCGGTCATTATTCCGAGTTGGAAGACTTTTTTGCCGACGAGGCGTTTTTTGACTTTGTGGCCGGGCACATTGCTCAGGGTGGGCGGTGGCGGCTGATTTTGAACGGGGATGTCGTGGATTTTTTGCAGGTCGTCGATTGGCCGACCGATCCGCAGATGTTAGCCACGCTTCGAGAACGAGTGATGCGCGAGGGACGCGATTGGAAAGCGTGGAAGGCGAACAAGTCCCGCTATGGCCTGGGCACCACGGCCATCGAGACCGGCTGGAAATTGGAGCAAATCGCCGCCGGACACCCCGTATTTTTCATGTCTCTGGCCTACATGCTCGCTCAGGGGCACGAGGTGATCATTATCAGCGGCAACCACGACATCGAGTGGTATTGGCCGCAGGTGCAGGCGCAGATGCGCGACCTGGTGCGCCGGGCGTACCGACCACAAGCGATTGAACGGCGCCTGGCGGGCCAAGGCGCCAGGTCAGGCCGGCGCAAATCTGCCTCTCGACGGGGCGCGGCGTTGGACGATGACGCCTTGCAGCGGCTCCGGTTTTACCCCCGCTTTTATTACATCCCCGATTTATTGTATGTCGAGCACGGTTGCCAGTACGATGTGTCCAACTCGTTCCCCGACATGTTTGACCCCGTCTTGCCCGCCGATCATACGTTGCCGCCAGAGCAGCAACGCATCGAGCTGCCGCTGGGGTCATTTTTCGTGCGCTATTTTTTCAACCTGGTCGAACAGAGTTCACCCTTTGCCGACAATATCAAGCCCATCTTGCGCTATCTCAAGTGGGCGGTCCGCCGCCAACCGGCGTGGGTTGTGCGCATGTTGCTGACACAGTGCCAGGTTGCCCAAGTGATCTGGCGGCGATTGAGTCAAATTCACCGCAGCCGGATTGAGGCCCAGGCACATCTGGCTGCCAAACTGGCTCCCGCGCAGTCGAACGACGCATACCGTTCGCTGGACGTCGACGACCCGGCGGCCTGCGTGCTGGGTTTGCGCCGGCTGGAAACGCAATTGTTCAAAAGCCGCCCGCCGATACTCTATGTCGAACCCAGGCACTGGTTCAACGCCACGAGCGGGTTCAGCCTCAACGTGCTTTACCGCGCGGCAAAAGCAATTCAAGGAATGTTAAAGCAGCAAGGTGTAAATGCCCGTTACTTTGTGCTGGGACACGATCACAACGCCGATGTCAAACCGATCCCCGGCAGCGACGCCTGGTATTACAACACCGGCACCTGGGCGTTCATCGAGGGCGAGCAAGACCGGTTCTTTCGGGAAACGCGCGAATTGACTTTTGTCAAGATTATGCCCGGCGCCGAACAAGAGGCGCAGCTGCTGCGTTGGAACGACTCGGCCCGGCGGAGCGAGCGCGTCATTTTGATGACCACGTCCAGAACAAGCGGCGCCGGTGGCAAAATCTGGGGCGTGGCGTTGCTTCTCGGCGGGCTGGCGCTGCTGGCGATGCTCGTCAAAAAATGGCGGCGCAAGAAATAACGCGGTGGTGTCGCCGCGCCGATGATTTTGCCGCACGTTCTTGGCGATTACTCGGGTTATAGGGCACATCGAAAAGTGGCTGTTGATGCTTGTCACTTGCCTGATGGCATAGTCCTGAATCACCCTGTGCCAGATTTGAAGCGATCTAGATCGCGCCGCCTTGTTCCCGGCATAGCAGAGTCAAGTGCAACTTTAGGGCTGTTCAATTCTACAATCCAGCGGTTGAAACCGCGTTGGGTGAGCCGTTG
>CAYZYE010000229.1:0-5681 GCA_964481205.1 uncultured Anaerolineae bacterium | reverse complement strand
CCCGCCAGCGGTGACTTTAGTCACGAATTAGAATTGAACAGCCCTCCCTATATCACAAAGTTGGTAAAAACTTGGTTGATATACGTCAATTGCCCCCTGGCTGTGCTACTCTTGTTCTGGACGG
This sequence comes from uncultured Anaerolineae bacterium, assembly GCA_964481205.1. Taxonomy (GTDB): domain Bacteria; phylum Chloroflexota; class Anaerolineae; order JAFGEY01; family JAFGEY01; genus CAYRXM01. The sequence continues at coordinate 5,557 of CAYZYE010000229.1, read as the reverse complement.
TACATTGGATGGTGGAGACTGGCATAATGTTTTGGAAATGTGTGGTGATCGCTTTGTTCATAGCGCACGGTTTTGGTAATGATGCTGCGTTCTTGCGTGCGCCCCACAATCGTGTCCGACTCGATGGCCCGCGCGGGCATGATGACCAGACCGGCGCCAATTCGACAGTTGTGGCCCACGCAGCCGCCGATGATTTCGAGGCCGGTTGGTTCGAGTTTGCCATTGCGCTCGGCCATCATTGGTTTGGGCACCAGGTTGAAATCGGTGAATGTCGTTCCTGCGCCGACAAAGGTGTTGCGTCCCAGCACGCACATTTGCAGACAGGCATTTTGCGCCACAATACATCGTTCCATCAATGTGGTCATAAAGAGCGCCGAGCGGAAGGGCAGGTAGCAGTTGTCGCTGACTACGCTCAACATCACCTGCGCGCCCTGCATCAATGTGACGTGGTTGCCAATGATGCTGTTTTGAATGACCACGCCGGGGCCAATGTAACAATTCTCGCCGATATAGGTTGGCCCCTGGATTTGCGCCGTGGGATTGATGCTCGTGTTTTTTCCAACATGCACCAGGCTGGATGTCGAGAGGACTTGTTTTCGCTCCCACATACCGCGCAGCATAATGCCCAGTTTGGTCGACATTTTTTGTACGCGCGCTTCAAAGCGCGCGCCGTCGGCAAAGATGCCAAATGGTGTGTTGGCAATAAAGACGTGAATCCAATGTTCAATGGACAAGAATGCTCTCACCGGCACATAATAGACAATCTCGCCCCGGTCGCTGGCCATATAGGTGGGAATGTGGTAATATCCAATTTCCCGCGCGCCGGTGTCGATGACCAGCGGTTCGACCTGGTCTTGGACGCCGTTTGGAAAATACCACAAGTCGGCGACATAGATGCTACTTTGTGCCTGGATGCCATCTTGGAGGTAAATAGCGTGCTTGGTGATCGCCAGATCGTCCGGGGCAAAGGCAACGCGGCAGGCGCAACCGAGCTGCCGTGCCCGGCTGATAAACTCGTCGATGAACGGTTGATCAAAGAACAAGTTGTCTCGATAAACGATCATCTCTTCTTTGTCGCTGCGCGGAACCTGTTCCAGGCTATCGTATTCCAACACCGAGTCGCAATAATGTACCAAAACATCTCTTTGGTATACCTTGAGCGGCTTGTTTCGCACGCGCAGCTCGCGCGCCGGTTCGTTGAACGGAAAGATGTGTGTTTTACTTAGAATAGCGACTCGTCTCATTGTTCAATTCCGCGTTGTCAATCAAGAGGGTGTTTGCCAATGGTAAAGGTACATGTCGCATCGCCGACTGCGATGCAGGTGATTTCCTGAATGTCAAAATCTCGACCATTGCTGATCCAGGACAATGTTTCTTGGAGCAGCCCAGTTGCTGCATGGCAACAGGGCGCTGCGGCCTGTCGATGCCAACAGACCGGGCAGCGTTCGATGACATAGATAAAACGGTCTGTTTCTTCTTCGATCCGAACTCGTTGATCCGTAAAGTGATTGAACGTATCGGCCATTGCGTTCAAGCCGACTTTGAGTTTCATCCCCAAAGGCAGCAGCCGGAAGGCCAGGTCGGCCATACCGAGCAGTGCGCCAAAATCCTTGAGCGCATATTTGAACCCGGCCCGGCCGGCCCGGATAGCCAGGCCGCGTCCGGCGCGAGGGCCGTACATGTCTTCAAGGGCTTGCATGATCCCACTCAGGTCCTCAAAGCGGAAGCCGAGTTCGAGACTGTTGGGGGGATAATGGTTGACCAGGTGCGCCAGCCCGGCCAGATTCAACACCGCATTCACGCCATTTCGGCCCATCACATCTTCGAGGGCGAGTAAAAACATGCGCCCCATATTGTTGGGCCAATGGTATGTGTTTTCCGTGTCGTGATCTGGTTGTGAGGCGCTCATAGATTATGCCCCGCATCATCTGGTACTTTATTTGGGTGCGTTTCATTTCGGTTATCGTGTAAGGACTTGGCCCGTTGAAACGCCCACCAGGGGCTATGCTACCAGCCCCGCAACTCGTTTGAAACACGTCCATTTTGTTTCTTTTGCGCCCCTAACGAGTTTTTTCGGCAGACTTGAGAAATTCGATCAGGTTTTGTCGAAACAGTTCCGGCTCGTCGAGCATCGGAAAGTGGCGCGAGTAGCGCATGATTCTGATTTGGGCATGCGGCGCGCCCTGAGACAGCTCTTTGGCCTGGTTTGGGTTGACAATGTTGTCGTGTTCGCCGAAAATGCCCAGCGCCGGCACTCTGATTTGGCCGATCCGTGAGCGCAGGTCGGTTTGTCTCAAGTCACCAATGCTTTTGAAAAAAGACTCGGTGTTGGTTTTGGACAGGTCCCGAAAGATCATCTTTTTGACTTTTTTCGAGTCGCGCGCCAGGACGGTCCAGACGACAAAGCGCAGCATAAAGGGAATTTTGAACAATGTGCTGGCGATCCAACCAACCCCGGCCAGCTGTAGAAACAGGTGGAGGGAGGTGCCAATGACGGGGGAGCCGACAATCGCCACTTGGCTCACGCGGTTGGGGTGTTCCAATGTCAATCGCAAAGCGACCGTTCCGCCCATCGAGTGTCCGATGACCGGCACGCTCTGGATGCCCATGATGGCCATAAATTGCTCGACCATCGACACATAAGAATCCAGCTTAAAGGGCGGCGTCTTTTCTTTGGCCGACTCGCCAAATCCCCAAAAGTCCAGGGCATAGACCTTGAAGCGATGTTCTTCGGCGATATAGATCATTGTATCTCGCCAGACATCCCACGAGTTGATCCAACCGTGCAAAAGCACGACAGGTTGTCCACGTCCATCCATTTCATAATGGACGATTCCTTCGCTGGTGACGATTGAACTCAACTCCAAGCCTCCATGGATCAAGATCGAGATTTTGGGTTGGCCGGGTTATGGCCGCCGCGCTGGGCGGGGTTTGAACCGGAGGGCGCTATTCTTCGATGCCTTCTGCGTCCATCTCTTCCAAAATAGAGTACAACAACTCGAGTAGAACGTTCTTGACCGATTCCTTGTCGGTGGCAACGCAGGGAAGCACTTTGATGTCTTGAGAAATCCTGAGTGCAATTCTCAGGTCTTCGGGCATCCAGGCATCCGCCGAGTCTTGTTTATTTGCAGCGACGACATAAGGCGTCGGCGCATATCCCCGAAAAACCTCCAAAATTCGGCGCGCCTCGCGGAACGTTTCGGGGCGGGCGCTGTCGATGAGTACGACAAAGCCCAACATCCCTTCGGAGAGAATTTCCCACATAAAGTCGAATCTTTTTTGACCGGGGGTTCCAAACATGTAGAGAATAAGTTCTTCATCTACGGTGATGCGACCAAAGTCCATCGCAACCGTGGTTTGGTCTTTGACCTGTTCCGATTCGCTCGAGATCTTGCGCTCGGTCGAAACCACGTCAATTTCGCTGATGCTGCGAATGAACTGGGTTTTGCCAGCACTAAAAGGTCCCGTGACAACCATTTTTACCGTCTGCATCTTTGACCCCCGTCTACAGTCTTTTGATCCGTGAAATCAACTTGTTAACGATGCCGCGTTTGACCGCCGGCGCCTGGGTTCTGCGCGCTCGAACGGCCGCTGCCCGGCTGGACGGCGCCGATGTAGCGGCTCTCATACCCGGAGGCCGAACCAGTTCAACCAATCCTGCTTGCAACATACCGTAAGCAATTCTCCGAATCTGGAAATCGCTCATATTGTTGGCTTGAGCAATTCTGCGAATCGAATTCGTCGGCTTGACGTATGAAATGACTTTCCATTCTTCCTTGCTCAAGTTGATGTTGCGTAACTTGGCGTCCGGTTTGTCCGTAAACTTGAGCGCCATGTCAAGGTCCGGCAGTTCGTCTTGCAACCGTTCGATCTCTTGAACCCGCCGGCTGCCTTCCATGATCACATTGCCCAGGTCGATGGGCACGGTCAGCCGGCCTTTGTTGGGCGGCTTGTCGGGTTGAAAGCGGAATTCGCCATTCTGCCAGGTAAAAAGCTGGTATATAATGTCCAGAATGTATTGAGTCACGCTCTGAACCACATCTTCCTTGGAGACGTAGCCATTCTTGATCAAGACCATCGCCAGGTACTTGTCATCCCGGCCCCTGGCTTTGCTCTGTATGGCTTTGGCCTGACCGGGCGAGAGTTTTTTCCCTTTGGCCAGCATACTGGTCAACAGCCCGTCATAGCCGGTCATCATCGCATGGACGAGTTTGCCATTCTGGAAGAAAATCTCGGCGTGGTTTGAATTTTCCGTAACGTCGAGCGCCCCCGTTTTATGTGCCAAGTGGACCAGGTTGAGGAGCTGTGTCGTGCTAAAGTCCTGTAAATTACCCTTCAATGCCATCTTTTTATCATCCTCTTATGCCAAGTAATATGGCCCGTTTCCTCAAGCACGTATTCATTATACCCTGTCTTTTCTTCCAAGTCAACCATAATGGCTTTCACGGCGGGCGGCGTTGGGCTTTGATGCACCAGACATAACAATACAGTTGTTAATGAGCATGACATATAGATACTCTTTTCATCATACCACAGAGCCGTCGATGTGTAATTACGAATGGATTACAAATATGTAATCTCGGTCGCGTGGCAAACGACATCTGCGCGTGCCGATGCTCATCCATGACGTTGCGGACCAAGGCTCACCGCAGGTGATGCCAAGATTATTTTGTATTTGCGGATATATACATTGCTCATTGATGTTTTACTTTTTGGCGTTCTCGGCGGTTGGCAGGTTTTTCAACACGCGCCTATGGAACGATGATGCGGACATAGGCCTGATCGCCAAAGAACTCGCCGTTGGGCCGGCGAAGACGCCAATAGCTTCTGTATGTTCCCTGGACGGGCGGGGCCACCATCTCGACGCTAATGTCCACAATCCGACCCGGCTCGGCCAACTCGACCGGGGCCGGCGATTGCGCGCCAATGATGTCGCCAGAGACGAACACCCATTCTGTCCCTTCTTCCCAGACGCACTCGCCGTCGTTGCGCAGACGCCAGGTTTTGGTAAATTTGACGCCGCTGTTATAAAGCGAGTCGTCCGGCACAGTGACATCTTCGACGAACCGCGCCGAGGGTTCACACGAGGGATCGGCCGAGGTTGTGGGGATGGGAGTCGGGGCAGGCGTGGGGGTTGGCAAGGGCGCAAGGACTTGCACAACAACGCTGTCCGGGATGCTGACCTGACCATCGACATCATGCGCCTTGACCATCAAAGTGTGCTCGCCAACAGACGGCGCAACCCAAATCTGAATGAGATCAAAGTTTTGCGGGTTTGCGTTTTGATCGGGACGATCCACTTGATAAAGCCGGCCATCGACCCACAACTCTGTTTTGGCTATTTGCCGCTCCGTGGTCGAGACGGACTGCACCAGGACGCTGGCGCCAAGCCGCACCTGGACGCCGTCTTCCGGCGAAGAGATTTCGACGGTGGGCGGCCGGCCGCTTTGGAGCGTGCAGGACGTTAGTCCCAGCAAAAGAATCATCAAACCGATCTTGAGCCTGATCATTGATTTTCCAATCTAGGGCTTTTCCAGTTTTCAAAATGTCCCAAAAC
>CAYZYE010000228.1:0-5781 GCA_964481205.1 uncultured Anaerolineae bacterium | reverse complement strand
GGTGTGTGCGTCGGCGGCGCGGTCGGCGTTGTGGTTGGGGCGGGTGTGTGCGTCGGCGGCGCGGTCGGCGTTGTGGTTGGGGCGGGTGTGTGCGTCGATGGCGCGCAACCGCCGATGGTCAGCCCAACAATGTGCGCCAGTTCGACGTGGTTGCCCGCGCGATCGTATACCCAGGCGGTGAGTTTGACATCGCTCTTGGGGCCGATCGGCGCCGTGTCCCAGACCAGGTCTAGCCCGTCTTGCGGGTCGTCATCAAGACCAAGGTGGTGCCAGTGGTCGTCGTACCAGGCGTAAAAGATGGCGCGGTCCAGGTCGCTGGTTTCGTCGCTCACGTCCAGGCGCAGCGTGACCTCTCCATTTAGATCGATCCCCGATGTTGGAAACGCAAATTGCCCGTTGGGCGGCACGCTGTCGAGGGCGACGTTTTGGATGTCGGTGGCCCAGGCCGAGTTCCCGGCGCGGTCAAAGGCGCGGAGTGTAAAATCGACCAGGCCGTCGCCAATTGCTTGTTTTTCCCAATCGATCGACCATCCTCTTGCCGCATCTCGATCCTCGCCCAATTTGATCCAACCACTTTCTGTATTGATATAGAATTCCACATAGGCAACGCCGCTGCCGTCGTCGCTGGCCCACGCCTTCAAGGGGACGTCTGGGCGGGCGACGCCGTTGGCGGCCGGACGGATATAGCCCACTTGCGGTGGGGTGCGATCCAGCGTCAGGTTGGTGGTTTGCGGCAGGGCGCTGTTGACTCGCCCGGCGCTGTCGTATGTCCGGGCCTGGATGCGGATGCGGGACTGGTCTTTGATTTTCGTAGGCTCCCAGCGCGTGTTCCAGCCGTCGTCGCCGTTTTCATCGCTGCCGACGAGGTGCCATGCGCCATCGTACCAGGCGAAAAAATCAACGCGGCTTGTGCCGCCGGCGTCCGGTGGAATGGGCGAGAAGACGAGGTCGAGCGGGGCGGTAAAGACAAGGCCAGTCTGGGGGCTGAGCAGACCGTCGCCGGCGACGGCGCGGTCGATGGTCACTTTTTCCACCGGCTGGGTCAGCGCGGCGTTGCCCGCGCCGTCGGTGAGGCGGGCGGCGATGTCGATGACGCTGCCGTCGCCCAGTTCGTCCGGCGGTTCCCATTCCAGCATCCAGTTGCTGGTGTGCAGCCAGGTCGCCTCGCCGATCTCGCGCCATTCGTCGCTCCCACTGGGGCGGATCAAAAACATGACTTGTTCGGTCGTCGATTCAGGGTCATACGAGGCGGCATAGAGCCACAGTTTGCGCCCGGCGACGCTGTCCGGTTCCAGCCCGACGAGGTAGCCTTGCGGTGGTTGGCGGTCGATGGTTATGCCGTCGACGATGGGGCTGCCTTTGCCAACGCGCCCATCTTGGCCAATGGCCCAGGCGTGTAGCCAGACTTGCCCTTCGGGTGTGGAGCGGGTGTCCCAGGTGAGCGTCCAGCCATCGCTGCCGTCGTCGTCTTGACCCAAATGATGCCACTCGTGTTGGTAAAAGGTCAAAAATGAGACCGCCGAGATGGGCGGGCTGTCCTCGTCGGGCACAAAGACCAGCGCCAGCTCGCCGTTGGTGCGCGTGTCCGGCGCAGGGGTGGTGATTTTTCCGATTGGTTTGAGCGGTTCGTCCGGCGCCCACAGCCACGTTGCTTGTTCGTGCGAGTATTCGAGCAGCGGGTCGGGTTTGTCGGTGGGACGCCAGCCATACGGGTCGGTGTAATAGTCGCCGTGGCGCACGGCAAAGTGCAGGTGTGCGCCCAGTGAGCAGCCCGAATTGCCGCTGATGCCCAGCGGGTCGCCGGTTTCGACCAACTGGCCCTCGCGCACGCAGATGCCTTCGAGGTGCAGGTAGGAGGTATAGTAGGCGACGCCGCTTTCGTTGACGGTGTGCTTGATGCGCACAAACTGTAATGGTGTGGCGCAGCCAGAGGGCACGGCGCCGGCAAAGACGACCTCGCCGGGGGCCGCGGCGAGGATGGTGACGCCGGCTCGGGTGCCATAGTCGTAAGCGTTGTGCCCGTCGTAATAGACATGCCAGTGTGTGTCGGGCAGATAATAGCCGCCTCGAAAAGTGGCCGTCCGGTCGAGAACGCCGTCGATGGCGCTGGCTTGTTCGCCGTCAAAGATGACGATCGTGTCGTTCCACTTGTAATTGGGAAATTCGTGGTCGAAATAGGATGTGACAAGGTATTCGCGGGCAAAGGGGGGGTGCAAAAAGGGCGCGGTCGTCGGCGTGGGTGCGCCGGCCGCGCGCGACGGTTGTGCCGGTGTAGGCGCCAACGTCAGCAGCCCCACCGCGATGATTGCCCCCACCAAGATGTACAGTCTGTTCTTGTTCATGCGATGATGTGCTCGTTTTCTATGTAGCCAGGTCGAGTTGGAAGCGGTTCAATGCGTTCCGAGCTTGTAAAAGCCGATCACATACTCTTTGTGCATCCGTTGTTGAATTTGGGAACCCAGGTCCGGGCGTATTCCGGCGGGCATCATTCGACGGTTACGATCCAGATGGCGCACGCCGATTTTGGGAACCTGAAAGCCAACCTGTTGTCCAATCTCGGCAAGACAGGCCTGGGTCTCGGTATCTTGGCCTCGCATCACAGAACTTGCTACAACGACAAGCGCGGCTTTGCCTGGTTTGAGCACTCGGAACATCTCGGTCAAAGTTCGTGTCATTTCGGAATAATAGCGATGTAGAACACGACCTTTTTTCTTGTCCAGAGTGCTAATGTCAGCAACGATTTGAGCGGTGTGAGCGGGCATTTTTTCAAAAACGAAATCGGTGATCGATTCGCCGCCAATATACTCTTGGCGTTTTCGTCCCAGATCGTTGATCGGATAGCCAAACCAGACCAGCGAAAACTTGTGCGCTCGCATGTAATCAATCGCGTTGGAAGCATAAGGAGGAGAAGTAACGATCAGGTCTATGCAATTATCGTCCAGTGGCAGGCTCTGTGCATTTCCAAACGTCATATAGGGTGCGATCCGTTCGAGTTCCAGTTCAGTCAGACCTTGCAGATAGGGTTGAACTCGATCTGTTGTCTGGGGCAATCCTTTTAAATTCTGCTCAACACGTTTTTCAAATTCCTCAATAGGCGACCGCAGTTTCTTGGTCAGGAATTTGATCCGGCGTGATGGATTGTCGGTCAAGTCATTTCCCAGGATCACCTGACCGGTTCGATCGATGACGATTTTGGCCTTGTGAGGTCTGGTGTGCGCCAGATCGAAGGCCAGAGAAACGCCGCCTGACTTTGTGATAATAATCGCGGAAAAAGCCAACTCGAAAAAAGCTCTGATTTGCTCGTCGGTGATGTGTTCTATTTCTGTCGCGAGCGCGAGTAACGCGATTTGTGTCTCGGATGCAAACCAATAATTCACAAAGTCGCGCGTTTTGGCGTCCCATCGCTCTGCCAACTCTTTTTTCAATTGATCTTGGTTTTCATCGACGGCAACCTTGGCATTGTTCACAATACTTGTTCCAATTTGGGCCACCTGCCGGATATCAAGTGCTGTAACCTTGGTTTTTGTCAACAACAAGGCGAGGGGATCAATGTCAAAGCCGATGCCGTACCTGCCGAGCAGAAAAGCTTCAAGCAGAGTGGTGCCCGACCCCATCATTGGATCGAGCACGGCCTCACCGGGCGCCGTCAGCGATTGAATGAACTTGCGAGGCAATTGCGGCGGAAATTTGGCGGGAAAAGAATGAAAGTTATGAGACGCATAACGACTGTCTTGGCTGTGAAAATCCAGGTCTTTGGCAAGGAGGTTTCTCAGCTTTTCAAGATAGATCTGTTTTTCTTGTTTGGTATCGATCGATGGAATTGTTTGAGGCTGAATGTTCATTTTGCAAATATCCTGGTCAGTCGTTCACTTTTGGTCAATTCATCGGGGGATTGGATAATTCCCCATCTCTCGCCACAGGTCGAGAATCTTGTCATAGCGTGCCAACTCCATCCCGGTATAGATGCAATTCGAAGTGCAAAAGATATAGCCATAGCCGGGCATGCCGTGCGCCAGCGCATAGCGCGCAGATTCGAGATACTCTTGTTCCGTCCCCGTGTCGATCAGGCCGCAGTTGACGTTGCCGCACAAGCAAACGCGGTCGCCGTAAAGCGCTTTGACCTCCTTGATGTCGATCCCGGCCTGTGGGTCGAGCGAGTGCAGGGCGTGCGGGTTGCAGTCGACCAGTTGATCGATGATCGGCATAATGTCGCCGTCGGTGTGTTTGATCGTATAAAAGCCCAGTTCACGATACGCGGCGATCAATTGTTTGAGGTACGGGGTGACGAATTCGGCAAATTGCTCCGGGCGTAAAAATGGGCCGGTGTTGAAACAATAATCGGCGCAGAGGGCAAACCCATCGAGGCCGCCGCCTTGGAGCTTTTGCGCTTCCTCGATGGCGCGATCGACGCGGCGCTGGGCCTCGTCCTTGAGCGCCTGGGGTGTGTCGTACATTTTGCCGACAAAGTCCATCATTGTCTCGCCGGATGGCAGGCTATAAGTCGCGTCGCCGTGCTTGATCAGGAAATAGGTATCGCCGCTTGTGGCGCGAATTTTGTCAACGAGACGCTGATATTCTTCCACCTCGTTGATGGGGTGGTGGATAAAGATGGCGCTGTGTTCGTAACGCTCGGCGGTGGCGATGAAAATGCCGGCCATGTCTGCGCGGTGCAACTCGCGTTCGCGTTCGCTCATCTGCATCCACTGGTCATAGCGTCGATGGCTGGGGTGGACCTTGCCAAAGGCCTCCATGGTCAGGAAAAAAACGAGTTCAAAATGCGGCACGCGGCCAGTGATCGGGCGTCGTTCCAGGGCGGCGATGAATTTTTCACGCGGGGTGGTCATTGGTCGCTCCTTGGGCCGAGTTTCACCAATGCTCGATCAGCGTGAGCAGTTCGGCCAGATGGGTGATCTCGGCATCGGGGCGGATGCCGTTCAAATCAAAACTGTTGTTGCGCTTGTACACCGTTTTCATCCCCACCGCTTGCGCGCCGACCAGGTCATGTTCGGGAGTGTCGCCGACAAAAAAAGCGTGTTGCGCCGGCACGCCCAATCGATCCAGCGCCAGCCGGTACAATTCGGGCTGAGGTTTCCACAACGCCACGTCGCCGGAGAAAATGGTGTCGTCGAAATAGTCGAGAAGGCCAAAGCGACGCATCTCTTTGCGGTGCTCGTCGCCGGGCCACATACTGTTCGAGACCAGCCCCAGTTTGAGGCCGCGCGCTTTGAGCGTGCGGATCGTCTCTAACGTATCGTCATAGATTCTCACCCGTCGATCCAGCGGTGCGATGTAATGCGCCATCGCCGCCTGGATGTCGGCGGCAGGCACGGCCATTCCGGCGGCGACACAGGCCTCTTGCAGCAAGCCGTCCAGGGTCAGATTTTGCTTGCCCCTTGTCGCCAAATCCCAGCGCCGGGGCAGCGTATTGACCACATGGGCGATAAAGGCGTCCTGGTCGAGGGCGTAACCATGGCTCGACAGATAGGCGTATGCGCCCTCGAGGCCGGCGCGTTCCCATTCCATCCAGGGATGCCCCTCCGGGTTAAAGTCGAGCAACGTGCCGCCCAGGTCCAACAATGCAGCTTGAAGCATAATCTATTCTCCCATTACTAGAGTTTTGTTCGGCAACCTACACAAAACGGATTGGCTTCCCCGGCCACTCGCAACGAGCAAAACCAGGTTTTTCCGGGCCATCTGGGGGAAGGCGGTGTATTGATTTTGCGCCGGCCAAAGTCAAATGTGTGCGGCTTCCCGGTTAAGCATAAAAGACCGTTCTGTATC
>CAYZYE010000227.1:0-5857 GCA_964481205.1 uncultured Anaerolineae bacterium | reverse complement strand
CCCAGGTCGTAGAATAGTGCTAGCATAAAATAAGCAAATCAAGGGAATTGTTCAAGCTTTTCCAGTCCGTTTCAAAGGCAACTCGAGTTTTCGGTGCTGGCAGGTTTGGGGGCATTTTAAGAACTGGAAAAGCCTTGCAGAAGGGTGACGGGTATGGTGCAAATTTGGGTGATGCTCCCGACCTATAACGAAGCCGGAAACATTGAGCGGGTGGTCGATCTCGTTCTCTCGCAACCGCTGGATATTGGCGTGGTTGTGGTCGATGATAATTCGCCGGATGGTACGGGCGAGATCGCGGAGCGGCTCAAAGAGCGGTATCCGGGGCGGGTGGATGTCGTCCACCGGCGGGGCGAGCGCGGCCGGGGTACGGCGGGCGTCGCGGGGTTCAAACGGTGTCTGGCGCTGGGGGCAAGATGGGTGATCGAGATGGACGCCGATCTGTCGCACAATGCGGACGATATTCCGCGTTTGATCCGGGCGGCTCAAGACTGCGACCTTGTCGTCGGCTCTCGCTATATGCCCGGCGGTCAGGACAGCGATCGCGGTCTCAAGCGCCAGTTGATCAGTTGGGGGGCCAATCGCTATTTGCGGGTGGTGTTGGGGTTGAAACTGGACGATTGTTCGTCCGGGTTCAAGTGTTACCGCCGCGAGGTGTTGGAGCGCCTCGATCTCGACTCGCTGCGCGCGCGGGGGCCAGAGGTGGGGCCGGAATCGCTGTACCGGATCAAAGAGTTGGGTTTTCGGATCAAAGAGATTCCAATTACTTTTGTCGACCGCACGGTGGGCGAGTCCAAGTTGATGAATCCGCGAATAATGATCACCAGTCTCGTTTTCCCGTGGCGCGTGCGTTTTGGTCAGGTGCGATGATCGAGCGCGGCGAGTGGCGTTGGGTGGTGGCCTGGAGCGCGGCGTTGATCGTCGCGTCGCTGCTGCCTTATTTGATCGCCTGGTGGAGCACGCCTCCCGATTTGTTTTACACCGGATTTCTCTCTAACCCTGAGGATGGCAATGCTTATCTGGCCAAGATGCAGCAAGGGCTGCGCGGCGAGTGGCGTTATCATTTGCCGTACACGGCCGAACAGCACCGGGGCGAGTTTTTGTTCACCTATTATGTGCTGCTCGGTCACGTGGCGCGATGGACGCGCTTGCCGTTGATCGTGGTTTTTCACCTGGCGCGCGTCGTCAATGGCGCGGTACTTTTGATCGTTTTGTATTATTTTATTTCTCATTTTTTCCAAGAACGTGTCAAGCGCCGGTTTGCTTTTTTGCTCACGGCCTGGGGGAGCGGTTTGGGCTGGCTGGTCACGTTTTTCGGCCCGATGACGGCGGATTTGTGGGTGCCGGAGGGGTATGTGTGGTACAGTATTTTTGTCAATCCCCACTTTCCGCTGGCGCTGGCCTTGCTGTTGCTGGCCGTGTTGTGGAGTGTGACGTCGTGGGGGCTGACTCGCCCGGACTGGCGGCGCGTGCTCGGCGTGGCGCTGTGTACGGCGGCGTTGGGGGTAGTGCAGCCTTTTTGTTTGCTCACGGTTGGGGGGACGCTGCTGCTGTACGCGCTTGTCCGTTTGGTGGGTGAGCGCCGCTGGCCCGGTCACGAGATCGTTTCGGGGATTGTCACCGGCGCGGTGGGGCTGCCGTTTGCGCTCAATGCGTATCTGGTTTCGACGAGGAATCCGGCGTTTGCGGCGTGGTCGGGGCAGAATCAGACAATGTCGCCGCCGCCGTGGGATTTTGCGCTCAGTTATGGCGTGGTGTTGTTGTTGGCCGCGCCCGGTTTGTGGTTGGCGGCGCGGCGACGTCGAGGCGGCGACTGGCTGCTGCTGATTTGGGTTGTGCTGACCTCGGCGCTGCTCTATGCGCCGTTCAGTTTGCAGCGGCGGTTGGTGATGGGGTTGGTCGCGCCGCTGGGTTGTTTGGCGACGATGGGCTGGTACAGACTGCCTCGGCGTTTCCGGCGGCGCAAGGCCTGGCTTTTGGCGTTTGCCGGCCTGACCCACTTGTTTTTGTTGGCCGGCTCGACGCTCGTCGCGCTGTCGCGGTCTGAAATTTTGTTTCTGAGCGATGACGAGTACCGGGCGATAGGGTGGCTGAACGCGCGCAGCGCCCCCGATGCGCTGGTCGTGGCGGCGCCAGAGATGGGGTTGTACATTCCGGCCTGGAGCGGCCGGCGTGTCTTTTACGGGCATCGTTTCGACACGGCGCATGCGCAGGAACGCAAGGCGCAATTGCTTGGTTTTTACGGGCGCAACGAGCGCGTTTTGCTGCGCGAAGCGCCGGATTATGTGTTTTATGGCCCGCGTGAGCGGGCGTTGGGCGCCGGGGACTGGCAGCCCGACGCGGATTGGCGGGTTGTCTTTGAGCGGGGTGAGGTTGTGGTGTATGCCGTGCCTCGCCCATAGAGGCGCGCCTCTGGAGAGACGATGGTGATCATTCGAAGCAAAGCGCCGTTACGGATCAGTTTTGCCGGCGGCGGCACCGAGGTCGAACCGTACCTGTCGGAGCAGGGCGGCGTGGTTTTGAGCACGACTATCGACAAGTATGCTTATGGTTCGATGTGCCCGCGCGACGACCGCCAGATCGAGGTGACGTCGCTGGATTATGATATTGTCGCCAAGTACAGTTTGGACGATCTTTTTATCTACGACGGCAATCTGGACCTGGTCAAGGCGGTCATCGGCCAGATGTGTCCCGACGATCAGCAGCAGGGTTTGGATTTCTTTTTGCACAGCGACGCGCCGCCGGGGTCGGGTTTGGGGTCTTCATCGGCGCTGGTCGTGGCCTTGATCGGGCTGTTCAATCAATGGTTGCATTTGCCGTTGAACAATTACGAGATTGCCGAGTTTGCTTACCGGATCGAGCGGATCGATATGGGGTTCAAGGGGGGCAAGCAAGACCAGTTTGCCGCGACTTTTGGCGGGTTCAATTTCATCGAGTTTTCCCGCGAGGGCACGGTGGTCAATCCGCTGCGGGTGACGCCGGATGTTTTGAACGAACTGCACTATAATCTGCTTTTGTGTTATACCGGAAAGACGCGACATTCGGACCCGATCATCAACTCGCAGGTGCAGGGCTATGTGCGGCGTCAGGATGAGGTGCTGCGGGCCATGTCAGAGTTGAAGCGTATCGCTTTGGACCTCAAGAACGCGCTGCTCAAGGGGCGGTTGGATGATTTTGGCGCGTTGTTGCACGATGCCTGGTTGAACAAGCGCAAGATGGCTTCACAGATCAGTAATCCCCACATCGACGAGTTGTACGCGGCGGCGCGCAAGAGTGGCGCGTTGGGCGGCAAAATATCGGGTGCGGGCGGCGGCGGTTATATGTTTTTTTACTGCCGCTTTGACAAAAAGCACATTGTCGCCGAGCAGCTCGAACGGCTGGGCGCTCAGGTGGTCGATTTCAATTTTGATTTTTATGGGCTGCAAACCTGGCAGGTGCGGACGGGATGACCGACCGGGGCTGGAGGCGAGACGCACTCTATTTGGGCGTGATCGGTGTGATTGCTGTTTGTTTTTTGTGGCCGGCCTGGTTACAGCCGAACAGTTTTTGGTACCCCCCACATTCCGAGTTTTGCGACATCACTTTTACCCACTGGCCCAAGATGACGTTTGTCGTCGAGTCGTTTCGCGCTTGTGGCCGGATTCCGCTGTGGATACCGTCGCTTTTGGGCGGTATGCCTCTGGTGGGCAATCCGCTGGCGGCCTATTTTTACCCCCCAAACTGGCTTTTTCTCCTGTTGCCCGTCACGTTGACATTTCATGTCTTGTTTGCATTGGACATTCTCATCGCCGGGGTGACTTTTTATGGGTTGATGCGTTGGAGTTATGGGCGTTCGGCGTTTGCGGCGTTTGTCGGCGCGCTGGGTTTTATGTTGACGCCCAAGTTTATTGCTCACATTGGCGCGGGGCACGTGGGGTGGTGTCAGGCGTTTGGCTGGCTGCCGCTGACGTTGTGGTTGCTGCGCAGCGCCATCCACCGTCGATGCGCGTACCGGGCGGCGTGGTGCGGCGCGGTGTTGGCGTTGACTTTTTTCGCCGACCCGCGCGTGGCGTTTTATCATGCGTTGCTGCAAGGCGGTTACGCTTTTTATCGATTGTTGATCTTGGGGCGGCGGGCGGGTTGGCCGGCGGCGGGCGGTCTGGCGCTCAAGTTGTCGCTGGTTCCGCTGACAATGTTTGCGGTCGGCGCGGGGCAAATGTTGCCGACGTTGGAGCTGATGTCGAACACTGTCCGCAGCGCGGTGACGCTGCAAGAGGCCGCGCTCGATTCGCTGCCCTGGCGCTATCTGCTCGGCTATGTGCTGTCGGACTGGGGCGGGTATTACGAGTGGATGACTTATTTGGGGCTGGCGCCGCTGGCGTTGGCTTTTTGGGGCATGTGGGCGCGGCGCAGGCCGGATCGACTTGAGCGGTGGTTTTGGGGCGCGCTTGGCGTGTTGTGCGTTTTGTACAGCCTGGGGAGCAATACGCCGCTTTATCCACTGCTTTTTCGCCTCGCGCCGTTGATGAGTTGGGTGCGCGTGCCCTCGCGGGCGCTGTTGCTGGTCACGCTGGCGGCGAATATTCTGGCTTCGATGGGCATCGATCACTTGTTGGAGGTCGAGTGGACGCCGCAAGCCGGGCGTTGGCTGTCGCTGGCGGCCTTTGCGGGGCTGTTGTTTTGCGGTATCCTGGGCGTTGGGCTGGTGTTGTTGATGGGGGCAGATACGGCTCCGGCGGCGCTCTTGTTTTCTGCTGTCGGCGCGGCGTTGATGGCGTGGTTGTTTTTGTTCTCCAAACGTCTGTTGCGCATTTTTGTTTTGCAAGCGGCGTTGGTTGTGATTGTGTTCGTGGATTTGTATGCCGTGGGGCACAGCCAGCTGATTTTTCGCTCTGGGGCAGAGGTGTTGGCCGAAAATGAGGCCGCCGCGTTGTATCTGGCCGAACAGCCGGGGCGTTTTCGCGTGTACTCGCCCAGTTACAGCGTTCGCCAGCATGTGGCCGCGCGTTTCGGTCTTGAGCAGTTGGACGGGGTCGATCCGTCGCAGTTGCGCTGGATGGTGGGGTTGATGGCGCTGGCCGGAAATTACGAGGTCGATGGCTATCCGGTGACGGTGCCGGTTTTCCCGGCCGGCGATGAAAACTGGCAAATGTCGATGCGGGGCGTTGCGCCGAATGCCGCGTTGTTGGGTTTGCTCAATGCCAAATTTGTGGTTGCCGAGTTTCCCGTCGACGCGCCGGGGCTGGTTTTGCGAAAGCAAACGAGAAACAGCTATATCTATGAAAATGAACGGGTTATGCCACGGGCGTTTGTCGTGACCAGTGCCGAGGTCGTGGCCGGCTGGCCGGAGGCGTTGGATCGGCTGGCCGGTGGGTTTGACCCGGCGCAGGGGGCGTTGGTAGAAGCAGGGACGGCGCTGGCCGGCCCGGCAGGCTGGCAGCCGGCCGAGGTTGCCTTTTTTTCTCCCAATCGCATCGTCGTTCAGGCCGACGTGACGCAGCAATCGCTGCTGGTGTTGAGCGAGGTGTGGTATCCGGGATGGGCGGCCGAGGTCGATGGCATTGCGCAGCCGATCTATCGCGTGGACGGAGCGATACGCGGCGTTTATCTCCAACCGGGGGCGCACGTGGTGGTGTGGCGGTACCGGCCGGCAGCGTTGCGGTGGGGGCTGATCGTCACTCTGGCGGCGGCAGCGCTGTTGATCGCCGGCGGCGTGTGGTCGCGCGGCCGAGGACGCCGGGACGATGGCGTATTTTGAGTACTCATTTGCCTTTCAGGGAAAAATGGCTATAATAGGGGGCGTTCGGGGAGTAGCGCAGATGGCTAGCGCGCACGGTTCGGGTCCGTGAGGTCCCGGGTTCAAGTCCCGGCTTCCCGACAG
>CAYZYE010000226.1:0-5957 GCA_964481205.1 uncultured Anaerolineae bacterium | reverse complement strand
CTAGTATAACGCATGTTTTTTGGTCAGGCAACTGTTTTCAGGCTTGCCGGGGTAAATTTCCCGTAAATTCGGATTTGGACCGCGTGGGCGTCTATAGCGAGATGTCGAGGACGTTTTGGGCGCGTTCGATGATATAGTCGGGGTCAAAGGGTTTGGTGATGTATTCGTTGGCGCCGACTTCTGTGCCCCGTTTGCGATCGACTTCTTGTCCTTTGGCAGTTAGCATAACAATATATGTTTGCGATAATTCAGGTGTCTCTTTGACGATCTGGCAAACCTCGTATCCGCTCATTTTGGGCATCATCACATCCAAAAAGACCAGTTCCGGGTGCTCATCCTGGATCACTTGGAGTCCTTCTTGTCCATTGTTTGCGGTCAATAGTTCGACGCCCTGGTCCTCAAAGTCTTCCAGGGTTTCTTCTAGCAGTGTGCGGATGAGCGGCTCATCGTCAATGATCAGGATTTTTTTCATCTCGGTTACTCCCTCAACGGACTTTTTCTGGCAGATGACAACAGCGTTTCGACTTGCGGTAGCGCTTTGTGCGCTGCCTGGCGGCCCTTTTCGATCAGGCGTTCCGCCGACTCGAATTCGGCGTCCGAAAATTCGGCAATGTCGGGGGCAATGATCAGGTCGATCAGGTTCAGGTGGTCCAGGGTGCGTTCGTGCGCGACCACGTCGCATACGTCGATCCAGCTGGTGACCAGGTCTTGGTGCCTGGAGGAGCGATTTTTCTTTAGCCGCGCGGTTGGCGCGGGGATCACGCTGCTGGCCAGGACAATGTCGGCGCCGTGGGCGGCTACGGCGTCGGCGGGCAGCGGGTTGGTCAGGATTGCATCGACCAGGAGCCGGTCCTGGTATTCAATTGGCGTTACCAGACCCGGTATGGCGACGCAGGCCGACAGCGCGTTGAACAGGTTGTCCTGGTTCATCCAAACCGGCTCGCCTGTGACCAGATCGCTGGTGATCAGGTGACATGGGGTCAACAGGTCGGTAAATTCATAGCCTTGCAGTGTGTTGCGGATCAGGTTTCGCGCCGCGCGAACGTCAAACAGGCCGGGGCGGGTGGTCGGTCGCAGCCCCAGCCATCCGTTGAACAATTGCAGTTTGCTCATCTGGGTGGCGGCGAGGTCGATCATTTTTTCCGGCGACCAGCCGGCGGCGTACAAGACGCTCCAAAAGGCGCCATAGCCACAACTGGCGATCACGTCAAAGTGAATCCCGGCGTTGTACAGCACGTCGAGTACGCCGAGATGGGCCATTGTGCGCGCCATGCCGCCGGACAGGACCAGCCCCATCACCTGCCCGCACAGTTTGCGCGCCAATCGCGCCAGGTGCATCGGCTGCACCGAGGGCGCGCTCCAGTAGCGGCGCGACGCGGCGCGCAGCCAGGGGGCGCTGTTTCCGGTCAGGTCAATGACGACCTGGGCCTGCCCAATGACGCGCATCAGCTGGTCGGTCATTTGGGCAAAGGAGGCGATCACGACCCAGGCGCGCCTTTCGACATAAGCGTCGATGGTTTCGGCAATGGCTTTGCTGCGCATGCTGTTGCCGTCGATGTAGAGCAGGTTGCCGACCGGATCGGGCTGTGAGCCGATCAGATCGACGAGGACGACTTGTTCGTCGACCTGACGCGCCAGGTGGTAGGCCAGTTCGCCGCCGTTTTCTCCGACGGCGACGATGGGGTTGCGTTGCGCTTGTGTTTCGCCTGTTTTGTGCAGGGGTTTCATCTGCTGGGCCAACTCGCGGCGTATGGCCAGGCCGATGGCCGGGTATTGCGACAGCAAATAGTCGAGATCGGTTTTGGTCAGCGTCCAGACGCGCGCTTTTTCGATCACTTGCGCCGTGTATGGGCGGCGTTCGCCCAGGATGACGGACATTTCGCCAAAGGCGCTGCCCGATCTGGCTGCTTGGATGACGAACGAGTCGCCTTGTTGGTTGTGAACCAGCAGGTCGATCTGGCCGCTGTCGACCAGGTACATCTGTTCGCCCCAATCGCCGGCCTGGAACAAGATTGTGCCGCGCGGGTGGTGTTCGAGTTGAAAGCGTTGTGAAAATTCTTCGAGCGCGGCGTCGGAAAAGAGCCTAAAGATGGGGATTTTCCACTGATCGTCCAGCACTTGCCAGATGCCCGGCGGCAGGATGCGCTTGCTGTGACGTGCCAGCCGCACCCGGTAGACCCACTCGCCAAATTCGTCCTCTTGTACGTCGAGCCAGTTTTGGTTGACCAGCTGGTTGATCTCTAGTTCCAACTCGATCGGGTTTCGGTCCAATGTGCGCGCCAGTTCGGCCAGGGTGATCGGTTCGCCGCGATTGATCGCCAGCATCAGCTCGCGGCGTGATTCGGGCAGGTCCAACATTTGGGTGATCGAGAAGGCCGGGTCTGGCCGCTGCGGGCGGGTGCGCCCGCCGGTGATCCAGCCGAGTGCATCGTCGAGTGGATCGCCGCCAGATTGGTTTGGGCTGCCATCGAGATCGTTGTTGTTCATCGTGCCTACCCTCTCAAATTCAAGTCATTCCAGGGCCAGAATTTTTTCGGCCAGTCTCTTGATTTCGGTCGAAAAGCGATGTTTGGGATGCAGCAGGTAAAAGATGCCGGCGCTGCCCAGGCGGATCATCTCGGTGGATAGGGGCAAGACGGCGCCGACCTGGGTGTCATAGGTCTTTTCTAGTTGGACGCGGTAAGCCTCAAAGTCGCTTTCTGGCAGGACTTTGTTCAGGGCCAGGAATATGGTCGGGACGCCCAATTTTTTTGCCACTTCGAGGGTCACGCTGGTACCTTGATAGTCTTGTTGGTCCGGGCGCAAGATGATGATCAGTGTGTTCGAGATGGCAATGGACAGTAGTGTTTCTTCGTTCAAGCCGGGGTGGGTGTCGATGATCAAATAGTCGAGCGATTGCCCACGGACCAGGTTTTTGAATCCATCTTTGAGCTGGCGGGCGTCATAGCCCTCGTGCAAGACGCGCGAGATTTCATTGATCTTGATGCTTGAAGGCACCAAAAAGACCTTGCCTTGGGTGACCTCTGGCGGGGTCACGTCATAGGTGGTGTCTTTGATATTGCATTTGCCCCACAAATAGTCGTTTAGTGTAAAATGAACGCGCTCTTTGTCAAGTCCGAAAATAATATGGATGCCCGGAGACTGGATGTCTGTGTCAACGATGCCGATCCGTTTTCCGGCCAGGGCAAGGATAATGGCCAGGTTGGCGGTGATGTTGGATTTGCCCGTTCCGCCGCGAAACGAGTGTAAAGAGAGTAGTTTAGCCATCTCACGCCTCCATCCTAGATGTCGAATTCGTCGCGCATATATTGTGCGTGTTCTTGTAAACGCTTGAAATAGTCCGATTCGGTGATGTGTTCAACTTCTTTTTGCTTTTTGGCCTGGTCGATTTCGATTTTGAGCGCCTGAATCTGTTGTTTGAAGCGCGCCTCGCGTTTTTGGACTTCTTGCGCGTTGGCGATGGCTACGCCGGCTTGGGAAGCCAGCGCCATGAGTAGTTTTTCATCTCCGGCGGTAAACATTGTGTCGGGGGCTGCGCGAGCCAGGGTGATGACGCCCAGGACGTTTTCTTGGGACTTGAACGGCGCAGAGAGCAGGGCGCTGAGTTGCGCGTCTTGTGTTTTGTTGGGGCGAACATAGGTGCGCAGGTCGTTCAGGATGCGCGATCGCCCCGTCCGCATTACTTTGTCCGACAGGGCCAGCCCGATCAGTTGGTGCTCGGCGCCGGCCACGTCGATGCCGACGCTTTCCCAGGTGGTCAGGTCATCGGTCAGCTCGTCGCGCAGCAACACCGTTCCGCCGTCGGCTTTGATGATCCGAATGCTTTCTTCGAGGACGAGATGGATCACCTGGGCGAGGTCCAGGGACGCGCCGATCGTCTCGTGAACGCGGTATAAAAGGTTGATCTCGCGATAGCGATCGAGCGTTTCCTGGGCCAGCGATTTGCGGGCCAGTTCTTTTTCGAGTAACAGGGTCAAGGTATGATGCAGGGCGTCGCGGATGGAGGCGGACGCCGACTCGATGTAAAAGACGCCGTACAGTTCATCTTGGACGATCAACGGGCACGCTGTGGCGCGCTGCGTGCTGGCGAGTGTTTTTGTTTGGCATGCTTTGTGGATCAGTGGATCGTTGTCTTGGCGTCGAGGGGGCGAAATCACCCATTTGCCTGCCGCATTGGCGATGCCCATTGTGATTGGCGGTGAACCCAGATCGCTCCAACTGCGCAGCAGTGCTGTTATTTCCCGCTTGTTCAATAGTCTTTTAAGGGGAATGACTTTCATGCAGGTTCTCCGTTGACGCTATGCGCTTGTCTCTATGGTGGCAGCATAGCCAGGAGGGGTTGCTGCTTGCCAGATTTGTACCATTGTAGCACAGCTTGACAGAAAGGACAAGATACAAGATCGAGGCTTTTCCAGTTTTTAAAATATCCCAAAACTTGCAAGCACTAAAGCCTGTTGACCAAAGTTGCTTTCGAAACGGACTGGAAAAGCTTGGGCAATTCCATAAACTTGCTTATTTTATGTTAACATTATTCTATAGCCTATGCCGATCTTGGACAATTATTTCTCTGGAATTGCCTAACCGCAAAGGACGCTTTGGATAAAGTCAATCCGCGAACGCCGAGGCTATCTTGCTTTGCGCTCTCGGCGTTCCTGGCGGTTGGCAGGTTTTTCAGCATATTCCTAGAACGGGTGCGCCGCCGCGCCGACGAGGTAGCCAAAATGTTCGACAAACTCGGTCGCAGAAATGTTGGTTTGCGCGGCCATTGCCTCCAACAAGGCCCGGTCTTTCAGGTCGGAGGGGCGCAGACGGATCATGAATTTCTGGGCCGATTGGAAGGGAAACGAGTTGGTGTTGACCATGCGCACTTCGGTGCGACCGGTTTGGGGGTCCATCAGCCTGGCGTAAGGGATCGGCTTGACCTGATTTTCCTGGATGGTGATCATTGCGTTGCTGCCGCCCTCTTGGAGAAAGGTGAACGCGGCCTCGCCCAGACTGCGGGTATAGTCGATGTCGTAAGCGCAGGGCGCGGCGCAGCGCAGTTCATAGCCCAATTCTTTGTCGACGATCGTCATTTTGATGCCCAGGTCGTCGAGTGTTTGGCGTACCTGGCGCTTGATGATCGCTGCCGAGTTGACTTCGGCCAGACGCGGGTGGCCGTGTTCGTCCCGCTCGATCGTTTCCATGAACTCAAAATCGCGGTGATCAATGATCTCCATCACGCCCTCGGCGACAAGGGCCACGCCATACGCCTGCCCGTTGGCAAGCCGCTTGATGATCGAGCCGGCAATGGTGTCGCTGACCTGGCGCATTCGGATTGGCTTTTCCGTCCACTCTTCGGGGATCAAGGTCAGGGTCGCGCCGGCGCTTTTGCCAATGCCCATTGCCAGATGGCCGGCTTTGCGTCCCATCGCGACAACAATGTACCAGCGTTGTGTGGTCAGGGCGTCTTCCATGAGGTTCATCGCCAACCGTGTGCCGACTTCGCGGGCGGTTTCGTAGCCAAAGGTGGGGATCCCCTCTGGCAGCGGCAGGTCATTGTCGATCGTTTTGGGCACATGTACTGAGCGGATGTCGACGCCCATCTTGTCCTGGGCGTATTTTGCCACCGAATATGCAGAAAAGGCCGTGTCGTCGCCGCCGATGCTGACCAGGTGCGAAATACCCGCCTGGGTCAGCGTCTCGACGCAGTTGCGCAGCGTTTCTTGCTTTTTTGTCGGGTTGACGCGCGAGGTTTTGAGAATGCTGCCGCCGCGAACGTGAATGCGGCTCACATCGCGGATCCCCAGGGGAATGATATTCCCCTCGCCCTGGCCGGCGGCGAGGTATTTAAAGCCTTCCATAATGCCAAAAGCGCGGTATCCATTGTTGATCGCCTCGATGACGACCGAATGGATGACGCCGTTCAACCCTGGCGCCGGGCCTCCGCCGACGAGCACGCCAACGGTTTTGTTTTC
>CAYZYE010000225.1:0-5989 GCA_964481205.1 uncultured Anaerolineae bacterium | reverse complement strand
ACGGCTCACCCAACGCGGTTTCAACCGCTGGATTGTAGAATTGAACAGCCCTGATTTCATAGGGGTGTGTTTCAAATGGTTTGGACGTCCGTAGCATCGCCCCTTGTGGGCGGGCAACCCGTGGACGGGCGGCTACAAAGCAAATGAAACGCACCCATTTCATAGGAGGAACGGATGCCTGATGCAAAATTAGCGGTTTCCAAGATGACCGTCTATACCGTTGACGATCAACCCATTTACGTGCATGAAGAAAGCGCAGAGAAAAAACAACTCGCTTTGCTCATTCACGGTTGGTCGAGTTCCTGGTACGCCATTTCGCCCATTCTGCCGATCGTCAACCGGCGTTACCGCTGTCTGGCCGTCGACCTGCCCGGTTTCGGCGCGTCGCCGCCGCTGAAAGAACGGGCGACGATTGACAAATACGCCGACTTGTTGGCGACTTTGATCCGGGCCGAGAGCGAACGCCCGGTAGTGCTGATCGGCCATTCGATGGGCGGCATGATCAGCGTGACGCTGACTTTGCGCTATCCCGAGCTGGTCGAACGGATGGTTTTGCTTTGTCCGACGATTAGCGGCAATTTGTCCATGTTTATCCACATGTTCATGTATCCATTTGTGTGGATGGAACGCTTTGGCCCCACGCGAAAACTGGTCGAACTGTTGGAGCCGCAAATGCTCAACGTCACCGACCATTTGCTGCGCCCGGCCCTGTTCGCCGATCGCAGCGGCATCACCGGGGACGAGTATGCGCGCATTCGCGCCGATGCGCGCCGTCCCGGGCAGGGCCGCGTGCGCGCCGAGTGTTTCGACGCAATGCGGAACCATGATTTGCGCGATCAACTGGGGGAAATCAAGACGCCTGCTTTGGTGGTTTGGGGAATGGAGGACAATACCGTGCCGCTGCGCGACGCCAGCGCGGTGGCTACCGGATGGCCCGACGCCGACTTGCGGGTCATTCCCAACGCCGGGCACTGGCCGCAGTTTGAAACGCCGATGGTAACAGAACGCTATGTGCGCGCGTTTTTGCGCACGCCGATGAATCTGCTCTCGTTCATGTCCAAAGACAAGTGAGCGCCTCCACCAGACGCCCACCAGGGGTCATGCTCCAGTTCAATCGTAGGCCTGCGGCCAGTGTGTATCTGAAACGCGCGGCACACGGGCCAGGATTTCGGCAATCACCTCGTAACCGATTGTCCCCAATCGTCCGGCAACTTGCTCGACGGTGATTTGTTCGTCGCCTTGCTTGCCGATCAAAACGACCTCATCGCCCTGGCGAACGCCGGGGATGTGCGTTACCTCGATCATTGTCTGGTCCATACACACCCGCCCGACAATCGGCGCGCGCTGGCCGCGCACCAAAACATAGCCCCAATGCGCGGGGGCGCGGCGAAAGCCGTCGGCATAGCCCACCGGGATCACGGCGATGCGTTCTTGGCTCCGAGTCTGGTAGGTGTTGCCATAGCTGACATAGCTGCCCGGCGACAGTGTTTTGACCTGGGCGACCCGCGTTTTAAAGCTCAATGCCGGGCGAAATTCCGGCGGCAGCGGGGTGTCGGCGCTGGGGGCCAGGCCGTACAGGGCGATGCCCAGGCGCACCATGTCGAACCGGGCCTCGGGAACGGACAAAATCGCCGCCGAGTTGGCGGCGTGAACGAGCGGCGGGCGCAGACGGCTTGCCTGCGCCCGCTCCAGAATGGTCTTAAAGCGCGCTAACTGCCGGCGGGTGTAGGACTTGTCCGCGTCGTCGGCGACGGAAAAATGGGTGAACAGCCCTTCGACGACCAGGTTGGGCAGCGTGGAGGCTTGCCGCAAAAAGGGCAGTACGTCTGGGGGCAGCAGGCCGAGCCGCCCCATGCCGGTGTCGACTTTGACGTGAACGCGGGCCGTGCGCCCCACTTCGCCGGCCGCGCGGCTGAACGCGCGTATGGTGTCCAGGTCGAACACGGCGGCGGTAATGTCGCTGCGGACTGCATCGCGCGCTTGCCAGGCCGGCGTGTAGCCGAGGATCAGGATCGGGGCATTGATCCCCGCCCGTCGCAAGGCCACCCCCTCGCTCAGACAGGCCACGCCGAGCATCTTGGCTCCATTGTTGATCGCCGTGCGCGCGATGCGCACTGCGCCGTGCCCGTACCCGTCGGCTTTGAGGACGACCATCACCGCCACTTTGTCGCCGGCGGCGCGCCGCACCCAATGCAAGTTGTGGGCAATGGCATCCAGATCGACTTGCAGCCAGGTGGGGCGCGCGGGCAGCGCCAGTTGGACGGATTGGAACGCGCTTTCCTGGCGGATGAGGAGCGCGGCGGCCTGGGCGGGGCGCTGCATCAATGCGCGCGTGATCTCTTCCATCCGTTCCTGGCGTGCGCCTTTGATCAATACGATGCTTTCTGAATTGATTATTTGTTTCAAATATCGCGTTGCTTCCTGGTTGGTATAGGTGACGAAAATGCGCGATTCGGCCATCCCGGCGGCCAGCGCGGCCTGGGCGATCTCGGGGGCTGCTTCGCCTTTGAGCACCAGTTCATCGGCGATCCGCGCCGCGCGTTCGCCAACCTGCCGGTAGGCGTTTGTCCGTTCATCGCCGAGTTGGCGCATATCGCCCAGCACGGCGACGCGCTTGCGGCGGGGAAAATGGTCGCCCAGGGCATCGAGCGCGGCCAGTGTGCAGTCGGCGCCGGCGTCATAGCTGTCGTCGAGCAGGGTTGCGCCGCTGCGTCCGGCAATTGGGCGCAGCCGTCCCCGCAGCGGACGCAGCGCTTGCAAGACGTTCACAACGGCGTTCAAGGGGATGTCATAGATTTGCCCGGCTGCGGCGGCGATCAGGGCCGCATAGATGTGGTGACGGCCATAAAGTTGCAGCGTGACGGGTCGATTGGCCTGTGGCGTGATCAGATCAAAGACGAGGCCGTTCTCGCGGCAACGCACGTTGCGCGCGGCATAGTCGGCCTGGGGGGTCAGGCCAAAGCCGATCACGCGGGCCGGGGTTTGTTTACGCATCTGCCACACGCGGGGGTCGTCGCGGTTGAGGATGGCCGTCCCGGCGGCGGGCAGGGCTTTGATCAGGCTTGCTTTTTCGCGTTCGATGGCGTCGATGGAGCCGAGCGTTTCAATGTGCGCGCGGTTGACGGCGGTGACGACGCCGATTTGGGGCGAGGTCAGCGCCGCTTGATCGCGCATTTCGCCCAGCGCGTCGGCAGCCAGTTCGAGTACGGCGATGCGCTGGGTTGGCTCGAGCCGTCCCAGGGCGATCGGCAGGCCGTAGCGACCGCTATAGCTGGCGTGGTTTCTGAATACGGCCCAACGGGCGCTCAACACGTCGGCGATGGCTTCTTTGGCGATTGTTTTTCCACTCGAACCGGTGACGGCGATGACGGTGGTGGCGTATTTGCGCAGCACCCGGTGCGCCCAGCGCAACAGGGCGCGGCGCGTGTCGTCGACGAGGAGGCAGGTGACGCCCGGCGGCAGGTCGGGAGGAAGGCGCTGGCACAAAACGCCGGTCGCTCCTTTGCGGACGGCGTCGAGGATATAGTCGTGCCCGTCGCCGGTGTCGCTTTTGACGGCCAAAAAGAGCTGTCCCGGTTCGAGCCGGCGCGAGTCAAAGGCCAGGTCGCTGAATTGGCGGGCGTGCGCCTGGCCGTGTAGCTGCCCGCCGATGGCGAGAAAATCGTCCAGGTAGATCATTTTACGTTTGATATTCTCTCGGCCGCCGGATCTGGCGATCCGGCGGGAGCAGGTGGGGTGATCATTTTCTCCGAGTTTTTATTGTATCGTGCTTTGGCCTTAAAAGCAAGGTTCTTGGGGATTGAGGGGCATTTGACCAGGGTATCAATATCTGGGCGGGCGTCGATGGTGGTCGGAAAACCACTTGTTGTAAGCCATTCCGCCCAGCAGCAGTGGGAGGATGACAAACACGGCGGCCTGTGGCAACAGCGCCCAGGCGACGACGACGGCAAAGGTGAGCGTCGAGACGACGACAATGGGCAAGAGCATTGGCGCAAATTCACCCAGGGGTTTGTGGTTGGCGGGCGGGGTGGCTGGCACGGCGTTTTTTGGGGGCGCGGCCGCCGGAGCGGATTTGGCGGCGGCGCGTTTGTACTGTTGCCGGGCGTGACGCGGTGTTTGCCGTGACGCCGCTTTGCGGTGCGGCGCGCCGGTCGTTCGCCTGCTTTTGACTTTGAACAGCCTGGTTTGCAGCTCCTGGCGCATCGCGTCGATGCTTTGATAACGGTTTTCGGGGCGAATGGCCATAGATCTGCGTATAAAGGTGATCATCCAGGGGGAGACTTTGGGGTTCAGTTCTTTGATGTCCGGCTGTGTGTCCGGTTTGAGGATGCGCTGCGAGACCGGCTGCGGCGCGCGCCCGGTGAGCAGGTGGTAGAGCGTGGCCCCCAGGGCATAGATGTCGCTGCGAGCGTCGGTGTGACCCATGCTGGCGTCGTACTGTTCCAACGGTGTATAGTCGGGTGTGCCCAGGCCATGCACGATCGTCGCCGTGTGCGGGTTGTTCGGATCGAGGAATTTGACCAGGCTGAAATCGACCAGCATCACTTTGCCTTCTGGCGTGAGGATAATGTTGGAGGGTTTGATGTCGCGGTGGACGATGTTGTGCCGGTGGCAGTAGGCCAGCGCGTCGAGGATTTGCTCCAGCCAGATATAGAGCAGCGGTTCGGTGGGGCGTTTTTTGCGCTTCAAAACGTCGGACAGGCTCTCGCCCTCGATATAGTCCATCACCAAATAGTCGGTTTCGTCGATGCTGAAATAGTCATTGACGTGGGGCAGGTTTTTGTGCCGCAGTTTCATCAACGCCTGGGCTTCGCGTTCAAATTGAGCGCGCGCAGCGAGCAGTTTGGCCTCGTCGGCCAGGGGGTCGGCGTAGAGTTCTTTGATGGCGCGTGGGCGATCCATCAAGGTGTCTTGCGCCAGGTAAACGGTGCCCATGCCGCCTTCGCCCAGGATGGCCTGGATGCGGTAACGATCTTTGAGCATTTGTCCGATTTCAATCGACATCAGGGTGTTCCTCTGTCTAACCGATGATCGCGTTCGATATGGCCGGGTCAGGTGTGGGGCGCGGTGTGGCCGCATTTGGGGCAAAAGCGGGCCGTCGCGCCGATCTCGGCGCCGCACGAGGCGCAAAATCGTTTCGCTGCCGGGCGGGTGGTGGACGGATGCTTGATTTTGACGCCGCAGCCCGGACAAAAGTCGGCGTGGTCGGGCAGGATGGTTTTGCACTTGGGGCAGCGCAGGCGCACCACGACGCGGGTTTTTGGGACGGCTGGCGACGCAGGTTGGGTCAGGCGTTCGCCGCATTTGGGGCAAAAGCCGTCGTCGGCCGAGACTTTGGTCTGGCAGCGCGGGCATTTGACCGGTTTGGGCTTGGGCTGCGGGGGCGGCGACTGGACCTGGAGTTCGGCCAGCTCGGATTTTTTTTGTTCAATGTCGGCGCGCAGTTCGTTGATCCGCTCGCAGAGGCGCGTCAGTTCCGAGTGGGTGATTTTTTTGGCGTCATAGAGGGAGAGGGTTTGTAACCCCAGCGCCTCGGTGAGTTGTTTCATTTCGCCCCGCAAAGACTCGAGCTGCCCCTCCGCCTGGCCGACTCGACGCTTGCGTTCGAGTTCGCTCCACTGGTGGCGAACGCCGGCGATGACGGATTTGATCTGGCCTTTTTGATCGATACCCGATATTACCTGCTCGGCGCCGTGTTTGATGGAATCAATGAGTTCAGACATCGTTCAACTCCGTAAAAAGCCCACAAGGGGCAATGCTGCAAACCCTCAACTCGAATGGGTCAGGGTGGCGATGGTTGATATTTGATCCAAATAGGCATGTCATATACGGGGGGCAGGATGGATTCGTTACTTATTATACCACAGATTTGGCGTTGGCGGATGCGCTGGGACTCGTCGCCGTAGGGGGACGACCAGCCAACGGCTCGCCAGACGCGGTTTCAACCGCCGGATTGTAGAATTGAACAGCCCTGGGGTGGGGCACGTCA
>CAYZYE010000224.1:0-6046 GCA_964481205.1 uncultured Anaerolineae bacterium | reverse complement strand
GAAAATAAACGAATGACCCGTATTATAGCAGGATCAGCCCGCTTTGTCCACGAAAAACCCGCCGCGGGCATATTTCAATTTGGGGGTCAGGGAGTGGCGCTCGCTTTGCGCTCGGCCTGGATTGCCAAATCCAGGCCAAAAACGGCGAGGCGAGGCTGGTCGCATTTAACTTGTTCGGCTGCCGGATCTGGCGATCCGGCAGGAGCAGATGGAATGGCCGGACGCTCAAGCCATTTGAAACACGCCCAAATAATTTGGGTGGCGGCATCGCCCTTTGTGGGCGCGGCCGGGGCGGTCTGTTTACGGCAGCGCAAATGGTTTGGGCGTCCGTAGCGTCGCCCCTTGCGGGCGACCTCATCTCCGCTCGAGCGACTGCGCGACGGCCACGACAAGCGCAAAACTCGAGGCCAGATCGGTCAAAAAATAACCGCTGTCGACCAGCCCATGCGCCCAAGCGCCCAGCAGGCCGGCGAGCAAGCCGATGCCAATTGCCCTCAACCGGGGAGAATGACTGCGCGCAAGCCGGGCCGTCTGCCAGACACCCCCGCCGGCCAACAACGCAAAAACGACCAGCCCCGGAACGCCCAGCTGCACGACGGCATCGAGCCACATATTGTGTGGATGGTACAACAATGGCTCCGTCCACGCCGAGGCGCGCATATATCGCGGGTAAACAAACTGAAAACCGGCCAGACCGACCCCGCGCCACAAATGATCGCCGGCCATCTCTAGCGCGCTGGCCCACACACAAGTACGAATATCAAAAGATAGAGACAATGCAGTGCGTTTGATCCCGACGTACACGCCGGCCAACGCCAACGCCGCGCCGCCGGCCGCCGCCGTCCACCGGCGCACATGCCGCCGTCCCGACCAGGCCAAAACGGCGGCCATGACCGGCATCGCCAACAACCACGCGCCGCGCGAATAGGTCAAATACAAGCCCAGGATCGAGACGCAACCCATCCCCCAGGCCAGCCGGCGCGCCCACTTTTTCCCGGAACCCCACATCCCCCAGGCCAGCGCCACGGGCAGCGTCCGCTCCAGGTACAGCGCCAGGTGGTTGGGTGAATAATAGACACTCGTCACGCGCGCGACGCCTTGCCCCAGCGCCCACTGTCCAACGCCGATCAGCGCCACCATCCCCCCCGAAACCACCCAGGCGGACAGCGCGGCCGTGGGCGACAATGCGCCGCCGCGCAGCAACGCATAAAGCAGCGCCGGTTCGAGCATGCTCAGACGCCACTCTCGCCATGCGGCCGCCCGGTCGGGCGCGACGAACACGCCGGCCAACCCCAGCGCTGCCCACAGCCCCCAGAGCAGATCGAACCAGGACAATGAATGCCAGGCCCAGCCTTGCCGCCAAAATCGCCGCGCCACGAAACCCACCACGGCCATCCACAACAGCGGCTCGGCAGGCGCGATGCGCCACGCGCCGGTGATTTTGACCCCGTAAAAAAAAGGCAGGCATAAAATCGCCCCGATCAATGCCCGGCGCGGATCAAAGCCCAGCATCGCCCCCGCACCGATCCAGGCCAACGCCGCCCATTCGGGGCGCGGCGCAAGCGCGTACAGTCCCGCCAACGCCGCCGCTGCCCCCAGCCGGTACGCGCCCGGCAGCGAGTCCACCTGCCCCCAGACCGCCCATCCCAGCTTGCGCCACCCCGGAAAAAACCAGGGCGCGGCCAGCCCGGCCGCAGCAACAAGCGCCGCGCCGGCGAGCCGAAGCATCCCGGCCTTCCCCTGATCGCCGGCGCGCCCGGCCAGCGCCGCTTCATTGATCTCTTGCAACCGGGCGGCGGTGTGATAAAGCGGTGTCGCCCGGTACGCCGCATCGCGCAGCGCAAAACTCTGGCGCGGCGCGGCCTGGGGCAGATCGGGCTGGTACTCGGCCCAACACATTGGCCCCAGCCACGGCCACTCGACACGCGCGCGGCGCACGGCGGCGAAAATCCGCGCCTGCTGCACCTCGATCTCGTCTCCACCCCAGGGCGTCGCCGCCCCACCGGCCGGCCGGACGTTCCAGCCCCACGCCACTGCCCACACGGGTCTGTCCGCATCGCCGAACTCGTGCATCACCTCGCGCACAGCGACAAGCCGCGAAAAGTTGAGCGTGTCTGCGGCGACGCGGCGGTCATCTGCCCCCGACCAAAAGCCATATAGTCTGGCGGCCAAGAGATCGAAAAACGCGCCCCCGCCGGCGGCGTACAACCGGCGCAGGTAGACGAGATCGTTCAAATTGTCCGGGCCGGGCGCTTGTGTTGGCGCCAACCCGCCGCCCAACACCCACGCCGTCGCGTCGGCGGCATGGATGGCCGGGTATGCCGCTTGCAAAAGCGTCATATACCCGCATGGCGCGACATGCCCGCCCCCCCAGCGGCGGCTCAAATTCGGCTCGTCCCAGACCTGATAATGGTCGATCACCGCCCCATAGCGTGCCGCCAACGCCGACGCAAAACGCGCGTATGCCGCCTCGTCATAAGGCGGCGCGCACGGCAAAGGAAACTCGCTCTGCCGGGCGGCCCACGGCGGCGGATCGTCCAGCACGGCGATCAGCCCCAGGTGATGTCGCTGCACAGCGTCGATAATCGCATCCCATCGCGCCCAATCGTAAATACCGGGGCGCGGCTCGATCGCTCGCCATGAAAACGACTGTCGCAACCAATACCAATCGAGGGCGGCAATGTCGGCCAACACCCGTTCCAGGGCGTCCGCGTCGTACTGCGCCAGAGCGACATTTACCCCCAACCGGGTGTCGATCGCATGCCCAACACCCGGCCGCTCGACGCCGCGCCGGCGAACGCGCCACGCGCGCCACGCATCGCCGCCCAGCGAGACAAAAGAAACCAGGCAAAGCAGCCAGAGCGCAATCCACCACCGCCTGGCCCCCCTTGCCTGGGATACATCATATTTGACCATTCATCCTCATATACCGAGTTCAGAAATCATCGTCGATCTCTTGCTGCGGAGAAATGATCTCGACCACATCGCCATGCACATTGACCACGATCCGAAAACCCAACATCCCCAACCACGGCTTCCACTGGCCTGGGTCGGTCTCACGAAACCCCTGGTCGAAATTTTTGAGCGCCATATCGATCGAGGCCTTGGTAAACAAATCCTCTTTGCCCAAAAACTTGAGCACGCCATCGACCACCAAATCTTCCATTCCCTCGATCTGTTGGCGAAGCATTGCGATCACGGCATCGTCGATCTGGGCCGCCTCGACATGGCGGCGAAAACCGCCGTCCGGGATCACATAAAACGGCTCATCGCCCAAAAACGCGACCTCGACAGATTCTCCCGCTTGATTGGAAATCAATCCGGCGAAAATCGGCTCCTGACGTCCTGAATTGACCATCGCAACCTCCCGGCTAACAAAACTGTTCCGCATACGCCAGCCTCTGGCGATATGATACACACGCTCCCACAATCTGTCAACTTGCGTTTTCCCGGTTTTGATGTAAGATACAAAAAAGGCAATCGCTCCATCCAGCACAAAATTCAAGGGGGTCAACGGGATGAAAACACTGTACGTGACATCTACCCAAGATTTTGGTGGAAAAACCTCACTTATCACCGGTTTAGCTAAGAGATTGCAACACGACGGTCACATCATCGGCTACATGAAACCCCTCAGCACCCACGCGCGCCAGGTTCAGGGACGGATCATTGACCGCGACGCCGAGTTTGTGCGCCAGGAACTGGCGCTCCAAGACCCACTCGCCGACATTATCCCGATCATGCTCACGCCATCGCTGATCGAAAACGCCATTCAAACCACCGAATACGAGTCCTTTCAAACCGTCTTGCAGGACGCCCACGACCGCGTGGCGCGGGGCAAAGACCTCCTCTTTCTCGAAGGAGGACGGCATCCCCTGGAAGGCGCGCTGCTCGATCTTTCGTCGCTCCAAATCGCCGACCTGTTGGACGCGCACGTGCTGGTCGTCGTCAAGTACAACGACAGCCTGTCCGTCGACACGGCCATGGGACTGCGGCAAATCTACCACGATCGCCTGTTGGGCGTCATCCTCAACGCCGTGCCGCGCATGTTTATGCGCTTTGTGCAAAAAACGGCGCAGCCCTTTTTGGAGGAAAACGACCTGCCCGTCTTTGCCGTTTTGCCCCAGGAAAGGCTGCTGCTCGCGATCAGCGTTCAAGAACTGGTCGATCATCTGGGCGGCCAGGTGGTCTGCTGCCCGCAGCAAAGAGAGGGGTTGATCGAGTATCTGATGGTGGGCGCGATGACCGCCAGCAGCGCGATCACTTATTTTCGTCGCCGCCCCAACAAGGCCGTGATCACCGGCGGAGACCGGCACGACGTACAGTTGGCGGCGCTGGAAACATCGACGCGCTGCCTGATCCTGACCGGCAACCAGCAGCCCAGCGCCGTCGTTGTCGAACGCGCCAAACAAGTCGGCGTCCCGATCATCGTCGTCGAACCGGACACGCTGACCACTGTGCAATCGTTGGAGCAAATTTTTGGCAAGACATCGCTCCACCAATCGAAAAAAGTCGCTCGCTTTTTCAACATCCTCCAGGAACGTTTTGACTTTACTCGCTTTTATGATATGATCGGCATCCAGGCGTGATGCTTGAATCACCACAAATTTCAAAGGAGTTGATTTTATGGCAATGATTGAACAAATTCAGGCCCGCGAAATTCTCGACTCGCGCGGCAATCCCACCGTCGAAGTGGATATCTGGCTGGCCGACGGCGCATTTGGCCGCGCGGCGGTGCCTTCCGGCGCGTCTACCGGCATTCACGAGGCCGTTGAAATGCGCGATGACGATAAAGCGCGGTTCGGCGGCAAAGGCGTGACCAAAGCGGTCGAAAACGTCAACACCGCCATCGCCGAGGAACTGCTTGGCTGGGATGCGATGGACCAGATCGGCATCGACGAAATGATGATCGAGTTGGACGGCACGCCCAACAAGGGCAAACTGGGCGCGAACGCCATCCTTGGCGTCAGTCTGGCCGTCGCCAAAGCCGCCGCTCGTTCCGCCGGCATGCCGCTGTATCGCTACATTGGCGGCGCTCAGGCGCACGTGCTCCCCGTGCCCATGATGAATATCCTCAACGGCGGCAAGCATGCCCTCAACAGCACCGACCTGCAAGAGTTCATGATCATGCCCGTCGGCGCGCCGACCTTTCGCGAGGCGCTGCGCTGGGGTTCGGAAATCTATCAAACACTGAAAAAAGTGCTCAAGAGCAAGGGATATGGCACCAACGTCGGCGACGAAGGCGGATTTGCCCCCAGCCTGGGCTATAACGCCGAAGCAATCGAACTCATCTTGCAAGCCATCGAGCAGGCCGGCTATAGCCCCGGCGAAGACGTGTTCATTGCCCTGGACCCCGCCTCGACCGAGATTTTTGAGGACGGCGTCACCTATTACCTCAAAAAAGAGGGCAAGCGCCTCAGCGGAAACCAGATGGTCGATTTTCTCGTTGATTGGGTAGCTCGCTACCCGATCATCTCTGTCGAAGACGGTCTGGCCGAGGACGATTGGAAAAGCTGGAGCAAATTCACCGCCGCCGTCGGCGACCGCGTGCAGATCGTCGGCGACGACCTGCTGGTGACGAATGTCAAGCGCATCGAAAGGGCGATCAAGGAAAATTCGTGCAATTCTTTGTTGTGCAAAGTCAACCAGATTGGCTCGCTGACCGAGGCGATCGCCGCCGTCGAAATGTCCACGCGCAACAACTGGACCGCCGTCGTCTCGCACCGCTCCGGTGAAACCGAAGACAGCACCATCGCCGATCTGGTGGTGGCCCTCAACACCGGGCAGATCAAAACCGGCGCGCCGTGCCGCAGCGATCGCATCGCCAAGTACAACCAGCTCTTGCGCATCGAGCAAGAGCTGGGCGAAACCGCCGAATACGCCGGCAAAAAGGCCTTTTACAACATCACGCGCTTTTGAAAAAGCGCCGGCCGCACAGAACAGAACCCCCAAGGGTCTTGATGACCCTTGGGGGTTTTTTGTCTGCTCTACAGCTCCGGCGCGTCTCGCCGGCAATTTGCGCCGCCGTAAACAGGCGGGGATTGGG
>CAYZYE010000223.1:0-6070 GCA_964481205.1 uncultured Anaerolineae bacterium | reverse complement strand
AAGTCTTTCCGGGCAGACTGGGGTTTCGCAATTCCCCCAGACTAGAGTTTTAGGGAGCATGGTTGCCCCCTAAATTGATTTTGCGCCGGCCAAAGTCAAATGTGTAGGGTGGCTAGATATATCCAATCAAAATAGGGGCACATTGCAATGCGCCCCTATGTTCCGTCGAGTTATACTGTCCATCTCTGTTATTTAACCATACCAAAAACCTCGATCGGCCAGTACGAAACCCAGGCGCGTCCGACCACCTGATCGACGTGTACCGGGCCAAAAGAGCGCGAGTCGTTGCTGGCCCCCCGATTGTCACCCATCACAAAAACGTGATCGGGCGGGACGATCAACGGCCCAAACTGGCCCCGCGTCTCGATATTCAGATACGGCTCACTCAACAACACGTCGTTGATATAAACCCCGCCGTTTTTCACCTGAATCGTCTCGCCGGGCAAGGCAATGACCCGCTTGATCAACAGTTCGGCGCTGTGATTGGGCATATGCAGCACAATCACCTCGCCGCGCTGGGGCAACCGCCAGCGATAGCTGACTTTTTCAACCACCAGCCGTTGATCGGTGTGCAGGTTGGGTTCCATGCTGTGCCCGTAGACGCGAGTCGCCTGCGCCAAAAAGAGGTTGATCAGCACGGCGATGACGATGGCCGGCAGAACCGTTTCACTCAATTCGATCAACCAGCTCCAAAGCGAATCAGCGTTGGGCGACGGCGGCGTCGCCTCGCCCCGCGTCCATGGCTCGGCCGGGTCGCGCGCCGAATTGTCGGCAGTGGTTATCGGTCGATCATCCATAACAAATCCATCCAAACGGCCTGACTGACAATTTAGCGTTCAATCAGCCAGGCCGCACATTTTCTAGTTGCGGGAACGGTTGCGTCGGTCTCTCGATCGCCCGCCGCCGGAACGCCCGCCGCCAGAACGCCCGCCAGATTTGCGGGAGCGCCCGGCGCGGTCGTGCTCGCGCGCCTGTTCGGCGGTCCAATTTTCCAGAACCGCCTGGCGCGACAGGCGAATCTTGCCTTCGGGGCTGATGTCAGTTACCATGACCATGACCTCGTCGCCAACGCGCACCACCGATTCGACGCTGGGCACGCGCTCGCTGGCCAGCTGCGAAATATGCACCATGCCGTCCTGGCCGGGCAAAATCTCGACAAACGCGCCAAAGTCGGTGGTACGGACGACCTTGCCGGTATAGATTTTGCCGATCTCGGCCTCTTCGACCAGCGCCTCGATCCGTCGCTGCGCGGCGGCGGCGGCCACACCATCGGTCGCCGCGATAAAGATCGTGCCGTCGTCTTCGATGTCGATCTTGACGCCCGTCTCATCCTGAATGCTGCGGATCGTCTTGCCGCCCGAACCGATCACTGCGCCAATCTTGTCCGGGTCGATCTGAATCGTGGTCAGGCGCGGCGCATACGGCGAAAGTTCGGCGTTCGGCTCGGCGATGCACGCATCGAGCACATCCAGGATGCTGTAGCGAGCGGCTTTGGCCTGCTCTAGCGCCTGGGCCATGATCTCGCGGTCGATGCCCTGCACCTTGATGTCCATTTGCAGCGCGGTGATGCCGTCGCGCGTGCCCGCGACTTTGAAATCCATATCGCCGAGGTGGTCTTCGAGTCCCTGGATGTCGGTCAAGGTCTTGAACTGCCCGCTTTCCTTGTCGATGACCAGCCCCATGGCGATCCCCGCCACCGGCGCTTTGATCGGCACGCCGGCGTCCATCAATGCCAGGGTGCTGCCGCAAATGCTGGCCTGCGACGTGGAGCCGTTGGAACTGAGCACTTCGCTCACCACGCGAATGGTGTACGGAAATTCTTTTTGCGGCGGGAGCATCGGCATCAACGCCCGCGCGCCCAACGCGCCATGCCCAACCTCGCGGCGCTTGGTGCCGCCAATGCGGCCCGTCTCGCCGGTGCTGAACGGTGGAAAGTTGTAGTGATGCAAGTAGCGCTTGGTCTCTTCGGGCGTGAGATCGTCCAGCATTTGCTCTTCGCGGGGCGTGCCCAATGTGCAGATTGAAAGCGCCTGCGTCTCGCCACGGGTAAACAAGCCCGATCCATGCGCGCGGGGCAGCAGCCCCGTCTCGGCCGAAAGGGGACGAATGGTCGTCATGTCGCGCCCGTCGGGGCGAACGCCCTCGTTGAGAATGCGACCGCGAATCAGGTCGCGCAGTTCGGCTTCGAAAGCGTCCTTGATCGCGCCGCTTTCCCACGTCTCGCCCAGCGTTTCGATCAGCTCGTCGCGCAGGCGATCAAAGGCGTCGATCCGCTCCGATTTGACCACGGTGGTCGAGACCGTCTCGCGCAGCCGGTCGCCGAGTTGCGCCTGTACCGCCTGGCGCACGCCTTCCGGTTCCTCTTTTTTCACAAAAGTGCGTTTTTCTTTGCCCACGGCCTCGCGCATTTCGTTTTGCAGCGCGATCACGCTCTGCATGGCCTCGTGGCCGCGCTGGATCGCTTCGAGGATCACCTCTTCGCCGATCTCGTCTGCGCCGGCTTCGACCATCAGCAGCGCGTCGGCCGTGCCGGCCAGGCGCAGGTCGAGTTTGCTTTGGCTCATTTCCGAGTGGGTGGGGTTAAAGACGTACTCGCCGTCGATATAGCCGACGCGCACCGCGCCCACCGGGCCATCAAAGGGAACATCCGAGATGGTCAAGGCAGCAGAAGCAGCAATGATGTTCAAAATATCGCCATATTGCTCTTCGTCCTTGGAAAGGACATAGGTCACGATCTGAACATCGTTGCGCATGCCTTTGGGAAACAAGGGGCGGATGGGGCGGTCGGTGAGGCGGGCGGTCAAGATCGCGTTTTCGCCCGGACGTCCTTCGCGCCGAAAGAAAGAGCCGGGGATGCGCCCGGCCGCGTAGAGCCGCTCTTCATAATCGACCGTGAGTGGGAAAAAGTCGATCCCATCGCGTGTCGAACGGGACATTGTCGCCGTGGTCAACAACATTGTGTCGCCGCAGCGAATGGTCACGGCGCCGCCGGCCTGTTGCGCCAGCTTGCCGGTTTCGACAACAATGGCGTACTCGCCGATCGTCGTCTCGAATCTGTGATTTTCTAACATTAAAGCCTCCCTGCACATTGGGCGCAGAGGCAAGGGACTGGAAACTGGGTCCTAGCTCACGGCGGTCATCATTCAGAACGCTAGGGCGCACTCTCCAATTCCTTCGCCTCGGAACATCAATGTGCAAATGATTCTGCCGAAAAAACCCGGCAGATGAAATTTTTACGCCGGCCTTGGGCCGGACGGTTGCGGGCAGCCGAGTTTTTCACTCGAACAGACTGCTCGCCATACACTAAACGAGTAGATGAGCAAACCTGCGCGCATCTACTCGTTCATTGTCAGGACAATTTGTGTTTGATCCCGGTCTATCTATCAACTCGAATTACTTGCGCAGACCAAGCCGCTCGACAATGGCGCGGTAGCGGCTCATGTCTTTGCGTTTCAGGTACTCTTGGTGTCGCCGTCGCTGCCCAACCAGCTTGATCAGGCCACGTCGTGAATGCTCGTCGTGCTTGTGTATCTTGAGATGTTCGATCAGGTCATTGATCCGCGTGGTCAACAATGCGATCTGTACTTCGGGCGAGCCGGTGTCGTTGGGATGAACCGCAAACTCGCTGATGATAGACTCTTTTTTCTCTTTTGAGAGTGGCACCATATCCTCCTTGAATGACACGTGGAATGTAGCAAACGCCAACGTTTCCCGTCTATGTCCTGGCCGGCGTAAAGCAACGCGCCAAGCAAAGACATAGCGTGCATTATAGCACATTTGGGGGAAAATGCAAATTTTCGCCGATCCGGGGGGTATTTCTATTCGGGGCAAAAGACTGGCGGTGTCTCGGTTTCCAGGGCTGCCCCCAACGGCAAATGGGCGCAAGACGAGTGATCAGGTTGCAGATTGAGATCATTTGTAGTAAAATGAACACAAGTATTCTATAAACAGCCTCGATGTGGGTTTATGTGTTTGGCTGTTAGTATAGCACATTATGCGCGTGGGGATGGATGGCCGGCGGCGGGGTTCTCGGTCCATCCGGGGACGGCGAACGTCCACACGGGCGCAGGTAAAGTGCGGTCGCTGGGCAATCCTACCGAACTGCAAAACGGGATCAAGCAATCTGCAAGGAAGATCATAAATGTCACGAATCTTGCCTTTGAGAAACTATCCTAACTGGTGTCATTTCGGTAAACGTTACTTGAGATCAGAGGACTTCACTCGTCTATGCAAAGTAGTTGGGCTTCACATTTGCAAAGACTACGAACTCGAGGAGTACGAGCGAGAACGGTGGATGTTCCCTGCTGCCCGAATGATAATGCCGGATGATTACGCGCGTGCTTTTTGGTCTCACTTTCATCAACCGAACTTGGAAGTCAAGTTTGATGAGCGGTACTTGCCATTCCACAAACTCGATTGGGCAATACGATACAATATACAGGCAGATAGAACCCAGGCAAGTCGAGATCTACGTCATCCAATCGATATAGCCTGGGGAAATGTAGATGGTTTGGAAAGGCCCATTGAGGAAGAGTACAAACCTTGGGACACTTGCGTGATTTCACTAGAGGGTGTGGGACGCGAGGTGTGTCAGCCAACAGCTACTCACTTTTATCACTATTGGCAAATATATGAACTCTATCAAGTTCGAAAACAGCAAAAGGGGATGTATAGGGACAATGTTTTGTTGCCAGAACTTGGCCCGACACGTACTGATCCACTAGCTCTATCTGTTTTGTTCGATGCAGTTTCATACTTTCAGCACCTCTACCAGTCTCAAAGGTCGTTACTGTTCCAAGGAGTTCAGGCGGATGAAGACGGCTGGATTTCGCTGGATGAAACCCGACAAGACGATCTGGAGCAGGCAGCCCAGCGATATGCCGCTGACTCCATGCAGATGTACGAGTTAGACCAGAATGCCCTATACTCTGGTCTGCGACGCATGATGGATCTCCATGCCAGCTATAAGGAGGCCGACCGAGCTAGATTGGCAGAAGCGTTAAAGGCTGACCTTTGGCGTACTGTGGAATTTATCTACTCTGCTTTTGGGGCACCAACTGAAGAAATTGCAGAACGAGCGGGTACGATTAGAGGGTATGCTAGCAATTATCTTGAATTGCTCTTCCCAAATCGTAGACAAGAGACTCAAAGTAAGTCGTTGAACATTCTCCGCAGCCTTGCTCAGGAATACAATGCACGGGCCTCTGACTACTCAATGTCCGACGACGACCTGGAAAATCTCCTTGCATACACCGAGTCATCAAACCTCGCTTGGTTCGAGTATGTTGTTACTGAATTGAACAGATCACATTTTGAGCTTCATTCCTGGTATGCAGCAGAGACCTTTCTTCATTTGAAGGCTTTGGCATCCTTTCCTGAAAGCCTGATGAGGACGCTCGTCTTGAGAAATGCAGATACAATAACACAAGGAAGCTTTCAGAAACAGCGCAATCCCGGAATGGGCAACCTCAATTGCTTGATGTTCGGCAATTTAAGGCCATCTATTCTAAAACATTATAACGATGCGAATCATTGGAATGCACAAGAATCAGCCAAGTTCGTAAGTAATCTGTCACATCTTGTTGCCCTAATATCTGCCGCTACCAGTGGAGAAGCCTATCTTGGTATCAATCTAGCTCTCGCTACATTGTTGCGGAACTTTACAAGTCATCTTGTTGTCGAAGATCCAGCAATGCTTCGGGGACAGTATGTGCGATGTGTGCGTGCAATCTTGGCCGCTGCGTTTTCGGCCTGGAAGAGCGCCGAAAAGAAAGGCTGGATCTAACAAAGCTGGCTAACCAGTCGCTGGAACCGACCGCCTAATCAAGCATCGTTTTGTTGCCACTTTTGGTTATGAGCCGTGTATCTGATTGCTTGGCACAGCGGTAAACCCGGTGGCGGCTCAACTCCAATCCGTTAGACGGCGAAGGTGCAGAATAAAGCGATGGGCAAACCATGCAACCTGATAATCTTTGGTTCTCTTGCTGCAATCTTGTACTATCTTGCACCCAGAATCATCTACTATGCTCACAGTTGGCAACATAGGCGAGCAAATCGAGTTTGCCTGCTA
>CAYZYE010000222.1:0-6094 GCA_964481205.1 uncultured Anaerolineae bacterium | reverse complement strand
GGAGGAAAATGCTTGTGAAAGATACATTGACTGACATCAGGAAAAAATTGCAAGAGGGCTTTTACAAAAACGAAGAACATGTTCGTCTATCACTCGTGGCCCGCGTTTTGCAGCAGCTAGGATGGGACATCTGGAACCCAGCTCAAGTCTTTACAGAATTTCCCGTTGTGCCCTCTGAAGATTTGTCGCGTGTTGACATTGCGCTATTCTCGAATCCGTATGAACCTTCTGTGTTCATAGAAGTAAAAGCAGTAGGTAAGCTAGATAGAAATATATTTGCAGTGGAACGTCAATTACGAGACTATAACCGCAACAATACAGCCCCTTTTTCCATTATAACCGATGGTCGCAAATGGAGGTTCTATTACTCCCAGACAGGTGGCGAGTTTGCGCAAAAATGCTTCAAAGTGGTTGATATTCTAAAAGACGATATCGATGATCTCCAAGTTTCCTTTTTGGCCTTTATGTCGAAAAGCAAAATTATCAGCGGAGATGCTGGACGTGATGCTCAAAGTTTCTTGCGCTTGAGCAGAAAACAGCGTGTCATGGAAAACTCGCTCCCCAAGGCCCGACGCATGGTTATGATTCCACCTTATCCGTCATTACCTGATGCGCTTGCCCAACTTGTCTCCCAAGATGGGTACTCGGTGACTATTGAGGAAACACTCGAATTCATTCAAAAGATCGACAATCAACCTGTAGTGTCCGCAACACCGCAGGTTCAACCACCAAAGGCAACACCGGTCTCGGTAATACACAAAAAGAAAAAGAGTTTGTTGCCTCCGAACGGCACGATTTGTCGCTTCTCTTACAAGAACAAGATATTTCGGGGCAAAGTTCAGAATGCCGAGTTAGTGGTCGGTGAATTGGGGCGATTTTCTTCGTTCTCTGCGGCCTCGGTTGCGGCAACCAATACAAGCCGCAACGGATGGCGCGATTGGGAAATACAACTGCCAGGGATCAGCACCTGGCAACTGGCTGATGCATGGCGTAAACAAAGATGAGATGCCATTTTCCAGCCCTTGTGTTTGTTCCGTCAACCGGCAGGAACATCGTATATATGCCGGCTATCTTGCAACGGATAAAAAATGCGTTCAAAAGACAAAGCACAGTACACAAACCTGCTCTCGCTTGCCCCTGCCCCTCTGGCCAAGGTGATGGGCAAGCCATATTATGACCTGGATGGCGCCGTCGACGGCTTTGAACTGCAAAACCGGCCAATGATATGATCGACGAACCGGCCGCGACGCCGCTCGATCGCCTTGTCGCGGCAGAGGTGGGTAAAAGGAGACGACGTTGCGGATCATTGCCTTGATTTTCATTCCGATCGTTTTGCTTTTCTGCTGCGCATTGATCATGCTATGGGCGCCGCTGCCCGGCCCATTTCCAGAACCGTTGAGCAAAGGGCGCAACCTGACCGCCGCCATCCTGACCGGCCTGCTGGGAATGGGCTATATCGTTGGCCTGACCGTGTACGTTGTGACCTCGGCCTTGCGCACAGGCCATGTACTCGATGGCTGGGCCGCCGCGCACGACCTGACGGCGCAAAACTATATGATCTTTGGCCGCCGCTACCGGGGCGCGCTCGACGGGCGGGCGGTGACGATCGAATTTGTGCCCGCGCGCGTGCCCGGCCCGCCGCTGCTCGATGTCTACCTGGAAACAAATGCGCCCGCGCGCGCGGCGATCGGACGGCAGCAGCCGCTTTTAGACTGCCGCCAATGTCCCCGCGTGCCGGTGGACGACCCCTCGCTGGCCGGCGTGGGCATTTGGAGCGACGATGAGACCTTTGCGCGCCGGCTGTTGGCCGACGCAAGCGGCAAAGACGCGCTGATCGACATCATGGCCCAGGGCGGCGCCGGGTTCAGAGAACTGTACATCCAGCCGGAGCGCCTCTGGCTGCGCGCTCACCCACGACAGTTGAACGACGAAATATTCCAACTCTGGTTCGACGCCCTGACGACGCTGAGTCAAAGCATCGAACGCAAAGCTCATTTGGGGAGCAACCAATGAACACAACTCTTTCTGACGAACAGCTCGACCGGATCATCTACTTTGGACATCACGACCCATTCGAGGTCCTGGGCGCGCACATTGTGACCTGGGAAGGCAAGCAGACGGTCGTCGTGCGGGCCATGCTCCCCCACGCCGCCAAACTCGTCGTCGTCGCCCAAGACGGCGGCGAATACCCGATGACGCGCGTTCACCAGGACGGCGTTTACGAGGCCATTTGCCCCGGTCGCGCCGAGGTTTTTGGCTACCGCCTGCGCGCGGCCAACATCGAGGGGCACACCTGGGAGATCGTCGATCCCTATTCTTTTTTGCCGGCGCTGTCCGACTATGATTTGCAGCTGTTGGGCGAGGGCAATCATTTCCAGAGCTATGAAAAACTCGGCGCCCATGTGACCGAGATCGGCGGCGTGAGCGGCGTCCTGTTTGCCGTCTGGGCCCCAAACGCGCAGGCGGTCAGCGTGGTCGGCGACTTTGACGCCTGGGACGAACGTCGCCACCCCATGCGCGTGCGCGGCGGAACAGGCGTGTGGGAACTGTTCATCCCCGGCGTCGGGCCGGGCGAGGTGTACAAGTACAAAATCAAAGCCAAATCGGGCCAGGTCTTGGAAAAGGCCGACCCGCACGCCTTTTTTGCCGAAACGCGCCCGCGCACGGCCTCGATAATTTATGACATCGACCGGTACACCTGGAGCGACGCGGCGTGGATGGAACGGCGCAAACACACCGATTTGCTAGGACAACCATTCTCAATTTAC
Source organism: uncultured Anaerolineae bacterium (assembly GCA_964481205.1). Classification (GTDB taxonomy): domain Bacteria; phylum Chloroflexota; class Anaerolineae; order JAFGEY01; family JAFGEY01; genus CAYRXM01. The sequence goes on along the minus strand of CAYZYE010000222.1, from coordinate 3,326 downwards.
GAAGTGCATCTTGGATCGTGGATGCGCGGCGACCAGGGAACCGGGTTTCTCACCTACCGCGAGTTGGCCCACAAACTCGTCGAATACGTTCAAGAGATGGGCTATACCCACATCGAACTGTTGCCCATCGTCGAACACCCCCTCGACGGCTCGTGGGGCTACCAGGTGATCGGCTATTTTGCGCCGACCAGCCGGTTCGGCGCGCCGGACGATTTTATGTACTTTATTGATTACTGTCACCAAAATGGAATTGGCGTCATCATGGACTGGGTACCGGCGCACTTTCCCAAAGACGCGCACGGTCTGGCCCGCTTTGACGGCACGGCGCTGTATGAATACGAGGATCCACGCAAAGGCGAACACAAAGACTGGGGCACCTTGATTTTCAACTTTGGCCGGAACGAAGTGCGCAACTTTCTCATCGCCAGCGGCTTGTTCTGGCTGGACCGGTATCACATCGACGGGCTGCGCGTCGACGCGGTGGCCTCGATGCTGTACCTGGACTATTCGCGCCGGCCGGGCGAATGGCTGCCCAACATCTATGGCGGCAACGAGAACCTGGAAGCGATCGCCTTTCTCCGGCGCTTTAACGAAATCTGCTGCCAATACCACCCCGGCGCCGTCACCATCGCCGAAGAATCCACATCCTTTCCGGCGGTGTCGCGCCCCACCTATCTCGGCGGGTTGGGCTTTCACTTCAAGTGGAATATGGGCTGGATGAACGACACGCTTACGTACATTCGACAGGACCCATTATATCGTAAATATCACCATAATAACCTGACCTTTGGCCTGATCTATGCCTTTACCGAAAATTTTGTCCAGGTGATCTCGCACGACGAGGTCGTCCACGGCAAAGGCTCAATGATCGCCAAAATGCCCGGCGACGACTGGCAAAAATTTGCCAACCTGCGACTCTACTATGGGTTCATGTTTACCCATCCGGGCAAAAAACTGCTCTTTATGGGCTGCGATTTTGGGCAGTGGCGCGAGTGGAGCGAAGCGCGCAGCCTGGACTGGCATCTGCTCGAATGGGCGCCGCACCGCCAATTGCAGCACTTTGTCGCCGATCTGAACCGCCTTTACCGCGCCGAAGCGGCATTGTACGAACGTGATTTCGACGCCAGCGGCTTTGAGTGGATCGATCTGCACGACTGGGAACACAGCGTCATCTCGTACATTCGCCGCGCCGCCGACCCGAACGATTACCTGGCGGTGGTCTGCAACTTTACGCCCGCGCCGCGCACGGGATACCGCATCGGCGTGCCCGACCACTGCTTTTACGCCGAGGTGCTCAACAGCGACGCCGCGCTGTACGGAGGCAGCAACATGGGCAACGCCGGCGGCTTTACCTCCGAACCGCTGCCCTGGCAGGGAAAACCCTGCTCGCTCGACCTGACCCTGCCGCCCTTGAGCATCAGCGTGTTCAAGCCAATGCGCCAGGAGCAGGCAAGCTCCTAATCGCAGAACGCCGAGATCGCCAGAAAATAAAACATCGAATAGCAACGTAAACATTCGCAAATACAAGCCAATCTCGGCGTCCGCGGACTGGCTTTTCGAAGCGTCCTTGGCGGGTGCGCTGAGGGTTCTTCAGCGGCCTCCTGGTACCGGGTTTGGGGACGTTTCAAAAACCAAAGTCTGAACATTTGTGATGTCCAGGTGAGGAACCCTATGCCTATCTTGCACCAATTACCCAAACCTTTGATCATGGCCCATCGCGGCGACGCCGTGCATGCGCCGGAAAACACCCTGGCGGCGTTCAAACTGGCCCTGGCCGCCGGCGCCGATTTGCTCGAAACCGACCTGTGGCTGACCCAGGACGGCGTTTTGGTGTGCCACCACGACGAGACGTTAGAGCGCGTGACCGACCGCACCGGCGCGATCCCCAACCTGACACTGGCTCAAGTCAAGCAGGCGCGCGTGACCGGCTCTTATTGCGGCCAGTTCGACGCGGCGCGCTATCCCGACCAGCGCATTCCCACTTTGCAAGAACTGCTCGCTTTTACGCCCGAGGACAAGGGGCTGGCGCTGGAACTCAAAGACCCGGCCCTGGCGCAGCCTCGAAACGCCAAAAAACTCGTCGATCTGATCCGCCCGCGCATCGAGTCGAACACAGTATTGTTGATGTCGTTCGATCACGACCTGCTGTATGCCGCCAAAAAAGTCGAGCCGCGAGTCTGGATCAGCGAGATCAGCGAGGACAATGACAACCCGGTGTTTGACGGCGAGGGCATCGGTACTATGCCGCAGGCCATGCAGGCCAACCCCCGCTACATCGAGATCGCCCGCGCGCACGGGCTATGGGTGTGCCCGCTCGACCCAGAGCCGGAAGAACGGCTGGACTGGTATCTCGCCCTGGATGTCGACGCGCTGTTGAGCCACGACCCGGCCAAGACGCGCCGCGCGCTTGGGCAAAAACGGCGCGCCAGATGAACAAAAACTCGCTTTGCAACCGGCTCGACCGCCTGCGACCGCTGCTGGGCTACCTGGCGATCCTCTTTGCCCTGGAATGGGTGATCATCCAGTACCTCCAATACCTGATCCGCCGCCCCGCGCCCGACAACCCGCGTGAATACGTGCGCGAAAAAAAGCCCCGCAACAACAAAAAGGTCATCGTCTGCGTGGGCGACAGCATCACCAGGGGCGAGGTCAGCTACAATTACGTCGATCTGCTCCAATCTCGCCTGGGCGACCGGTTCGAGGTGATCAATGCCGGGATCAACAGTCAGGTTTCTTACGAGGTCTTGCAACGGCTCGACGAGGTGATCGCCTGCAAGCCGGACCTGGTGACGGTCTTGATCGGCACCAACGACGCCAACGCCTCCATCGTCGATGAAGGCGCGTTATGGATTATGAGACATCGTAAATTACCGCACAAACCGTCCATCGGCTGGTATGAGGAAAACATGGAGGCAATCGTCGAACGCCTGCAACGCGAGACCAATGCGCGCATTGCCCTGCTTTCTCTGCCGCCCATCGGCGAGACCCTGCAGAGCCAGCCGGTGCGCACGACGCGCTGGTTCAGCCAGGTTGTGCGCCGCGTGGCGCGGCGTTACGGGGTGGCCTATTTGCCTGTTTTCGAGCAAATGACCGACTATTTGGTCGAACACCGGCCGCCGGGCCGGCCGGAACACGAAAAATGGCAGTGGCACTCGGTCAAGGTCATTTTCGAGGAAAAGATACTCGGCGTCGATCTGGACGAGATCGCCCAGCGCCAGGGGCTGGTGCTGCACTCGGACATGCTGCATCTGAACAGCCGGGGGGCGCGCATCATTGCCGACCTGATCGAAAACTTTGTATCCGCAAGCACCGCCGGCCCCGAACAA
>CAYZYE010000221.1:0-6114 GCA_964481205.1 uncultured Anaerolineae bacterium | reverse complement strand
CACCCGTCTATGCGCCGCCCGCAAGGGGCGACGCTATAGACGCCCAAACCATTTGCGCCGCCATGAACAGGTCGCCCGCAAGGGGCGACGCTACAGACGCCCAAACCATTTGAAACACGCCTATTTGATTTTCTGCCCATCCCTGAAAGGGGGTTTTGATGCGGCGTCGCGCTGCGCTTGTCTGGATATGGATCGCCATCGTCGCGATTGGCCTGGGCTTGCCCCGTGAGGCTGTGGGCAGCGGCGCCGGGCGGGTTGGCGTCGATGCGCCGTCCAAGGACGGGAATGCGTTCGGCGCACTGCCGCTGGAACGCCCCGATCTGCGCGCATACGACGATGCGCCGTCGTGGCCCGTCGATTTGCGCACCAAGTTTGAACCGGCGTTGCTCAAACGGCTGCTTGGCGACAGCGCCGAACCGTTGCGCGGCATCGTGATGATGCGCCGGCAAGATACGCTGCGCGGCATGCAGCTGGATGGGCTGGATCGCGCGTTGCGGCGCGAGACCATCGTGCGCCGGTTGCAGTCTGCGGCCTCGGATTCGCAGCAAAACGTTCGGGCGATGCTCAAAGAGGCGCGGCGCGACAGCCGGGTCGTCATGTACGAGCCGCTGTGGATCGTCAACGGGCTGGTTGTCGAGGGGCGCAAAGAGATATTTTGGGAGTTGGCTGCGCATCCTGATGTATCGATCATTTTGCTCGATCACGTGCGTACTTTGCCTCCATTCGACGCCGCGCAGGTGCAGCAGGATGGCGTGCAGTGGAACGTGCGGCGCGTTCAGGCCGAGCGTGTTTGGCGCAGCCTCGAGATCACCGGTCGCGGCGTGGTGGTGGCCAGTATGGACAGCGGCGTCGATTGGCGCCATCCCGACTTGATGGCGCGCTACCGGGGCTACCGGGGCAAGTCGCTCGTCGAGCACACGGGAAACTGGTACTGCGCCACCGATGAGGGCTATACTTATCCCGGCGACGGGCACGGGCATGGCACGCACACGATGGGCATCATGGTCGGCCAGAACGGCATCGGCGTGGCGCCGGGCGCGCAGTGGATCGCGGTCAAAATATTCAACAACCAGGGCCAGGCACTCGACAGTTGGATTCACGCCGGTTTCGAGTGGCTGCTCGCGCCAAACGGCGATCCGGCTTTGGCGCCGGACATTGTCAACAACTCGTGGGGCAGCGTCGCCGGCGACAATGAGACCTTTGTGTCCGATGTGCGGGCGCTGCGCGCGGCGGGCATTTTCGTCGCCTTTGCCGCCGGCAACAAGGGGCCGCAAGGCGGCACGGTTGGCTCACCCGCCAGTTTTACCGAGTCTTTTGCCGTTGGCGCGACGGACGATCAGGACCAGATCGCCCGTTTTTCCAGTCGCGGGCCGTCGCCGTGGGGCGAGGTCAAACCCGAGATCGTGGCGCCGGGTCTCCATATCGTCTCGACGCTGCCCGGCGGCGCGTGGGGCCGCAAGAGTGGCACTTCGATGGCCACGCCGCACGTGGCCGGGGCGGCGGCATTGATCCTGCAATCCAACCCCGCGCTGACCGTCGATCAGATCGAGTCTGTTTTGCAGCGGACGGCGCGCCCGTTGGGCGAGTCGCCGCCGAACAACAGCTATGGCTGGGGCCGGCTCGACGCCTATGCGGCGGTGGTTCAGGCCGGAAACCTGGGGTATTTGGCCGGGCAGGTGGTAGACGGGTCGTCCCTGGCGCCGGTCGCGGGCGCGGCAGTTATCATTGTCTCCCATAGCGGGTCGATGACGTCGACGGCAGAGACGGGCGATTCCGGCGCGTACCGTGTTGGCCTGAATGCCGCGTTTTACGACGCCACTTTTTCGGCTTTTGGCTATGCGCCCCAGGCGGTGTCGGCCATCCGGGTGGTCACGGCGGCGACGACGACGCTGGATGTCGCTTTGGCCGCGTTGCCGACCGGCGTGCTCCAGGGGGTTGTGCGCGAGCGCGGCGCGGGCGCGCCTTTGGCGGCGTTTCTTTCTGTGCCGGGCGCGCCGGCGGCGACCGAGTCGGATGCCGGCGGCGCGTACCGCCTGGTTCTGCCGCAGGGGACGCACACCGTGCGTGTCGCGTGCAGCGCGCACCGCGTGGTCACGGCGACGGTCACGATCACGCCGGGGGCCACTCTGGTGTACGATTTCGAGTTGGCGCCGGCGCCGACCATTTTGTTGGTTGACAGCGGGGTGTGGTACAATGACAGCCAGCGGGGGGCGTATCAGCACGCGCTGGACGCCCTGGGCTATTTGTATGACCTGTATGTGATCGACAATGTGGATTTGGCGCCGACCAGTGTGCCCACCAGGGGGACGTTTTTGCCTTATGATCTGGTGATCTGGAGTGCGCCACAGGACGCGCCCGGTTACATTGGCGCGACGGCGGCGATCACTAATTTTTTGACCGCCGGCGGGCGGCTGCTCCTCAGCGGCCAGGATGTCGCTTATTGGGACGGGGGCGGTTCGTTGATTTTTTACGCCGATTATTTGCACGATTACTTGATGACGCGCTTTGTTCAGGATACCGCGCCAGGCCGGACGCTGGCCGGCGACGGTATTTTTGCCGGGTTGACGATCACCATTGCCGGCGACGGGCGGGTCGTTTTTGCGCCCGATGTGATCGAGGTGGTAGAGCCGGATTACGCCTTTGGAGTCTGGAATTATCTGTCGCCCCCTGACGCGCCGGAGGCGGGGCCGTTCTCTGGCGGGCAGGTGGTGGGCGTGTGTCTGGATTATCGCGCGTTGGTGCTGGGTTTTGGTCTGGAAAGCATTGTGCAAGATGCGGCGCGGCGCGATGTGCTGCAACGGAGTATTGATTGGCTGGTTTCGCCGCGACCGGCGGCCGGTATTGAGCTGACGCTGGGGGCGATGCCGCAGATCAAGCCGCCCGGCGGGCGGATCACCCACGCCTTGCGGGTGCGCAACCTCGGCCGGGCGACCACAGACACTTTGGCCTTGACGTTGGGCGGTTATGCCTGGCCGACCTCGTTGTCGAATCCGGGCGCGGTTTCGCTGGGGACGTGCCAATCGACCACGCTCCAGGTCGAGGTCGATGTGCCGGCGGCCGTGGGTTGGCACACGTTCGACACGGCTACTTTGTCGGTCGCCTCCACGCTTTCGCCGGGCTTGATCGCGACGGCCTCTTTGCTCTCCAAGACGCCGGCTCCGGTGCTGCTCGTCGATGGCTCTCGTTTTTACTCGTTCGACGATCGCTATCACGCTGCGCTGCAACGGGCGGGCATTCTCTATGACGATCATCGGGTCAAGCATGTCTGGCCTTGGGCCGTTCCGCACACCGACACGCTCAAAATGTATCCTATGGTCATCTGGTACACGGCCTATGACTGGTATGATCCGCTCAGCGATGTCGAAGCGGCGCGGTTGCGCGCTTTTTTGGATGGCGGCGGGCGTTTGTTGCTGTCGTCGCAGGACATGTTGTATTATAAACACAATACGCCGCTGGCGCAGACGTACCTGGGGGTGATCGATTATGCCGAGGCGTTGAGCGCGACGGTGGTGTGGGGAGAAGCCGGGCAGTCCATCGGCTGGGGGCTGGGGCCGTACACGCTGACCTGGCCGTACAAGAATTGGAGCGATTCACTCGTGCCGGCCGGCGGCGCGGAGGTTGTGTTTCGCAACGAGCACGGTTGGCCGGCCGGCGTCGCGCAGGCCGGCGACCGGTGGCGGACGACTTTTGTGGCTTTTCCGCTGGAAACGCTGGATGCGGACGCTGCCGCGCAGGTGATGGCGCGCTCGGTGGGTTGGTTGAGCTGGTTGGGCGCTTCGACGTGGGCGGCGGAGCGGCGCGTGGTGCAGGCCGGCGATGTGGTGACGATGAGGTGTGTGCTGCGCAACGATGGCTGGGGCGATCTGGCCTCGGCGCACGTGACCGCCGTCTTGCCCGCCGAGTTGGAGTGGGTGTCTGGCTCGGCAAGCGCGGGGTTGAGCTATGATCCATCGAGTCGGACGGTGTCCTGGCACGGCGGAATCGGGCGGAACGCGGCGATCACGGCGAGTTTTCGCGTTCAGGTGACGGGCACGTTGGCCGACGGCGCTTTTGTTTCTTTTCCCGCGCGTATCGGGTACGATCAACACCGGCTCACTTTTGAACGTCCTTTTGTCTTGCGGATCAATGCGCCCGATCTGTCCTCTTCTTTTCTGCGCGTCGATCCGGCGTCCAGCCCGCCCAATCGCACGCTGGCCTACGCGCTGACCGTGCGGAATAGCGGCGTTCGGGACGCCGTCGTCACCGTGACTGCCGCGCTTCCCGATCACGCCGTGTTTGTCGGGGCGTTGGACGCTGGCGGCGCCGGCGAGGGGCAAATCGCCGGTGGTCGTCTTGGTTGGAGCGGGCCGGTCGCCGTTGGCGGTCAGGTTGTACTGCGCTACCGGTTGGCCGTGGACGGCGCTGGTGATTATTGGCAGATGCACAAGGCCGATGTCGTCGATCAATATGGCGAGCGTTGGCCGGTTCAGATTTCGACTCGTATCTGGTACTGGAAAACCTTTTTCCCATTGACGTTCAAACGCGCGCCCAGGTAGGGGCGGAGGCGCTCTGCGGTTGGCGGGCGTGTTGGCTGGTTTGGCAATGAACTTGTGGGTAGAGCGGGAGAAAAAATGACCCAAGAGCAGCGATCACTCGAGATCAACTGGTTTGTTTCGGAAAATATTCATACTCATTACGCCAACAATGTTGTCATTCAGCATTCCAGGGGCGAGTTTGTGCTTTCCTTTTTCGAGATTTTGCCGCCAATGTTGGTTGGCTCGCCCAACGAGATTCAGTCGCAGTTGTCTCAGATGCGCACCGCGCACGCCGAGTGTGTGGCGCGGATCGTGATGACGCCAGAGAACGCCGCGAATTTTTGCCGCGCGCTGGAGCAAAATTTGTCCAATTTTCGCGCCAAATTTGGTACGACGGGGGAATGATGGCCGAACCAACGATCGCCGAATGGCACGAACAGTTTGCCCGTCAGGCCAGATGGACGCAGATGACGCGCAGCCAGCTTTACCGGCGGGCGAATTTGTTGCAGGCGCGGCGCATCCTCGATGTCGGTTGCGGCACGGGCATTTTGACCAACGAGCTGGCCAAGCGCACTCGGGGCACGGTCATTGGCCTGGATAAAAATCCGGCGATGCTCGGCTATGCGCGCCGGCGGACCAGCCGCATTCGCTACGAAGAGGGCGACGCGCTCGATCTGCCCTATCCTGATGGGCATTTTGACATTGTGAGTTGTCATTTTGTGCTGCTTTGGTTGTCTGATCCAGAGCAGGCTGTGTTCGAGATGGCGCGCGTGGTGCGTCGAGGCGGCAGTGTGTTGATCTGCGCCGAGCCGGATTACGGCGGCCGGCTGGACTGGCCGGATTTTCCCATTCGCGAGTGGCAGATCGCCGGCTTGCGCAGTCAGGGCGCGAATCCGTTCATCGGCCGGCAAATCCGCTATCTGCTCGCCGAGGCCGGGCTTGGCGCCGATGTGAGTGTGGTTCCTTCTCATTGGAACGCTCAGACCTTGTACGAGAACTATGAGGCCGAATGGCGGTGGATTGCGTATGACGTGGGGCATAATGTAGACCAGTTGACGTTCGATCGCGTGAAAAAGCATGCCTGGACGGCGATCGAGGCCGGTACGCGGCTGGTCTATGTGCCTATTTTTTACGCTTTGGCGACCAAGTAGGGTTGGAAAATTCGCTGTTCGAGGCTGTCTTGGTTTTTTTCAGGGAGGTGTGCAGTGAAGCGGATTCTATATGGTAAAGGTGTCTGGGCCTGGATGGAGAGCGAGGTTCCGCGCGCGATCGATATGGCGCAGGCCATCGGCGCGCGGATTGTCTTGTTCAAGACCGGCCAAGAGGGCGAATATTTTGAAAACGCCTCGCGGCGCGTGGTCAAACAAGTCTTTGACGCCGGACTCGTGCCCGTGGCCTGGCCGGTCATTACCTGCCACGACCCTCAGGGCGAAGCCGAGGTGGCCGTCCAAACCATTCTCGACGGGTATCCGGGCCTGGTTTTCGACATCGAGAAACCGGCCAGCGGGCAGTCTGCCGGCGCGAACAAGTTGGGCCGGCTGATCATCGACACCGAGCTGCCGCCCGCAGTGCTGTTTTTCACGTCGATGCCCAATATTTC
>CAYZYE010000220.1:0-6222 GCA_964481205.1 uncultured Anaerolineae bacterium | reverse complement strand
CCGTTAAAGGAACAATCAGCAAGCCTGTTTCTCATTTCCCTGAGAAGGCTGGCTAACCACGGCTTGCACTTGACCGCGCTCCGCACGCGCAAATCGGCGGCCTCACGCGCTTTCCGCTAGTCTGCCAGCGCAGTGGCTGACGCTTTCGTTACAAAACTGTGATTGTCAGGGGTTATTTTTGATGCTATAATGAAATTGTTCTTGATCATCCGGTTTTTGACATGACGCACGCCAGGTGCGTCGCTGTTTTTGGGGCTTGAGGGACAAGATGCTCAATCGACTGCGTGATATGGTGCGCCCGCGTTCTCTTACCGAGCTTGGCGCCCGCCGCGAGTTTTTGCTCAATGTGACCGTGCTGGTTTTGGGTGGGTTGGCGGCGATCAATGTGCTGCTGAGCGGCGTTGCGGTCCTTGTTTTCGGGTTGCCTGTGTTTCGAGTGCCGCTCCTGGCCGGCGCGGTGATGGTGGGAACCTGCTATATCGCCTACCGGTTGGGCCGCCGGGGAAATGTGGCCCTGGGTGGATACATTCCACCGCTGGTGATTTGGGGCGCGGCGACCGGTTTGCTGATGACCGGCGGTTGGCACACGACAATCGCCGCCGGGTATGTGCTCAGTGTCGCTTTGGCTACGCTGCTCAATGGGTTGACGGGCGGTGTTGTAGCCAGCGCGGCCGGTTTGATCGCTTATAGCGTCGCCGGCTGGCGATTTTTCCATACCGGCATATCGACTCCCCTTTTTTCCGATCCACAGTCGTTGTTGGGAGTCAATATCATTTTCTTGGGTACGCTTCTGATCGCGACATGCGCGCTGCTCTATGCGTTTGATCGCCAGGTCGCCGACAGTGCGGTGCGGCGGTTGCAAGAGACGCAGAGCTATGCCGACGAATTGGAACAAGTGGCGCAAGAGCGGGAACAACTGATCGCCGAGCTGCAAAGAACGACGCGGGAGCAGGAGCGGCTGTTGGATACCGTGCGCAAAATATCTGCGCCGGTGCTGCCCTTGTTTGGCGGGTTGGTGGTTATGCCATTGGTGGGGCAGTTTGATCCAGACCGCGCGAAACTTTTGCTCGATGATCTGTTGCGCGGAATCCAGGTTTACAATGCCGACTATGTCTTGCTGGATGTCACCGGCGTACCGAGTATGGATTCGGCGTCGGCGCAAAGCCTGCTTGAGGCGGTCCAGGGGGCGCGTATGCTGGGCAGCGAGTGCAAACTGGTTGGCGTCCAGCCTGCTGTTGCACAAGAATTGGTCTCTTTAGACATAGATTTATCCGAGGTTGCCAGTTATAGCACGCTGCGTGAAGGGCTGGCCGATTTGCTCAAGGTCCAAGTTTAGCGTTTTGTTTTTTGCGACTTGCGCCGAAAAAGCTGGAACTGTTTGGGTAAGGGGGGGGAGAAAGGAAAACTCGTGAACGGGTTTGCCGGCGAGTGCAATCTCTATGACAGCGAGACCGAGCGACTGTTAGAGTTGAGCGGTTGTTTTACGTTCTTGATGGACGAAGAACAGGTTTTAATCACCGTTTTGCGCGAGTTGAGCGATCAGGATGTGGATCGCTGCGTGATCAGCGTTTTTCAGGATGTCGACGATCGCGACCCCGATTGGCTGCAAGTCGTGGCGGTGTACGATCGGGACAGCTTCGAGATGGGGCTGGTTTCCTCGCCGAGCAGGTTTTCGTTGCCCCAAATGCCCATCGTACAGCGGCTGTTGCGCGAAAAGGAGCCGATTGTCATTTCGGATCTGGTGCGCGAAGAGCGGATTTCGTCTGTGTCTTGTAACCGGTTGTGGCTGCACGACTTGCAAGCGGTGGCGATTGTGCCGCTGATCGTGATGGGTTGGCCGATCGGCATGTTGGTGATCGGCAAGAAATCGCCGTTCGAGTTCCCGACGGCTGAATTGAGGTTTTATCAAATCATCGCCAACCTGGCGGCGATGGCTTTGCGCGGCGTTCATCTGATCGAGCGGCAAAAACGGCGTATGGCCGAGCAAAATGCCGTGAATCGCATCGGCAAGGCGGTGAGCAGCGTCATTCATTTGAACGAGTTGTTGGAGCAGGTTTACGAGCAGCTTAACACGGTTATTGATGCCAAGAACTTGTTTATCGCGCTTTATGATCCTTTTCATGACGAGGTTTCTTTTCCATTTATCGTCGAAAATGCCAGACGCACCCAGTTTCCTGACCGCGCGGCCGGCCGGGGGCTGACTGGCTATATTCTCAAGACGCGGCAGCCGTTGCTTTTGGCCGACCGGGTGATGGCGCGGATGGATGAGATGGGGATCGAGGTCATTGGCGCCGAGGCCAGGTCGTGGATGGGCGCGCCAATGATCGTTGGTGAAACGGTCGTCGGGGTGATGGCGGTGCAGAACCACGAGCGCGAAAATGCCTACACACACGCCGACCTGGGGTTGCTGGCGGCGATCGCCAACCAGGTGGCTGTGGCGATTGAGAACGCGCGGTTGTACGAAGAGACGCAGCGGCAAGCCACTTTTCTCCGGCTCAGCGCCGAGGTGGGGCGACGGATCATTTTGATCCTCGACATGAATGAATTGTTGTCCCAGGTTGTCGAGTTGATTCGCACCAGTTTTGGATACTATCATGTTCAGGTTGCGCTGGTTGATGACGAAACGCAAGAGGTGGTCTCGCAGGCAGGGAGCAGTTTGCCCGGCTTGCAAGCCGAGGTCGCGTTTCCGCGAGTGGCGGTGGGGAAAGAGGGATTGATCGGTTGGGTGGCCGGGCGCGGCGAGCCGTTGCTGGTCAACGATGTGCGCCAGGAGCCGCGTTATTTGCATGTCGAGGCGCTGCCGGACACGCGCTCCGAGCTGGTGGTGCCGATCAAGTTCGGCAGCCGGATCATTGGCGTGCTGGATGTGGAAAGCAATGTGCCCAACGCCTTTCACCCGCAAGACATTTCGATAATGTACACGCTTGCCGACCAGATTGCGGTGGCGTTGATCAATGCCCGTGTGTTTGCCGAAAGGGAACAGCGCATTCGCGAGTTGAACGTTCTGGTCAATGTCGGGCAGTCGTTGTGTGATGTGATCGATCTGACACCGCTGCTCGAATTGGTGCATGATCAGGTGGGCACCTTGCTCGATGTGTCGAACTTGTTTGTCGCCTTGTACAATCACCGCGACGCGACCATTCGCTTCGAGATGGCCTATGAGGATGGCGTGCGCCTGGAGCCATTTACGCTGCGTTACGATGCTGGAGAGGGCATTACCAGCTGGGTGATTGAGAACAAGCATGCGCTTTTGATCCAGGACTGGCAACAGGACGACAAGGGGATGGCGGAGCGGGTGGTCAAACGCGGCCAGATGGAAGCGCGATCGTGGTTGGCCGTGCCGATCATGCGCCGCGATCAGGTGTTGGGTGTGATCGGCGTGCAAAGCGATGCGCCGGCCGCTTTCGACGAGCAGCATCAGACAATTCTGACCGTTGTGGCCGCACAGTTGGCGATGGCGTTGGGCAGTTTGCCGGTCTGATCATTGGGGATGAAAATGACAAAGCGGGTTTTTCGACCCTGTTTTGTTGGGCGGTGGAGCGCAAGATGAGCATTCCAGAGGTTAATCGATCGAGGCGCGAGCGCATCGCTGCCTGGTTTGAGCAGTGGATCACGCCGCGCGCAGTAGATGAGGGCGTTGCGCTGCGTGAGCGGGCGGTCTATGCGCTGGCCCTGCCGATGATCGTGCTGCTGCTCATTTCTTTGGTTGTAGATACGGTGTTCTGGTTGACGCGGGGCGGCCCCGCATTGTTGGCGGTTGGAGATCTGGTTGGGCTGCTGGGTTTTGCGCTGGCCTGGACGCTTGCGCGGCGCGGCTCGGTTTTGGCGAGCATGCTCTTGCTCGCCTCGGTCGATCTGGGTCTGGTGGCCTTTTTTATGGTTTGGGAAGGCTATCAGAGTCTCAACGCAATGCTGTTGCTGCTCGTCGTGGCCGCTGCCGGGTTGACTCTGGGCGCGCGCGGCGGCATGGCGGCGGCGGCATTGACCTGTGCTCTGTACGGCCTGATGGCGTTTGCGCAAGAACGAGCGTGGTTTACGCCTGTGTTTGCACTTTCGGCAGCAGAAAATGGTCTCTATTTTGCGCTGGTTGTGTTCTCGCTGGCCGGCTTGACGGCTATTTTTGGCAGTTGGATGTACCGGGCGCAGCGCACGCAGGCGGACGTTTTGCAGCGGCAAATAGCAGCGCTGCAAAAGGCCGATTCGGAAAAGGACGAGCTGCTGCGCACCGTTCGCTCTCAAGCCGCAGAGCAAGAGGCGCTTTTGGCGCGCCTCAAAGCCAGCGATCAAACGCAGGCGCGGCTGGCGACCGAATTGCGCCACGCTTCTACGCCGGTGATTCCGGTCTTTAACCAGGTGGTGGTCATGCCGGTCGTCGGCCAGGTGGAGCAAACGGGACAGCTGACTCGCGCATTGCTCGACGGCGTTGATCGGCACAAGGCCAGGTTGGTTTTGTTGGATGTGACCGGCGTGACCCAGATCACCGAAGCGATCGCCAGCGACATGTTGGAAGCCGTCGATGCGGCGGCGCTGTTGGGTGCCGAGTGTGTGTTGGTGGGAATTCGCCCCGACGTCGCTCACATGATGATCAATTTGGGCATTGACCTGGGTCAGGTAATCAGCCGGCGCGATTTGCAAAGCGGGATCGAGTACGCACTGGGGCGCGTGGGAACAAAGATCGTCGCGGCTTGAATATGGTCCAGAGTCACGTGGCGGGTTGCGCCCGCAAGGGGCCATGCTACAGAGATAGGGCGGGGTAAACGGGTTTGCGCATGAAACTGGGGCTGTTTGAACAAATTGATTCGTCCGGCGATCCGGACATCCGCCGCACGCAGTTGCTCGATGTGCTGCTGATGTGGTTTTTTGCGGGGCTGGCAGCGTACGCTGCGGTCGGTCTGGTCGGCTGGGTGAGCGGTCTGATCGACGCTGGCGCAATCTTGTTCTTTATTGGCCTATCTGCGATTGGGCTAATTGGCGCGATCTATGCCGTCAATCGCAGCGGGCGTTTGCAAATCGCATCCTGGATGTTTGTCCTGGCGTTGAGCGGCGTCGTGATCATCCTCTTGCTGATGTACGGTCATCGCGGGGGCGTGACGATGCTGATTCCGGTGACGATTCTGGCTGCGGCTATGCTGCTCCGGCAGCGAGGGATCGCGTTCATCTTTGCCGTTGCGTTGGGCGCATTTTACCTCCTGGTGGCCTGGCTCGAAGTGAGCGGGCGGTGGAACGCCTGGTTGCATCCTTTTGCCGAGCCGTTCCCCGCCGATTTGTTGATTTCCGGGCGGGTGATGGGTATCTGGTTGATGGCGGTTTTGGCCTGGTTGTCGGCCGGCAGTTTGACGACCGCGATCGAGATCGCCCAATTCAATTTGAGGCAGGCGCAGCAACACGAACGCGAGTTGGAACAAGCGCGCGTCGATCTGGAAGCGCAGGTATCGGCGCGGACCCAAGACCTGGAACGGGCGTTGGCTCAGGTTCAACAGGACGCCGTCCGGCAGCAGGCTTTGTTGGACACCGTCCGGCGGCAGGCGTTTCCGGTGATCCCGATCCTCGATCAACTCGTCGCGGTGCCGGTCATCGGCGTGCTCGACGCCGCACGCGCGGATCAGTTGTTGACCAGTTTGTTAGAGGGTATTCAGCGGTACGAGTCTCGTTTTGCCTTGCTCGACATCACTGGCGCGCCGGTGATGGATCAAGAAGCCGCGCAGGCATTGGCGCAGGCCGTATCCGGCGCGCGCATGATCGGCGCAGAATGTATTTTGGTCGGCGTTAACCCAGATGTCGCAGCCCGGCTGGTGGATCTGGGGGGGGATATTGATGTGAGCGATTTCGTCTCGCGCGTCGATATGCAGGCCGGAGTGCGCTACGCGCTTGGGCAAATGTATGGCCGGGCGAACAAATCACGCGAGGTGTATGATGGAATCTAGGAAGAGCGTGCTGAAAAACCCGTCAACACACCTGCCAACCGCAGAGAGCGCAAAGAAATAAGGCATCAATGAATGTCACAGAACACCGCTGATATTCACAAATACAAGATACAGGAGTTGCGCGGTTCGAGTCAGAGGGCGTTTTGCATCTGAAATATATCAAAAAGCAACTCGTTCTATCCAAGAACTCGACGTTTGGGCCTTTCTAGTACTAGAGCAGGACTTTCCTGGAACCGTCATTCTGAGTGGGCCATGGCACCGAGAACGCTTGGCGTTCTTTGCCACGCTTTCAGCAAGA
>CAYZYE010000219.1:1994-6226 GCA_964481205.1 uncultured Anaerolineae bacterium | reverse complement strand
TGAACCAATTGACGAAATCGGACAGTACTCGAGTGACGTTCACCGCGTACTCAAGGGCGCCTCTGACTTGACCGGATACAGGGTGATTGTTCGTGACAATCTGGTTTGTTGGAGTTTTGCGACTGCCAAGTATACCATTGAGAATGATTTGGCCAGCAAATGGGAGGTTTCGGCGGATGCCAAAGAGTATACCTTTTATTTGCGCAAAGGGCTTCGTTGGTCCGACGGTGAGCCACTTACGGCAGATGACTTTGTTTTCTATTACGAGGATATGTTGCTCAATAAAGAGATGACCCCCACGTTTCCGAGTTGGCTTTCGTCGGGTGGAAAACCAGGTGTTTTTGAAAAAGTGGATGACTATACTTTCAAGGTCGTGTTTGAAGCACCGTATAGTCTTTTGCCAATGTTCTTGTGTTTCCGCTATGGCAGCATCAATACTTTTTGTCCCAAACACTATCTCGGTCAGTTCCACCCCAATTATGCTAAAAAGGACGAGTTGGACAAGGCGATCAAGGATGGCGAATTTGACGAGTGGTTCCAACTCTTTGGCGATCGCAACAACTATACTATGAATCCCGATGTGCCCGTGGCCAAGGCGTGGCAGGTGACGATACCTTTTCCGGGCCAGCAGATGGTCAGTGAGCGCAATCCTTATTATTGGAAAGTTGACCCGGAAGGCAAGCAGCTGCCTTATTTTGACAATCTGATGAATGACTATGCAGCCGATAACGAGGCCGTTACGCTCAAGGTGATCAGCGGCGAGGTCGATTTTCAGTATCGTAGCATCGGTTATGCCAACTATTCGCTGTTCAAGGAGAACGAGGCGGCCGGCAACTATACCGTGAATCAATGGATCGGCGGTTCGTTCCCGTGCGTCTATGTGAATCAGAGCGTCAAGGATCCCGAGCTGCGCAAGGTGTTCCAGACCCGTCAGTTCCGTCATGCGCTCTCTCATGCTCTGGACCGCAACGAGATCAACAAGCTGATGTTTTATGACAAAGCCATTCCCGGAAACCCGTGTGCGTGGGAGGGCGACATCTATTGGCTGCCCGAGTTTAACAAGACGGCCATTGATTTTGATGTGACCAAGGCCAACGCATTGTTGGACGAGGCCGGACTGGATCAAAAAGATGGCGACGGGTATCGACTGCGCTCTGACGGTAAGCGATTGGAATTGACGTTGACTTGTTATCCGTCCGAGATGGGCGTGCCGGTCATCGACATTTTTACCAAAGTCGCCGAGTACTGGGAAAAGAATTTGAATATCAAAGCTGTTGCCGAAGAAGTCGAGCGTTCATTGTGGTCGGAGCGCGCACGGGCCGGTGATCTGATGATGCCCGCTTATGCTATCGCCAATGCGTTGTGGGTCATCGATCCGCTGTGGTTTGTACCGACCAGCCCTTCAACTTATTGGGCGCCGTTGTACGGTATGTGGTATTCGACAGGCGGTAAGGGCGGTGAGGAACCGCCTGAGGAATACATGAAGCTGATCGACTTGTACGAAAAGCTCAAGGCCGAACCTGACGAGGCCAAGCAGCTCGAGTATGGACAGGCGATTCTCAGGCAGCACAATGAGGAAATCTATGTTGTCGGGGTGGTCAAACTGCCGTTCCAGCCGTTTATCCGGCACAATACCATCGTCAATGTGCTGGACAAGGCTCCCGCCGAGTATCGAAACTATCACGAATCGATCACCTGGCCGTCGCAGCTTTGGCGTAAAAGCTAACACTTGTAAAGGCCGGCTGTCGATCATCAGCTGATCGGCAGCCGGCGCCTGAATTTCATAGGTGGGAGCAGAGATGTTGCAATATATTTTGCGTCGCGCGTTCCTGGTGATCCCAACATTGCTGGTCATTTCGCTGGTCACGTTCATTGTCATTCAATTGCCTCCCGGCGACTTTTTGAGTTCCTACATTTCCAACCTGGTCGCGCAGGGGGAGAATGTGGATGAGGATGTTTTAGACCGGCTGCGAGTCCAGTATGGGCTAGATCAGCCGATGTATATGCAATATCTAAGATGGTTGTGGCGCTTTTTGCAAGGCGATATGGGGGTCTCGTTTTTGTGGAACAGGCCGGTCAGTGAGTTGATCTGGGGCCGCGTGGGGTTGACTTTTGCCCTCTCCTTGACGGCTATGATCATCCAATGGCTGCTTGCCATTCCGTTGGGTATCTTTTCGGCAGTGCGCCAATACTCTATTCCTGACTATATTCTCTCTGCGCTGACCTTTGTGGCCGCCGGTGTCCCTCACTTTTTGATCGCCTTGGTGTTGATGTGGGTGGTGTGGTCGTTGACCAAATTCAATGTCACCGGGATGTTTTCGCGGGACTATATCAATGCGCCATGGAGTTGGGCGCGGGTGTTGGATTTGCTCAAACATATCTGGGTTGCGGTGCTCATTTTGGGTTTTCTGGGCGGCGCAGGGTTGATGCGCACCATGCGCGCCAATTTGCTTGACGAGTTGAACAAACCCTATGTGCAGACCGCACGGGCCAAGGGCATCCGAGAGCGCAGGTTGTTGACCAAATACCCGGTTCGCGTGGCTTTGAATCCCTTTGTCAGCACGGTTGGTTGGCGGCTGCCTGGGCTGATATCGGGGACGACGATCACTTCGATTGTGTTGGGGTTGCCTACCGCCGGCCCGCTGCTGTTCGAGTCTTTGTTGGCTCAGGATATGTTTTTGGCCGGTAGTTTTTTGATGTTGTTGAGTGTGCTGACCGTCATTGGCACCTTTTTGTCCGATATTTTGTTGGCAATGTTGGATCCTCGCATCCGGTACGAGTAGGAGTTTTCGGGATGGCCTTTTTGAGAAAACTTGGCCGGCCGGCCAAAGACCAGATCATAGACGCGCGTGCCGCTGGGGAAAGGATTTACGTTGCTTCTCAAGCGCAATTGATGTGGTGGAAGTTTCGCAAGCACAAAATGGCTATTGCCAGCGGCTGGTTGATTCTCTTGTTGTACCTTTGTGCTATGTTTGCAGATTTTGTCGCGCCGTATGATCCCAACGAGACGGATACCGAGTATTTGTTTGTGCCGGCCAGAGGTATCCATTTCTTTGGCGCGGATGGATTTCACCTCCGTCCTTTTGTCTACGGACTCGATTTACACGTGGATGATGAGACGTATCGCAAGACATACACCGACGATACCTCAGTACAACATCCTATCCATTTCTTTGTACATGGCGTCTCTTACAAGATGTGGGGTTTGATCGAGAGCGATCGCCATCTGTTTGGCCTGCAAGAAGGCAAAGGGGTCTTTTTGCTGGGTACAGATAAGCTGGGTCAAGACGTATTTTCACGCATTGTTTTTGGCGCGCGCATTTCGCTGTCTATTGGGTTGGCCGGGATCGCCATCAGTTTGATGTTGGGCATCGGTATCGGTGGCGCCTCCGGCTTTTATGGCGGCATCGTGGACATTATCGTTCAACGAGTGATCGAGTTTATTCGCTCGATTCCCACCACACCTTTGTGGATGGCCTTGAGCGCCGCGTTGCCGACCGACTTGCCACCGCTGACTCGTTATTTTGGTATCACCGTCATTCTCTCGTTCATTGGCTGGACGGGGTTGGCGCGCGTGGTACGCGGACGGTTTTTGGCCTTGCGAGAACAAGATTTTGTGATGGCTGCCAAATTGGCCGGGGCCAGTGAATGGCGGGTCATTATCCGTCATATGGTGCCTTCTTTTATGAGTCACCTGATCGCTTCGGTAACGCTGTCGATCCCCGGTATGATTTTGGGTGAGACCAGCCTGAGTTTTTTGGGGCTTGGGCTTCGTCCGCCGATTGTCAGCTGGGGGGTGATGCTCAAAGATGCGCAAAAGTTGCGTGTCGTTGCCCAGGCTCCGTGGCTGCTTTTGCCGGGGGTGTTTGTTGTGTGTACGGTCTTGGCGTTCAACTTTGTCGGCGACGGGTTGCGAGACGCCGTCGATCCATACGCCAGGTAAATATAGATCGATATTTTTAGGTTGTGCTCGAATGGAGGCTAGAACGATGGGATCGACAATAAAGATTGGTATGGTTGGTCTGGACACGTCGCATTGTGTGGCTTTTACCAAAATTTTGAATGACGCCGCGGCCGAGTACCATATTTCCGGCGCCGAGGTGGTGGCCGCATATCCGGGCGGGTCGGAACAGTTTTCGCTCAGTCGCGACCGGGTGCAAGGGTTCACCGAGCAGCTTGAGCGCGAGTATGGGATCGCAATGTATGACAGTATTGCGGCGCTGGCCGCCGAC
>CAYZYE010000219.1:0-1984 GCA_964481205.1 uncultured Anaerolineae bacterium | reverse complement strand
TGGACGCCATTTTGCTCGAAAGCGTCGATGGACGGCAGCACCTGGAGCAGTTCAGGCAGTTGGCGGTGGGCAAGCCGGTTTATATCGACAAGCCTTTTGCCACCTCGATCGATGATGCGCAGGAAATCGACCGGTTGGCGCGAGAAACCAGCACGCCGATTATGTCGTGCTCGTCGCTGCGCTACGCGGCGGGCATCGCCGACCTGGTGGACGAGGGCGAAACGGTGCTCTCGTGCGAGGCTTTTGGCCCGGCGGCGCGCCTCGACGACTATCCGGGGTTGTTTTGGTACGGCATCCACAGCGCCGAAGTGCTCTTTAGCCTGATGGGGCCGGGGTGTCAAAGCGTGCGCTGCATCCACCATCCCAGCCTGGACGTCGTCATTGGCGAGTGGGGCGATGGCCGTGTGGGGGTGATGAAAGGCACGCGGCTTCAAGACCACGCTTTTGGCTGCGTGGTGCATACCGACAAGGCGGCCAGGTGCGGCCTGGCCCGATCCACGCCGCCTTATTACTATATGCTTCTTGAACAGGTGATCGAGATGTTTAAGACCGGCGTTCCGCAGATCGACATCCGGGAGACGGTCGAGATCATTGCTTTTTTGCAGGCCGCAGATGAGAGCAAGGCGCGGGGCGGCCAGGTTGTCGATGTTTAGCGAGTTTTTTCAATTCAGGACAGGAGAATGATGATGACAGAGAAATTGAAATGGGGTATCATCGGCTGTGGGGTGATTGCCCCCTGGCACGCCGATTCGGTGGTGAACAGCGAGTATGCCGAGTTGACGGCGGTGTGCGATGTGGATGTGGCCAAGGGTGAGGCTTTTGCCGGGCAATACGGCGTGGCTTTTTACGCCGACTATAAAGAGATGTTGGCGCAGGGCGGTGTGGACGCGGTGAGTATTTGCACGCCTTCGGGTTTGCATTCGGAAATGACTATCGCTGCCGCCGAGGCCGGCGTGCATGTGCTTTGCGAAAAGCCGATGGCGATCACCGTGCCGCAGATCAATGCCATGATCGAAGCGGCAGACAAGGCCGGCATCAAGTTGGAGATCATTTTCCAGCGACGCACCTACGAGATCACACGGCGTGTGCGCGAGGCGGTGCAGTCGGGGTTGCTGGGGCAGATGACACTCGGCGACGCTTATCTCAAATATTATCGCTCGCCGGCTTATTACAAATCGGCGAGTTGGCGGGCCACGTGGGAACTGGACGGCGGCGGCGCGCTGATGAACCAGGGCGTACACGGCATCGACGTGTTGGCCTGGGTGATGGGCGATGTGGAAAGCGTTTATGCCAAGGCCGAGGCCAAAGTGCGCGACATCGAGGTCGAGGACACTTGCGTGGCGCTGGTCACGTTCAAAAATGGCGCGTTTGGCGTGATCGAAGGCACTACCTCGTCCAACCCCGGTGAGCGAACGGCGTTTCACTTTCACGGCGACAAGGGCACGATCATTCTGGACGACAATGGCATTCAAAAGTGGGCCGTCGCCGCAGACCAGAGTGTGCGCGCCGAGAACGATCTCGAACGTTGCGTGACCAGGGAGGCGCTCAACGCCAGCTCGGACCCCAAGGCGATCGGGCGCGCCGGGCATCAGGCGCAGGTCGATGATCTCTGTCAGGCCATTATCAATGACCGCGAGCCAATGATCACCGGCGCCAGCGCGCGCAAGTCGGTCGAACTGATCCTGGCGATCTATGAGTCCGCCAGGCGCGGCCAAGAGATCAAGGTGGACGAGTTTGTTTCCGAACAGACCGCCGGTTAGGGGCGTGCTGAAAAATCTCCCAGCGCATCCGCCAACCGCAGAGAGCGCCGAGATCGCAAAGAAATAAAATACCGGTGAGCATCGTAGATGTTCACAAACACAAGACAGCCTTGGTGTTCGCGGGTTGATTTTATCCGAAGCGTCCTCTGCGGTTGATCTTTATGTTTCAGCCAGGGCTGTTCAATTCTACAATCCAGCGGTTGAAACCGCGTTGGGTGAGCCGT
>CAYZYE010000218.1:0-6336 GCA_964481205.1 uncultured Anaerolineae bacterium | reverse complement strand
CGCCCGGCCTTGGCCCGCCAGCGGTGACTTTCACGAATTAGAATTGAACAGCCCTAGGCGCCCAGCGAGTCAATTTGAGCCGCAAGATGTGGTGGGAACGATGGACAGGTCGTGATTGCCGCGTTCAGAGTCCCAGGTTCTCATCCCGATCACTGTGGCTCTAGCGAGCCAAAGTAGGCGCGTACATAGTCTTTCATGCCGCGTGGAATATAGCTGTTTTCGAGCGCGCTGGCCGCTTGCGCCTTATAGTCGGTATAGACCTGATCATAGGGCACCAGCGCCTGGCCCTCGTCGTGCGGCCCGCCATCGACCTGCCCCGTGGGCGGGCCGTCGTCATCTCCCTGCCCCGGCACGTGGATCGTTTCTCCGCCATCGCCCTCGCCCAGCCGTTCCGGGACATAGACGGGGTCGTATTCCTTTTCGCCGCCTGCCCCCGGTTGGTTGGGGTCGATTGGGCCGTGCGGGTTTTGCGGGTCTCCGTGGCCGTTTTGTCCGTCCGAGTCGCCATGTCCGCTGCCCGCTTGCCCCTGATCGCCTTGCCCTTGCTGTCCCTGTCCCTGCCCTTGTCCCTGCCCCTGATCGCCTTGCCCTTGCTGTCCTTGTCCCTGCCCTTGTCCCTGCCCTTGTCCCTGCCCCTGATCGCCTTGTCCTTGCTGGCCTTGTCCCTGTTGCCCCTGCCCCGATTGGGCGATCTCGCGGCGTCCTTGTTGAATTTGCCCCAGGGCCTGTTCGGTGGCTTTTTGGGCGGCGATCTGTTGCCCGGCTTGCTCGGTCAGGGCGGCGGCGCGGCGCAGCGCCTCTTGTGCGGAAGCGATGTCGCCCCGGCGGAGCGCGGCTGCGGCGTCGCGTAAGGCCTGGGCCAACTCGGGGTTGGTCGATTCGACGGCGGCGGCCATAGCGTCAAGCCGTTCGGCCAGCGCGCGCTGCTTTTCCACCGATGTTTGCGGCAGGTTGTCGGCCAGTGCGGCCATGGACTGGGCGGCCTGGCTGTAATCGCCTTGTGTCAGCGCCTCGCCGATCTCTTGCGTGCCCTCGCCCTGCGCGGCCTGGCGTCCGGCCTCTTGCAGGTCGGTTTTCATTGCGGCCGTGTTTTCATCGAGCAGGGACTCGAGTTTTTCCTCGGTTTTGGAGAGACGGGCGACGGCCTCTTGTTTGCTCAGGTTGCCATCTTGCAACTCTTGGATCGTCTTGTCGATCTCTTGGAGCAGCGTTTCCTTGTCTTTGCGGTTCAGGTTGGGGTTTTCGGCGATTTCCTGGCGCACCTGCTCTAGCCGTTCGATCTGTTTTTCGATGGCGGCTTGTTCGGCCTTGTTTTGGGCGATGACGTTTTCCTGCGGGTTGGGCAGCGCCAGACCGATGATCAGGGCAACGGTCAGGATGGCGGCGCTGAGCGCCTGGCGTCGCGGAAAGGGTGGTTGGAAGGCTTGTTTCGGGTCGGCGCTGCGCGCGGCGGCGATGGCGTCGGCGCGTTGGCGGGCGGCCATGTCGGCGGTGACGGCGATTTGGCCGGCGTCGATCTCGAGCGCCGTGGCCAGCCGGGCGGCGAGATGCATGCGCGCATCGCTGGCGCGGGCGATCGCCGCCGGTGGGCGCGGCCAGAGGTAGGCCAGCAGCAGCGCGATCAGGGCGGCCAGCGCGGGGAGGCCTATGGTCAGGGCCAGGCGTGGTTTGTGCGCCAGGATCGGGAACAGCCGCGCGAGCAGGTTCAGCAGCGCGGCGGCGCTCAACCCACCGACCAGTCCCCAGGCCGTCCATTTGAGCGCGGTCTCGCGGCGAATATAGAGTGTAAATTTATGTAGATTTAGATCGTTTTGTAAGGACATTTGTGTCACAATGAAACACACCGGTTTGAAATGCTCTATCCTCGTTTCCGGTAGACGACGAGAATGCTGATCAGTACCAATAGCGCGCTCAGGGCGATGTAGAACAGGGTATAGACGATCCACGGCGAGATCAGGGGCACCGTGTAGGCGTTGTTGCCCACCGTGGTGGTGAAAAAGAAATAGGTGTCTTCGGACTCTTGGATCATTTTGGTGGTGAACGCGGTGGCAAAAGGGTTGATGCAGATGAACAAGCCGCCCAGGTACAGCAGCACCGTTTGCCAGAACCAGTCGATGGTGTCCAGAAAGGTGCCAAACATGGCGCCCAAAAAGCTCAACACGATCCCCGACATGATCGGCAGCCCCATTGTGGTCAGGAGGATGACGGCATAGGTGAGCACGGTCGATGCGATGGATGACTTCATGATGCTAGAGATCAGGATGCCCACCGAGCCGGCGGCCAGCGCCGTGACCAGCAGCAAAATCGTGCCGATGACCATTTCGGAGAGGACGACGCCGCCAAACATAAAAGCCAGGCTTTGGATGGGCAGCGCGGCCAGGATGAGCAGCACAATGTAGGCCAGCGCCGAGATGAGTTTGCCCAGCACGAGTGATGTCGAGGGCAAGAGGGTTGTGACCAGCAGGTCGATGGTTTTTCGCTCGCGTTCGCCCGAGATCGCCCCGGCGGTAAAGGCGGGTGAGAGAAATACGACCAGTACCAGCAGCATCAAATAGCTGCTGTAAAACAGCGTTTGGCCCATTGTTTGCCCGGCCGAGCCGCTTCCGCTCGACGAGACCGATTGGGCGACGACGAGATAGATGAACGAGGCAAAGCAGCCCAAAGTGAGCAGGTGGATGATCAACACGACCGCCGCCCGCCAGCCGCGCATCCGTCCGCGCAGCTCTTTGAGCACAATGGGGTTGCCCCAGGTCTGGTAGGCGATGTGGTGCAGGATACGTCCAAGTCCCTGCCCCAGTTTGCGCCTGGGTTTGGACGGTTCTTCATTGGCCGCCGGGCGGGTGGCTTGCTCGTCTGGTGGCGCGATGTTTGGATCGTTCAACGGTTCACTCATTTGTTACGTCACCAATCCTCTTGTTCGCTGCATAAAGACGGCTTCGAGGTCGATTTTTTCTTCTTGAAACGAGATCACCGGCAGCCGGGACTCGATCAGTGTGTTCAAGAGATCGGCTTGCGCGGTGTCATCGCCGGTAAAATCGACGATCAGCTCGCTCCGGCGCGCGTCTTGTTTGCGGGGTAGCACGTTGACGACATTGTTTGCCGATTCGAGTATGGTTTGCGCTGCCTGGGCGCGCCCGGTGAGGACGACGCGCACCCGTCGCACCTGCTGTTGGCCTTGAATCTCGTCCAAAGAGCCGTGCGCAACCAATTGCCCGGCCTCGATGATGCCGATTGTGGTGCAGATTTCGGCGACTTCGAGCAAGATGTGGGACGAGAAAAAGATCGTTTTGCCCATCGACTGAAGCTCGCGCAGCAGCTCTCGAATTTCGATCCGCGCGCGGGGGTCGAGGCCCGAAGCAGGTTCGTCGAGGATGAGCACCTGGGGATCGTGCGTCAGCGTCCGCGCCAGGCAGAGGCGCTGTTTCATGCCCCGCGACAGGCTGTCTACATAGTCGTTGCGGCGGTGCGCCAGATCGACCAGCTGCAACAGGTCGTCGATCAGGCTGCTGCGCTTTTTGCCGGGCAGGTCATAGCAGGCGGCAAAAAAGTCGAGGTATTCCCAGACTTTCATCTCGTTGTACACCCCGAAAAAGTCCGGCATGTAGCCAATTTGCCGGCGCACGCCGCGCGGGTCTTTGCGCACCGAACAGCCCCCGATCCAGGCGTCGCCGGAGGTGGGGCGCAGCAGTGTACACAAAATGCGCATTGTGGTCGTCTTGCCCGCGCCATTTGGGCCGATAAAGCCAAAGATGCTTCCCTGCTCGATTTTGAGCGAGATGTCGTTGACGGCGACCAGTTTGTTGTAGCGATGCGTTAAATTTTTGGTTTCAATGATTGTGCTCAAGTGTTGCTCCAATGATCACGGCGTTGCGCCGGCGCTGTCGATGGAAAAGTCTATCGACAGCGGGGCTTTGATCGTTTGCGGCGAAACGCGGACATCAATGCTGCCGTCGGGACGGATGAAACGTTGGGGCTGAGGTAGCTCGTTTGCGCCCCACTCCAGGTTGGGCAGCGTGACCCATTTGTCGGCGGAAACGTCTTGGATGTAAACGACCGGCGGGTCGCCAAAGGGCTTTTGGTTGATCGCGTCGACATAGAGGATCAGGTTTTCCACGGTGAGGCTGGGCGCGCCGGGGACGAGGAAGCGGAACGTGGTTGCCGGTTGGTACGAGTACAACGAGTGCGGCGTTGCGTCCGGTTCGCCGTCGATGACTTGCCAGGCCATAAAGCCTTTGGGTACCGCAATCTGGGTTTCGGGCGAGTCGGCGAGCGCCAGGTAGGCGACGAGCAGTGTGGAGGCGTTGAGGGTGGCGCCGGTTTGTTCGACCTCGATCTGGGTTGGGCTTTGATCCATCCACCCCAGTAAGGTCAGGCTGTGCAACGAGATCGGCGCCGCGTTTGTCCCCCGGTAATAATAAGGAGATAGGACGTTGTTCAATATCTCGCCCCGGCGGGTATACTCGCGACGTTGTTTGCCGATGCCCGGAGACCCCGTCAGTATGTTGATGATTTGATTGGACGCCGTCGGCGACTGGACTGAAAAATAGACGGAAATGTTGGCCGTCGCTTCGTTTTCGAGATCGTCGATTTTGATCGGCTGCTTGTTGAGTACCAGGATGCTGTTCCTGATCGCTGCGCCGCTGTGGTTGGTGATCGTTCCTTGGATATGATAGGTGTTGCTGTTGGGTTGGCTGAGGGTCAAATTGGTTTCAAGCCCCGGCCAGGCGTAGAGGTCGTGGCTGGCCAGGCTGCGCATCGCGCCGACATTGATCTCGAAATCGCGGAGGTAGGTGGGCGGCCCTTGTTCGACCCAAAGTTCCTGGCCGG
This sequence comes from uncultured Anaerolineae bacterium, assembly GCA_964481205.1. Classification (GTDB taxonomy): domain Bacteria; phylum Chloroflexota; class Anaerolineae; order JAFGEY01; family JAFGEY01; genus CAYRXM01. The sequence continues at coordinate 1,509 of CAYZYE010000218.1, read as the reverse complement.
TTATCCCGCCGGTGCTGTAGGTCGAGCGCGCCAATGGCCTGATCAGGGTGTTGTCCGGCATCCGCACATCGTAGCGCTTGCGCACCGGCGAATACAAGCCGACAAATGTGTCGACGGCGGCCATTTGGCTGTGCGGCTGCGAGCGAATGATCGTGATTTCGCTGATGACGACTTTGTGACCACGGGAGATAAACCCGATGGCATAGGCGGCGCAGCTAAAGAGGATGATCAGCACCGGGATGGTGATCCAGGCCAGGGCGCGTTTGTCCAACAGTTTGAGGATCAACAGGTTCAGCGGGCCGACAATGATGATATAACAGGCCAGAAATGCAATAACTAGCAATACAGAAGGTATATCCAGGCTGGGGATATTTGCCAGCACGGCGCCCAAAGCGCCCCAACCGATCTTGGCGCGACCGGGGCGCAGGGCCAGCGGCGTGGAAAAAAATAGTTGCGGCCACAGCCGATCGTTGCCGATCCAGGTGCGCAAGGGTTCCAGGTTGGGGTCGGGGGCGAAATAGTCAATGTGCCCCTGATCGAGGTAGCGGCGGACCAGCAGCGGCAGGTCGGCGCTGCCGGCGAGAATGTGGCCGGGCGGGTATTTTCCCTGGGGCAGCGGTTCGACCTGGGCGACGACCGCCGCTGTGTTGGCGGTCAGCGGTGTGCCGGCCAGGTCGCCCAACGCGCCGAGGTCGTCGGTGCTTTGTGAGCCGGTGATGCGCACGGGCAGCAGATCGCCCAGGCCGGCCGCGGTGGGCGCGGCGCCCGGCCCGCCGACGATGATCAGATGGCCGCCAAAGGCCACCCAGCCGCGCAGCGCCTGACGTTGGGTTTCGCGCATTGGCGCGGTATCGGTGTTGTGCAAGATCAGCGCGTCGACGGCGCCCATGGCCCGGCCCTGCTCAGGGATGTCTTGGAGCGCAATGTGGGCGACGTAAATGCGTCCCTGCCCTGATGGCGGCAGGCCGGCCAGGTAATTGAGCGCCGATACGTCGTCGCTGACCACAACGCACAGAAAATCTTGGGCGCTCAATGGTTCGATCGAGATACTGTATTTGGCGATGAGCTTTTTTTTCTGCACGAGCCGGACCACTAGTTGGTGCGTATAGTTGGTGACCATGGCGTACAGCGTGAATTGTTTGCGCGAGTGCGTGGGCAGAATGGCGTGTTGTTTGTAAATGACTGTTTCTCCGCCCAAATTTTCGCCGACCAAAAGCTCGAGGTCGGCGTCGATGCCCGGCCCATCGTTGCTGATGGTCACGTGAACCGGCAGCCAATCGTCGATTTTGTAAAAGCCGTCAAAACCGGCCTGGGCGGTGATCGTCAGCCCACTCTGGGCGGATGCGCGGGTTGGCAACAGCGCGCCGCCGATCATCAGGGCGCTCAGGGTTAGAAATGCAATCCATTGAACGTGCTGTTTATGCACGGTGTTTTCCTCTTTCAGTCAGGTTAGTCAATGTTCACAGTATACCTGGAAAGCAGGCTTGCGTCAAGATGAAAAGCCCACGA
>CAYZYE010000217.1:0-6394 GCA_964481205.1 uncultured Anaerolineae bacterium | reverse complement strand
ACAAAATACGGAGACAGTTTATGAACATCCTGGTCATCGGCTCTGGCGGCCGCGAACACGCTCTGGTCTGGAAACTGACCCAGTCGCCGCAGGTGGATCACACCTTTGTGGCCCCGGGCAACGGCGGCACGGCCCAGATCGCCCAAAACGTCCCGCTCGCCGTCGACGACATTGACGGACTGCTGGCCTTTGCGCAGCAACAACGCATCGACCTCACCGTGGTCGGGCCGGAAGCGCCGTTGGTCGCCGGGCTGGTCGATGCCTTTGCGAACGCCGGGCTGCGCACTTTGGGCCCCACCGCCGCTGCCGCCCAGTTGGAAGGCTCCAAAGCCTTTGCCAAGCGCTTTATGATCCAAGAAGGCATCCCGACGGCGGTTGGCGCAGTGTTTACCGATTACGACGCCGCCCTGGGCTATTTGAGGGCGCAAGGCGCACCGATCGTGATCAAGGCCAGCGGGCTGGCCGCGGGCAAGGGCGTCTTTGTCTGCACGACCCTCGCCGAGGCCGAAAAGGCGCTACACAAGATAATGATCGAACGCGCGTTCGGCGCGGCCGGCGACGAGGCACTGATCGAAGCCTGCCTGGAAGGTGAAGAAGCGTCGCTGCTGGCCTTTAGCGACGGCCAGACGGTGATCCCGATGCTGCCCGCGCGCGACTATAAACGCGCCCTCGACGGCGACCACGGCCCCAATACCGGCGGCATGGGCTGCTACGCCCCATCGCCCTACCTGACACCGGCCCTGATCGACGAAGTGCAGCGGCGCGTGCTCCGGCCGGCCATCGACGGGATGCGGCGACGCGGTACGCCTTACACCGGCGTACTCTATGCCGGGTTGATGCTCACCGAGGCCGGGCCGCGCGTGCTGGAATTCAACTGCCGTTTTGGCGACCCCGAAACACAGGCGCTGCTGCCCCTGCTCGACACCGACCTGATTGACATTTTCCAGGCCTGCATTGATGGTTGTCTGGACAAAATAGCGATACGTTGGAAAAAAGAACACACCGTCACCGTTGTCGCCGCCTCGGCCGGCTATCCCGGCGCATACACAAAAGGGCAAGTGATCGGCGGCGTCGATGCGGCCAACGCCCGGCCCAATAGCACCGTCTTTTACGCCGGCGTCCGGCTCGACGGCGAACAGCTGCTCACTGCCGGCGGGCGCGTGCTGGCGGTAACGGCCACAGCCCCCACGTTGACGCTGGCGCGTGAAAGAGCCTACCAAGGGATTACCAGGGTCTGCTTTGCAGGTATGCAATATCGTTCGGACATCGCCTTGCCCCCGCCCAATCCTCCCCGTGAACAAGGGGGACCAAGTGCGGCCGCCTCCCCCCCGCAAGCAGAGGGGGCAAAAGAGAGCGTCTACGCCGCGGCCGGCGTCGACATCGAGGCCAAGAGCGGCGCGTTCCGGCGCATGCGCGCCGCGGTCAAAAGCACGTACACACCCGCCGTGCTGGCCGGGATCGGCTCCTTTGGCGGCCTGTTCTCGCTCCAAGAGCTGCTGCCCCAGGCCAAAAACCCGGCGCTGGTCGCCACCACCGACGGCGTGGGCACCAAGACAATAATCGCCGCCCAGATGGGGCGCTATGACACGATCGGCTTTGACATTGTCAACCACTGCATCAACGACGCGCTGGTGCAGGGCGCGCGGCCGCTCTTTTTCCTTGATTACGTCGCCTCCGGCAAACTCGATCCCGACGTGATTGTGCAAATCGTGTCGGGTTGCGCCCAGGCGTGCCGGGCCGGCGGCGCGGCGCTGATCGGCGGCGAGACGGCGGAAATGCCCGGCGTGTATCACGAGGGCAGTTTCGACCTGGTTGGTACAATGGTCGGCTGGGTGGAACGCGAGGCGATCATTGACGGCCGCGACGTTCAGGCAGGCGACGTGTGCCTGGGGTTGCCCTCGACCGGGTTGCACACCAACGGCTATTCGCTGGCGCGCAAACTGTTCACCGGGATGGGCTGGGAAACGGTCTTGCCGGAACTGGGAAGATCGATCGGCGACGCGCTGCTTGAACCACACAAGTCATATCTGCCCGAATTCGAGGCCCTGGTCGGCGCAGGGGTGGCGATCAAAGCGATGGCGCACATTACCGGCGGCGGATTTGTCGACAACCTACCGCGCGTCCTGCCCAAGACGGTCGGCGTCAAAATCGACACCTCGGCGTGGCAGGCGCCCGCGCTGTTCCGCCTGATTCAAGAACTGGGCGGCGTGAGCGACGACGAGATGTACCGCGTGTTCAACATGGGGGTCGGGATGGTGGTCATTGTCGACAAAACAAAAGTAAAACAAGCATTGTCGGCGTTAAATAACGCCGCTTATCTCATCGGTGAGGCAGTGACCTGGGACGGTGTTGGGCCGCAGGTAGTGTTGTGAACGCGCGCCAGGACATAACGCCTGCGCAGCAAATCGTCTTGTGGGCCGACAAACTGCGCGACGTATCAGCACTGGGGTTGCATTTTTCCAAAAACGTCGCCCGCATCCCAGAGGCCTTTGGCGTCTGGCGCGGCGACGCACAGGCTTTTTTTGATCGCTACCGAGGTACAGAATGACCCGTATTGCAATCCTCATTTCCGGCAATGGCTCTAATCTTCAAGCGATCCTTGACGCAGTCGAGGACGGCAAATTAACCGGCGTCGAGGTGGCGGTGGTCGTCTCTAACCGGCGCGAGGCCTTTGGCCTCAAACGTGCGGTGCGCCACGGCGTGCCAACGGTCTATTTTCCGCTGCGCCCCTACAAAAAGGCGGGCCGCCCACGCAGCGATTATGACGCCGATCTGGCCGGCATCCTTCAAGTATTCGGCGTCGAATGGGTGGTGCAGGCGGGATGGATGCACCTGTGGACGATGGCTTTTTTGCAGCATTTTCCCTCCCGCGTGATCAATTTGCACCCCGCCCTGCCCGGCACGTTCCCCGGCAGGCATGGCATTGCAGAAGCGTACCAGGCGTACCAGCGCGGCGCGATCGACCACACCGGGGTCATGGTACACCTGGTACCCGACGAGGCGATCGATCAAGGGCCGGTGCTGGCACAAGAGATCGTGCCGATCAAAACGGGCGACACTCTGGCCGGCCTGGAAACGCGCATCCACACCGTTGAGCATCGCTTATTGGTACAAACATTGTATGACCTGTTGGCGGCGCCCCGTCGCCGGCCTGACAAGGAGCCAGGATGACAACCTATCGCGAGCTTTTCCACGAGATCATGTTTTACGGCGAATTCGACCGCATGCCGGTCATCCACTGGACGGCCTGGCCGGAGACGATGGAACGCTGGTACGGCGAGGGCCTGCCGCGCGACGCGGACGTTCACGAATTTTTTGGCGCCGTTCCCCAGTGGGGCTGGATCACGACCAACCTCGATCTTTTTCCGGCACTGGAAGAGGAAACGCTGGAAGAGACGGCCGAGTACCGCATTTTTCGCGACACAAGCGGCGTCATTCTCAAGGATTGGAAGAACAAGAGCTGCATTCCCAACTATATCGACTTTACCCTCAAAGAGGCCAAAGACTGGGATGATTTCAAGCGGCGTCTTCAGCCCGACCCGGCGCGCATTCCAGACAACCTCGATCAACGCATCGCCGAACTGGAAGCGTCCGGGCAGCCTATCGCCATCCACACCGCCTCGATGATGGGCTGGATTCGGAACTGGATGGGGGTGGTCAACATGTCTTACCTGATGTATGACGCCCCAGACGTGTACGCCGATATGGTGAACACACTGGCCGACCTGACCTGTTGGTCGCTGGACCAGGTCTTGCCCAAAGTCCAAGTCGATATGGGCTTTGGCTGGGAAGATATTTGCGGCAAAAGCGGGCCGTTGGTCAGCCCGGCGATCTTTGCCAAGTGTGTGGCCCCCGGCTATCGCAAAATCCGCAACAAGCTGGAGGAATATGGCGTGCATCTCTACGGCATCGACACCGACGGCGACGTGACGCAGCTGGTCGGCCACTGGCTGGACGCGGGCGTCAACCTGCAATTCCCCATCGAGGTTGGGGTGTGGAAAGGCGATGCGCGCAAATTCCGCAAGCAATACGGCCAGGAACTGCGCATCGTGGGCAATTTTGACAAGCTGACCCTGGAAAAAAGTCGGGGCGCCGTACAGGCAGAATTTCAGCGGCTTTTGCCATTGATGCGCAAAGGCGGCTTTATCATGATGCCCGACCACCTGATCACGCCCGGCGTGGCGCTGGACGATTATCGCTGGTACCTCGATCAGGTACGCGAGATGAGGTTGTAAAAAAAACCGGCCGCCGTTCCAGGTCGCCGGCAATTGTGCAACTGTCATTCACAAGGAGGAAACATGTTCGCCGAACTGGCTCGCATTCACAACCGCAAGACCGGCCGCGCTTCATCGTGGGATACAAGCGGTCGCAACAATGACGCCTGGCTCATCCCGCCGGGCGAATCCGTCGTGCTGGCCGACATCAAGGGGCCGGCGCAGATCACCCACATCTGGATGACGCAGCGCAATCATTACCGCGAATGTCTGCTCAAGATCACCTATGACAACGCCGACTATGCCAGCGTGCTGTGTCCCCTGGGCGACTTTTTCTGCCTGGGGCACGGCATCGTCAACTCGTTTCAATCGCTGCTCTTTTCCGCCTCGACCAGGCGCTTCCACCAGTTCAACCAGGGCGTGGCGCTCAACTGCTATGCGCCGATGCCCTTTGCCGAACGCGCCCTGGTCGAGTTGGTCAACGAAAGCGACGAACCGCACCGCCAATACTTTTACGTGGATTATGAAACGTTGGACGAAATGCCCCCCGACCTGGGCTATTTGCACGCCGAGTTTCGCCGCGCCAACCCTTTTGGCGGTTGGGGAGCAGAAATTCCCGTCAACGCGCCACAAGCCAATATCGCCAACAAGGAGCGGCTGGCCTGGGAAAACAATTACGTGATCCTGGAAACCCAGGGGCGCGGCCACTATATCGGCTGCAACCTGTCGGTCACAAACTTTCAGGGGCAGTGGTGGGGCGAAGGCGACGACATGATCTGGGTGGACGGCTTCAAGTGGCCGCCCGACTTGCACGGCACGGGCAGCGAGGACTATTTAAATCAGGCCTGGGGTATGCAGGAAAACGCATTTTTACGCAATGGTTCGTCCATTTTCGAGGGAGACACCATCGCCCCCGACAATGCGATGCTGGAACTGTGGCGCGGCAAAGGCGGCTACCAGACCAGTTATGTGTTCCACATTGAAAACCCGGTGCGCTTTGAAAAAGAGATCAAAGTCACCATCGAGCACGGGCACGGCAACCACCTGGCCAACGAGATGAGCAGCGTCGCCTACTGGTACGCCGCCTCGCCCACCCGCATAGTCGACCCGCCGCCGGTGGCGCAGCGCATGCCGGTACTGCGCGACAATCAGGGCCACTGGCTGTACGACAAACAAAACCAGTGTCCCGGCAAGGCCATCGAACTGAACGACGAGATGAAGCAGATGAAACGCCAGTGGGCCGAAAAGGAGAAATGATGAAAATCTATGTCGGAACCGATCTGGAAGGGGTCGCCGGCGTGGTTTCTTTTACCGATCAGGCCTACGCGGACGGCAAATATTACGAGGCGGCCAAGAAACTGCTCACCGCCGAGGTCAATGCCGCCATCGAGGGATTGCTCGCCGCCGGCGTCGAGGATATGCTGGTCAGCGACGGGCATGGCGCCGGCGGAATCTGCTTTGAGACGCTGCACCCGGCCGCCAAACTGCTGCACGGGCGGCCGCTCGCCCCCCGCCCGGTGCAAGAGCCGATCATTGCCGGATACGACGCCTGTGTCATGATCGGCCAGCACGCGATGGCCGGCACGGTCACTGGCAACCAAAACCACACCCAGAGCAGCCGCACCATCGACTATTACAAACTCAACGGGCGGCCGATCGGCGAGATCGCCCAGTTTGCCCTGCACCAGGGGGCGCTGGGCCTGCCACTGATCTTTTTGAGCGGCGACGAGGCGGCCTGTCAAGAAGCCCAAGAGCTGATCCCCGGCATCACCACCGTGGCGGTCAAAAAAGGTCTGAGCAGATGTTCGGCCATTTCGCTGTCGGCGGTCGAGGCGCGCCGCCGCATCCGCAAAGGGATCAAGCTGGCCGTCGAACGGCAGCGCGAAAACCCGCTGCCGCCGCTGCAATGGAACGGGCCTTTTGTGCTGGAAAAACGTTTCTTTCACACCCACGTGGCCGACGCCGTGGCCGCACAACCGGGCGCAGAGCGCGTGGACAGTCAGACGGTGCGCCTGTACGGCGACGACATTTTGGACATCATTTATCGTTGAGTATTCCAATTGTGCTTCCGCCGGATCTGGCGACCCGGCGGAAGCAGCTGTTCCCCCCGCCCGTACAGACACTCGATTCATTTGAAACACACCCAGATAGTTTAGATGTAATTGCCATGGATCTGCTTT
>CAYZYE010000216.1:0-6450 GCA_964481205.1 uncultured Anaerolineae bacterium | reverse complement strand
CGGCCTTGGCCCGCCAGCGGTGACTTTAGTCACGAATTAGAATTGAACAGCCCTACGATCGGCTGTCCAGTCCGGCCGGCGGTTCGACGTTCACGAGTTCGAGCACAGTCGCCGTCACATCGACGATGCTAAAATCTTTGTTGCTAATCGGGTGGTTGCGGATGGCAATCATGGCATCGTCGTAGGTGTGCATACCGACCAGCGCGTCACCCTTAAAGGTCAACGTCTCTTTGCCGAATGTCCCTTTGAGGTCATAGCCGTAGCGCGGCACAAAAATGAGGTCGGCGGCGCGGTCGAACTGCGGGCCGTGGTAAATTTCTTCCCGCCTGAGCACCTTTTCGAGCATTGGCGCACCGCTCTCAGGATCGCGCAGTTCGTTCATCGCTGCCTCGGCGATCCGGTCGCGCCACGATTCATACTCGGCTGGCGGCACGACGCCATTCGGCTCGCGTCCTTGCAAGTTGATGAACACCCGGCCGGGATCGAGCGAGTAGACCTGGCAGCGGGGGCCTATGTCTTTGAGCTGCACGCGCTCCGGTTTGGGGTCGGGCAACGTCAGCCAGCCCTTTTGTTCGAGCCAGTGGTTGACATACACCTCGTATTTGAGCGTGCAAAAGCCGTGATCGGAAAGCACGATCAACTCGGCGCCGGTCTTTTCGACCCGTTCGAGCACCTGACCGAGCAGCTCGTCAACTTTTTGGATCACCTGGTAAAAACGGGGCGCATAGAGGGCGTCGTTGCGCGCGTACTGCTCCCAGGCAAAGTGGTACAGGCGGTCGGTTTCCATAATGTGACACTGGAAAAAGTCCCACGGCTCGTTGTCGATCAGGTGCAGCAGCGTTTTCTGCCGGCGCGCCAGACAGTCTTGCACATCGGCAAAGAGATTGTCCTTGTTTGCGCGCGCCAGCCAGGCGTCGGTGTCGATGCGATAACCCAGCGATTTGATCAGTGCTGTTTTTTCGGGCGGATAAACGGCGCGGTCGATCTTGGGGCTGAGAAAGCCGCCGATCAGGATGCCGTTGACGGGACGCGGCGGATATGTGACCGGCACATTGATCACGATCACTTTTTTCCCGACATCGCCGAGCATCTCCCACAGCGTTTTGGCTTGCATCATGCGTGAGCTGGGAATGGTCACGTTGTACGAACCTGGTTTGCGGTCGATAAAGCCATAAATGCCGTGCCGGGCCGGATTGACGCCGGTCATATAGCAGCTCCAGGCCACCGACGAGACGGTGGGATAGACCGAGTTCATGCGCGTAAATCCCGCGTTCTCGACGATCCGGCGCAAATTGGGCATGCGCCCCTCCTGGATCATTTTTTGCACAAAGGTATAGGGGGTGCCGTCGAGGCCGATGACGACCAATTTTTTTGTTTTTTTGCGAAACAGTTTGTGCAGCAAAGACATTGTACCTCGAGTCAGAAATGGGTATATTTCAAATAATTTGGATGTCCGTGGCATCGCCCCTTGCAGGCGCGGCCGGCGCGGCCTGTTTACGGCGGCGCAAATAGTTTGGGCATCGTAGCATCGCCCCTTGTGGGCGAATGGCAAAAATCGCCGGATTGGTATAGAATACGAACCGGCGTTCAGACGCGCTTGAACGCTGCATAGTGTTGGCCCACCAGCGCGGCCAGCGGTTCATCCGGTTGAATGTGGCACAGTTCGGCGAGTACGGCGTCCAAGCCTTTTGTCGCCAGCCGGTTTTGCAATTCGGCGGCGATTGGCTCATTGGGCGGGTCAAAACAAAGCGCGGCGGCGATCGTTTTGGCCAACGCCTGGGGCACAATACCCGCCTTTTCGGCCAAACGCGCCGGAGCAACAAGCCGGTCGGTGGGGCCGAGTTTGCGGATGGGGTCGCGCCCCAGGCGCAAGAGCGTGTCGCCGAGGGCGCGGTTGGCAAAACGTCGCGGCAGTTCATCGGCCAGCGCTTTGAGCCAACGGCGTTCGACGCCATATTGCGCCACCAGACCGGCCATGCTTTCCTGCCAAACCGCGCGGAGGTGGGCCAGCAGGCCGGCGTCGGCGATGGCGTCATGGGCATAGCGGTAGCCTTTGCGATAGCCCAGGTAGGCCAGCGCGGCGTGCGCGCAGTTGTGGATGTACAGTTTGCGGGCCGTGTACGCCTCAAAGTGATCGCAGGCGTGCAGCCCGTCGATCTCGGGGATGGGACCGGTGAAATCCTGGCGATTGACGTCAAGCTCGCTGTACGGCTCGGCAAGGACGGCGGCAGCGTCTTGGGCGCGCAGCGCCGGCGGGATGGGCGGCCCCATACAACCGATGACGACATTGACCAGCCCAACGTGCCGGTCGAAAAAGACTTGTTCGGCCGGGGCCAAGTGCTGTTTGACCAATGTGCGCATGATGCGCCCTGCGCCATAGAGATTTTCGCACAGCAAACAGTCGAGCGGGGTTTCGACGCCCAGTTCGATGCGCCGCCGCACGCCCGCCGCGACGTTGGGCGCAACTTGGGCCAGTTCTCGCGCGCCAACCGAGGTGATCATCAAGCTGACATCGGCGATCGCTTGCGCCACGGCGGTTTGGTTTTCGGCGTGAATGGCAGTGCGCACCGGGGAGACCCAAACTTGGTCCTCGACATCGTTGTCGACCAGGTGTACCGTGTAGCCGTGGCGAGCGTTCAGGGCGTCGATCAAGCGTTGGTCGATCTCGATGACGACGAGGTCATAACCCGATTGGTTTAGCAGCCGGCCAACGAACCCGCGTCCAATTTTGCCGGCGCCAATGATCACTGCTGTTTTGGCGGTTTGTTTCATAGATGCCCCTTTCGCCGGCGCGATTATAACACTGCTCGATGGTTTTTCCAAGTCGCTTATCGGTAGCAGAATGTCAATAGTCTGACAGAGGAAAAACTTGGATAATCTGGTTGTCCGAAAAGCACTGGATACGGAGGTCAACCAGGTGAAACATTTGATACCGTGCTCGGGCAGCAAGTGTTTGGCGCGTCGAATTGAGCAGAGCGGATGCCAAACCCGCCGCCTCCAACGGCGCACTGGGCTTTGCCCCAAGTGGATTGTCAAATCCACGCCTATCTACGGGTGTGTTTCAAATGGTTTGGGTATCCGTAGCACAGCTCCTTGTGGGCGGTGCATAGACGGGTGGCTACAAAGCAAATGAAACGCACCCGCTTTTTTTGCTCTGCAAACGCCGGGGACGGCGGTGCTGGGGGATGCTATTTGCGTTTGATGGTGATGATCAGGACGATCAGGAGGAAAACCAGACAGGCCACAAAGACCAGGTGTTCTGTGGATATTGTCGTTGACTCGGCGGGGGTCGCCGTTGGTGCAGGGCGGTTCGAGGACGATGTGGGGATGTAGGTCAAGAGCGGTCTGGGCGTGGGGGTGGCGGTGCGCGTGGCTGTGGACGTTGCCGTAGCCGGGCGCGTGGCTGTGGGGGTGGCCGTAGGCGTTGCGCTGCTGGTTGGCGAGGCGGTGGGGGTGTGTTCCGGCGACGTGGTGGTGATCGTGGGCGATGGCGTCGCCGTCTGGCTGGTTTGCGCTTTGGTGGGCGTGGGCATGGCGGTAAATGTCGCCGTGGGGGTAGCAGTGGGGGGAATGACGTTGAGGGTGACGGTGTAGCGCGATTCTCCCTGCGCGCTTACCACGCGCAGTTCATAGACTTGGGTTTGCGCGGGGCAGACTTGCTTGCTCGCTTTGCCGCCGACGCCGTTTCCATCCAGATAGACGGCCTGGACATTTTTCACCTGCCAGTTCAGCTGGGCGCACTCGCCGGCCACGATCGTCGTCGGAACAACGGACAAGTTGACGCTGGGCGGCGGCAGGGTGGGTGTGGCGGCCGGCGCACAGATTTGATCGAACGAGAGCACCGGCGGCGGCGACTCGACGCCCCAATGCCAGCCCTCGACCGCGCCGGGGTGGACGGTTGAGGCGCTGGCCCCCAGGTTGGAATAACTCCAGGCCTCGCCGTCGAGCTGCCAGTAGGACCAATAAGTGCAGGCTGTGCCCCGGCACTTGCAAAAGCAGTTCTCGGCCGGGCAGCCTTCGCCTTCGATCTGGCAAATGGCGGCGCCGACGCCGGCCGAGTTTGCGGCGACAATGTTTAGCCCGGAGCGGATCAACACCTCATAGCCGCTGATCTCTGGTTCGGTAAAAGTGACGCAGCGGGTGAGTGTGTGCCCGTCGCCAAACTGGACGACCAGCCCCACCCGGTTGTCCGATTGGGCGTATACGCCCGGATCGTTGCCCAGGACAGTCAGGCAAATGAAAACGGCGATCAGCAGGCCGAATTTGATTTTGTCGCGTTTCATGACCACTCCAAACCGGGGCTGGCCCTTTTCCCCGACAATCGCCGGGGAAAGGGCCAGGACAAACTGGGTGTTGCCGTGACGCCTTGAGAAAAAGGCCGTTGAGAAACCCAAGATTAACCAGGGGCGCCGAGACTCGGTAGATGGAAATCCCCCCTTGCAAAAAATGGGCTTAACGTAGAGGCGCAAGGACGCAGAGCTATGACTATAATATACACGGAATATCGCCAACTTTTTTCCATATCTATCGGCTCTGCGACTTGGCGGATTTCAGCACCCTTTTAGGGCGCGGCGCCTTTGACGATCAGCGGCATATAGCCGGTATAGCAGTTGTAGCTCCACTGCGCCAGCGGGCCAAAGGGCCGGTGCATCAATGCCGGGATTGTCTCTTGGGTGGCATAGAGCGACGGCGTGTTGTTAAAGCTGAAACTGCCGTCGGCCGCTTGTTCGGATAACACGTAACGGCACCTCAGAGTTGCGCACCAATTTCCAGCCGGGTTTTTGCCGGCCGACAAGATTGCCTGGAGCGCAAACGCCGTTGTGTCGATGTCGCTGTTTTTGCCGGTCTGTGAGCCATAGCCGCCGTCGGCGTTATGGGCGCTGTCGATGAAGGCCAGCGCGCTGACCACCTGGGTTGCGGTGATCGGCTCGCCGGCGGCCAGCAAGGCCTGGATGCAGGTTGCGGTGTGCTGCGCCGCGCTGTTTGCGCTCCACTCGTTCCAGGCCCACCCGCCGTCGGCGTTTTGCACGCGCTTAAAGAAGGCGACGGTTGAGGTGGGAATGCTCTCGCCGGCGGCGTACAGACCCAACACGGCCCAGGCCGTGTCGCCGCTGCCCGCGCCATAGCCTCCGGTGGCGGGACTATAGTAGGCGGTGATGCTGATCGGCAGGTTGATGCCGGCAAAATTGGTTACCGTTTGGCCGCTCCAGGCTGCGCCAATAGCCAGTTTGGCCGCGCCGCCGGCCGAGGCGGCCGCATATTGGACGGTTTCGGTTTTGGAGACCACGGTTAGAAAATCGAGCAGGCTGGGCGCGCCCCACTGCGCCGGGTCATAGCCGGATGCGCCCAGGGCAATGAGGGCGCGAACGGACGCGCCAACGCGGCTAAAGCCGTCGTTGTAGCTGCCGTCGCTTTGCTGCTGGTCGCGCATCCACTCTAGCGCGTCAGCGGCGGCGACATAGACCGGGGCAGCGGGCAGCTGGCCGGTCAACCCCCAATCGCTATAGTCCGCTTTGGCGCCGTTGCGGAAGGCGATGACATCGTCGTTGGACACGGGGGGCGGGGGCCAGGCTGTTGTGTCCCACGCTGTGTTCGCCCACTGGCCCTGCGCCCAGCGGTTGGCCGAACAAAAGCAGTCGGCGCTCGGACAGCCTTCGCCGTCGATGCTGCACACCGTATCACCGCTATGCTTGACCTCGAACCCGGCGCTTTTGAGCGCCGCCACGCGCGAGATCGTGCCCGTCCAGGTGATCGGGCGAACGGCGGTGTCGCCGTTGGCAAATTGGACGACCACGTGCGCCGAGGAGGGTGTAGCCGGGGCGGCCTGAATCGTCGTCGTGGAGACGCTCATCAGCAGCGCGATCAGAAACGCCAGGGCAAGCGTCGCCGGCGCTGCCAACAACAGCCAACGTTTGTTTGCAGTCAGGTTGATAATCATGTTTCGCTATTCCTTTCATAACAAGTGCTTGTTTACTGTGGGTATGTATAAATCATCGTTACGAAATGCGTTCTGATTTTCGCGCCCCTCCTTTCTCCAACAAAAAAAACACGCCTGACCAAAGGATCAGGCGTGTTTGTCACACAGACAGTTTGTGCTTGTCTTGCCGTCCCAAACAAGCACTGTTTTGCTGCCGCCGATCTTTCGCTCGAAGATCAACCTCGAAAAGGCAACGGGTCCGCAGTGGCGGTCGACCTGGCTGACTCAAAACCAACGGTTTTGGGCTTACAGTTGCGGGACAGCGCCGGACTCCCCGTGCTGGACGGGCCACCGGCTTCGCTCTTTACCCCCTGGCATCCGGGCCTATGGGGGACCACTGTGGTAACTATGCAGTTGTGGGTTACGCGGCGGATTATAGCTCTATTTTGGACAGAGTGCAAGTCAAAGGGGGGGCCAAGTAGGGCTGTTCAATTCTAATTTGTGACTAAAGTCACCGCTGGCGGGCCAAGGCC
>CAYZYE010000215.1:0-6514 GCA_964481205.1 uncultured Anaerolineae bacterium | reverse complement strand
ATGTCCGGCACATCATACAAGGATCGTACATGAGTCCAAGTCATGCTTTTGGCAAAGTGATTTTATTTGGCGAACACGCGGTCGTCTATGGCCGCCCGGCGATCGCCGCGCCGGTCACTGACGTGTGCGTGACCGTCGAGGTGGAAAACACGCCCCCCGGACGCGGCATCGTCATCCACGCCACCGACATCGGGCAAACGCTCCACCTGCACCACGCGCCCGCCGACGAACCACTCTCTCTAACCGTGCGCAACACGCTGGCCCACCTGGGCATCGACGCGCCCCGGTCACTCCAACTAACCATCCACTCGACCATCCCCGTGGCCAGCGGGCTGGGCAGCGGCGCGGCCGTGGCCACGGCCATCGTCCGCGCCCTGAGCGCCCATTTGAAACAGCCCCTCGACGCGGCGGCGGTATCCAGCCTGGTATACCAGACGGAAAAACTCTTTCACGGCACACCAAGCGGCATCGACAACACGGTCATCGCCTTTGAACAGCCGGTCTATTTCCAACCGGGCCGCCCGCTCGAAACCATAGCCGTCCCGGCGCCATTTTGGCTCGCCATCGCCGACACCGGTCATCCCAGCCTGACCAAAGCATCTGTCGCCGACGTCCGCGCCGCCTGGCAGGACAATCCAGAAAAATACAACAAAATATTTGATCAAATCGGACGCATCGTCGAGCAAACCCGTCAAGCCATCGAAACGGGCCGCGTGGCCGCGCTGGGGCCGCTCATGCGGCAAAACCAACAACTGCTCCGCCAACTCGACGTCTCTTCAGCGCCGCTGGAACGCCTCATCGACGCGGCGCTCGCCGCCGGAGCGCCGGGCGCAAAACTCTGCGGTGGCGGACGCGGCGGCATAATGATCGCGCTGCTCACGCCAGAATGCGTCCAAGACGTGCAAAACGCGCTGCGACGCGCCGGCGCCCGGCGCGTAATCACAACCCAGGTGGGCAAATGAACATATCCACATTGATTGACCAACTCCAAACCGACGGAGAACTGCTGACCATCGAACAACAAGTCGATCCCAACCTGGAAATGGCGCAACTGATCCACGCGCTGGGAGATCAAGCGGCGCTCTTTACCCAAGTCAAAGGGACCGACACCCCGATCGTCGCCAACCTCTGCGCCCGGCGCAAACACCTGGCCCGCGCATTGGGCGCGCCGGTCGAGCGACTGCTCTTTGTATTGGCCGACGCGCTGCAAAACCCGGTCGAACCGCCCATCGTCGGGCGCGCGCCTTGCCAACAGGTGATCGAAGCCCAGGTAGACCTGACCCGGCTGCCGATCCTCACCCACAAAGACCAGGACGGCGGCCCCTATGTCACCAGCGGCGCGCTGATCACGCGAGACCCGCAGCACGGCGTCAACATGGCCATCCATCGACTCATGCAGTTGGACGCGCACCGCTTCGCCGCCAGGCTGGTCGAAGGACGCGGCACACACACGGCGCTCAAAAACAGCGCCCAAGACCTGCCCGTGGCGATCTGTATCGGCCTGCCGCTGCACATCCTGCTCGCCTCGGCCATGTCGCCGGCCAAAGGAGTCAATGAACTGCACATTGCCCAGGCCCTGGCCCCCACGCCGCTGATTCGCTGCCGCAGCAACAACCTGCTCGTCCCCGCCGAAGCGGAATGGGTACTCGAAGGTCGCCTGACCCACGACATGACCGCCGAAGGGCCATTCATCGACCTGACCGAAACGTATGATATTGTGCGTATGCAACCGGTCATCGAGATCGACTGCATCACCCATCGACGCGGCGCCTTTTACCACGCCCTGCTGCCCGGCCTCGCCGAACACAAACTGCTGATGGGCATGCCCCGCGAACCGACCATCCTGGCCGCCGTCAACCAGGTGTGCGACTGCACCAACGTTTGCCTGACCGCCGGTGGAATGAGTTGGCTGCACGCCGTCGTACAGATCAACAAACAACACCCGGATGACGGGCAAAAGGCAATCGTAACCGCGTTCGAAGGACATCGCTCGATGAAACACGTCGTCATTGTCGACCTCGATGTCAACCCATTTGACCCGGCCGAGGTCGAGTGGGCGATCGCCACCCGCTTTCAAGCCGACCGCGACCTGCTCATCCTGGTCGATCAACCCAGCAGCTCACTCGATCCATCGGCCCAACACGTTCCGGGGCAAAAAACGCGCACCACCAAAATGGGACTCGACGCCACCATCCCCTGGCACGATCACACCGGACGCGAACGCACCTTGCAAGAACGCGCCGAGTTCTTGCGCGTCGAGTACGCCAAGATCGATCTAGAAAGCTATATTGCTCAACAGCCGGGTTGAAACTCGCCCTGCGTCCTGGTGCGGAAATAAAAGCCAAACAATGCCGCGCCCACAACCGTCAACGCCGCAGCGGTCAAAAACAAAGCGCGGTAGCTAAAAGCGACAATCATGTACCCGCCGCCAAAGGCAAAGATCGTCCAACTCGCCCCCAGCGCCATACTCGACGCCCCGGCCATCATCGACCGCCAGCGAGGTGAAACACTCTCCATCTGAAAAACACCGATCGCCGGGTCGGTCACTGACGACAGCGTATAAATGCCGATCCGCCCCAGCGTGGCCGCGATCCAGTTAGGAATCAGCGCCAACGGCAGCAAGCTGACGGCGATCCCGCACGAACCCCACAAAATAAGCCGGTAATTGCCCCACCGCTTTGCCATCACCGGCATCGTCATCACGACAAGTGCGGCAATCAATTGAGCAACCGCAAACAGCGCGCCGATCTTGATCGTCGGCACACCCAGCCCATCATCGAGATACACGTTGAAAAACGTGCGCGACGCCCCCACCCCGGTTGAGCGCAGCATCACCGCCAACGCCATCACGACAATCAATTGAACGGGCGCAGCGCCAACCGACGCTGCCGTTCGAGCGCCGGTTTCCGTATGATGCGGCTCGCGTATCGCAAACAGGGCCACAATCGCCGGCGTACACAGAACAGTGGCAATCAGCAACGCATAACGAAAAGATAGCGGATCGTCTGGAGACACGCCCAAAAGAGGGGCCAACAACCCCGGCAGCACCCCGCCGATCAAACTGCCAAAAAACCCCGACAGCGCATCGGCCACCCCGCGCATCGAATAAGCGTGATTTCGTTCCTGGGCGCTCGTCGCACCGCTCAAAAACGGCGTCGAATTGACAAAAATCAGCGCCAGCCCCATCGTTGCAATGGGACGGCTGACCAGCAACCCCACCTTGTTCCAAATCACCGCGTCGAACTGCAAGAGCGGTTGCACGCCAAAAAACAGCACCGCCACCGCCATACCCAAAGTCATGGCACGATGCACGCCCAAACGGCTGCCGATAATGCTGGCCGGAAAGGAAAAAATCGTATATCCAAGCAAACCAACGGCACTAAGCATACCGATAAACTCGGCGCCATAACCCAAACGCAACAAATAGAGGTTGAACAACACCGGGTAAATGCCGTTCATCATCGTCAAACCAAACACCGCCAAAGCCACCAGGTACAATTTCACGTCGCGGTTCAAACGCGCCAGATCACGAATATAAGCGTTGATACGTCTTCTCCTTTTTCCCCGGCCACACCGAAACATACGCCGGCCGCACCGACGTACAAGCACACGAGTTGGACTTGGGTCATCGGCGCACCTGTTCATCGCAGCACTGCGGCGTCAGGTCGGGCAACTCGACCTCGACCTCGCGCAGCCGTGGGTACAAATACGCAAACAGTGTGGTCAGCAAGAGCAGCAACCCCATAATGATGTACAGCAGGCCAATGCCACGCCCCGTCCCCACGCCAATGATCCGGCCAACGCTCCCGGCCAACGGCCCATCTGCGGCCATCAATGGCTCGAAAACCCGGTCGACCAGCGGCCCGGCAACGAGGTAAGCCAGCGGCAGCGATGACCAGGAGATCATACGACGCAAAGCAAACACCCGTCCCTGCACATCGGGCGCGGTCTTGCGCTGCCAGATCGTCTGGCTGCAACCACCGATCAGCGGAAAACCGAAAAAGACCACAAAAGCAGCGGCGGCGAGGATCCAAACGCGCAGCGGGAAACCGGCCGCCAACAACGCCACACCGGTCAGCAGGTTAAAGCCGAGGACGCCATAAACGCGGCGTTTGGGACCGCCCCACACGCTCATAAGCAGGCTGCCGGCCAAAAAACCGCCTCCGCCGATGGACAGGATCAACCCCAAGACGGCGGTGGTGGTAAAACTCAGCACCAGGGGCGTAAACAGCACCTCGACGATCCCCATCGCCAGGTTGGACACGGCAAAAAAGAGCAACAGTCCAAGCAGACCGGGTCGCGCCCGGATGTATTTCCAGCCATAAGCCACCTCGTGGAAAAGCAACCCCTGCCCGGCCTTTTCCCCAACCGTGCGTCCGGGTCTGGGCACGCGAACCAGGAGAAGCGTAAAAAGAGCCAGGAAAAAGGTGGTCAGGTCGATCAAAATGATCCCCTGGATGCGGACAAGTTGGATCAACGCGCCGGCCAGCGACGGAGCGATAATCTGGGCAATGGCTTCGCTCAACTGCACCATGCCGTTGGCGCGTCCCAAATGTTTGGGAGGAACGAGCAACGTTGTCGTGGCCGAATAGGCCGGCCACTGGAAGGCGCTAAAAGTCGAACTGAGCGCCATCGCCAGGTAAATGTGCCAGACCTCCAACCGATCGGCGATCAGCAACAGGGCCATGCTCAACGTACACAGTGCCGCGCCCGCGTCGCTGAGGATCATCGCCCAGCGTCGATCCCAGCGGTCCACCAACGCCCCGGCGATGGGGGCAAACACGATCCCCGGCAACGTCGTAAACATTGAAATGAGCGCAAACTGGGTCACCGAGCCGGTGCGCCGATACACCCACACCCCCAACGCAAACCCCGTCAGACCAGAGCCGACGAGCGAAACCAACTGCCCGCTCCAAATGACCAGCCAGGTGCGAAAACCATTGACCGGCGTCTTGAGAAACATGAACGCATCCTTATCTGGCAGGAAACCGCTGAAAACAACCAGGCAACCGCAGATGACACGGGCAAGACAGACAAAAATCTGCGACATCTGCGAAATTGGTGGACATCGAATTGCGAATACAAGCGTGGATATACCCTGGCCTGTTTCCCAGTCACATCGAGGTATGCGTCTGCCGCACCTGTTGCCAGGCGACGGTCAACTCGGCGCCGATCAGCAAAATCACCCCCGTATAATAAGACCAGATGATAAAAGCAACAAATTTACCCAACGAACCGTAAACCAGGTTATAAGGCTGAAAATTGATCACATAATCGGTAAACAACTGTTTGCCGATCTCCCAAAAAAGCCCGCCGACGACCGCGCCGGGAATCCACTCCCACCAACGCATCGGGATATTGGACAGCAGCCGATAAATGGTATAAAAAAGCAAAATAGTCGGCGCAAAACCAATCCACGTAGTCACACGTCCCCACAATTCGCCGGCCTCGACAGAAAGCAGTCCCAACGAGAGATCGGGCAATTTGCCGATAATGTCCCCCACGGTCGTGATCGCCAACGAGAGCGCAAACATGAACAAGATCAACCCCACCGAAGCAAAACTGAGCAATCGCTGCCACCAGAACGATTTCGGCTCTTTGACCTCGCCGATGACGTTCAGGGCATGATGAATGCTGGCAAAGACATTGCCCCCCGACCAAAACAAACTCAGCAGCGAAAGCACACTGGCCACGGCCCGGTAGCGCAACAACTGGTAAATATTGAGCTGAATCAGCTGGTCGGCGCTGGGCAAATAACTATCGATAAAGACAAACACGGCCTCTTGCGTCTCGAGTTGGGTCAAAAACGAGCTGCTCAACACGATCAACAACAATACCAGGGGAAAAAAAGAAAGCAAAATATAATACGCAATCGCCGCCGCCCGCATCGAGCACTCGTGTTTGCCATAATTGGCGACCGTGACGCGCGCCAGTTTCGACAAGGCGCCCGCCAACGTGCGAACGATCCGGATCGGACCGCGCCAATAACCCGGCGTCAAAAACCTGCGCTCCCGCGCCTTTTGGGTCATACCATACCGCCTTGACTGGATTGTCCTCAGAGCTGTTCAATTCTATTGTGACCAAAGTCACCGCTGGCGGGGACTCGTCGCCGTAGGGGGACGACCAGACAACGGCTCGCCAGGCACGGTTTCAACCGCTGGATTGTCCTAAAGCACTGTGCGGAACATGCCAAAAACTCGTCAGCGCACCCGCCAACCGCAGAGACTGCCGAGATCGCAAAGAAACAAAACATCGAAAAACACCGCAGATGATCACGAATACAAGATAATCTCGGCGACCTTGCGTCACCGCTTCTTTAGCACGCAAGTTCTTTACTGTCCATGCTTGAGCAATATCGAGGCAAAACTGGTACCCACGGGGATTGGCCCAATGCCCAATAGATCGGCAACGGTTGCGCCCAAATCGGCAAAAATGGCGCGCGTGCCCAAATTGGCGCCCGCCCGGACCAGATGCCCGGCGGCCAACAGCGGCACATACTCGCGCGAGTGATCGG
>CAYZYE010000214.1:0-6563 GCA_964481205.1 uncultured Anaerolineae bacterium | reverse complement strand
GGGTTTTAGGGGGCATGGTTGCCCCCTAAATTGATTTTGCGCCGGCCCAAGTCAAATGTGTAGGGTGGCTAATTTTTTGATGGCGGGGTTGCTCTAAATTCTCGATAGTGATACAATTGCGTTCTGTAATGGCCGGTGCAGGTGTCAGGGGTACGTTGTTGAGGATGGTGCAAAGTGGAGCGACGGGAAAATACTTGGACGCGATGGGGTCTGGTTGTCCTTTTGATCATTGCCGCCGGACTGCGGTTTTACAAGCTCGATTGGGACGAGGGGCAGCATGCGCACCCCGATGAACGGTGGATCGCGATGGTGGCGCCGGCGATCGCCTGGCCGCAGGATGGCAGTAATGTGTTCGATCCGCGTCGCTCGACGCTGAATCCGCTGTGGACGCCCGATGGCAACGGCGGCGGGCAGGTTCGTAATTTTGCTTACGGCCATTTGCCTCTGTATCTGCACGCCTGGGTCGGAAATACGCTGTCGGCGTGGGGAAAAGCGATGACCAGGTGGGGGCCGGGCTATCAAGAGATGGCGTATGCCCTGCAAAGTTTGGGCGAGTACGGCGGGATTAGTTTGGTGGGGCGCGCTCTGTCGGCGCTGTTGGACCTGGGCACGATTTGCCTGGTTTATTTGTTGGGCAAGCGCATCTATGACCGGAACGTCGGTTTGTTGGGGGCCGCGTTGGTGACGTTTGCCGTTATGCACATCCAGTTGTCTCATTTTGCCACTTTTGATGTGATCACGACCTTTTTCATCACTTTGTCGGTGTACGGGTCGGTGTGCGTCTCTCAGGCCAGGGAAAACCATCTCTGGACGACTTTGTGGGCCGGTGCTGCTGCCGGTCTGGCCATCGCCTCGAAATTTAGCGCCGCGCCGCTGCTTTTTGTCCTCGTCCTGGCGCAGGTGATTCGCGCCGTTCGGCGCGCCGACGGCGATGGCGCGCCGGTTGTGGTTCAGGTGTTGCGCCGCGCGTCGCCCGATGTGGTGACGAGTTTGCTCGTCGCCGGGGTTGCGTTTTTTGTCGCCTCGCCGTTTGCCCTCCTCGATCTCAAATTATACCTCAAACAAATCGTCGAGCAGGGGACGATGGTGCGCGGGACGGCCGACTGGCCTTTTACGCGGCAGTATCGCAACACGATGCCTTTTGTTTACCAGATCGTGCAGCAGGTGCGTTGGGGGCTGGGCTGGCCGCTGGGGATCGTTGCTTTTGCCGGGTTTGGATGGACGCTTTGGCGCCAGTTCCGCCGGGTGTGCGCCGAAGAGTTGGTGATGCTCGGCTGGGCGGTGCCTTATTTTTTGCTGACCGGTTCGTTTATGGTCAAGTTTATGCGCTATATGCTGCCGTTGCTGCCGCTGTTTATTTTGATGGGGGCGTCGATGATGATGCGGATCGGCGGGTGGGCGAGCCGGCGAATGGACGGAGCAACGGGCGGGGGGGCGCGGCGGGCGTGGTACTCTGTTTTACGTTATTTACCTCACCTTGTGTTGGTTTTCTCTGCGCTCTGGGCGTTGGCGTTTATGTGGGTTTACGCCCAGGAGCATCCCTGGATTCAGGCTTCCAGGTGGATTTACGCCAATATCGCCGATGGTTCGGTTCTCGCGGTGGAACATTGGGACGATCACCTGCCGCTTTCGCTGCCGATCGACTATGCCAACCCCGGCGCGCACGGCTACCGCCACGTCGAGCTGCCCATGTACGAGCCGGATACCTTTGCCAAGTACGACCTGGTGCGGGCGCTTTTGCGCGAGGCCGATTATGTGATTTTTTCCAGCAACCGGCTGTACCGCACCATTCCCCGCCTGCCGGAACGCTATCCGGTCAGCGCCGAGTTTTACCGCCTGTTTTTCGACGAGCGGCTGGGTTTTGTGCGCGAGGTCGAGTTTTCGGCGTACCCCGCTCTGCTGGGTTTGCGTTTTGTCGACGACGACGCCGACGAGAGTTTCACGGTCTATGATCACCCCAGGCCGATCGTGTTTCGCAAAGAGCGCGATCTGACCGATTTGGAGTGGGATCAGCTTTTTGCGGTGGCGCTGTCGACGCCGCCACGGTGGGAGGCGGCGGAAAAGCGCGAGTTTGCCCTTTTCGAGCGGCCGGCGCCGACCGAGGGGAATGTCGAGCGCACGCTGTTGCTGGACGCGCCGGTTGGCGATCTGCCCGTGGTGGCCGATTTTGGCTGGAATCGCTGGGCCAGCGCGTCGACGGTTGGCGCGACGTTGCTGTGGTGGCTGGTTGTCGCTCTGTTGGGCTGGCTGGTCTTTCCAATCGTCTTTGTGATTTTTAGCGGCCTGCGCGATCGCGGCTACCTGCTGTCGCGCGCCATCGGCTTGCTGGTGGTGGGGTATCTGGTGTGGCTGCCGGCGGCGCTGCATTGGCTGAAAAATGGCTTGCCGTTGACATTGGGGGCGATCGTCGTCACGGCGCTGTTTTCGGCGCTGTTGATGCGGCGCTATGGGGCGCCGATCGGGGCGTTTTTGCGGGCCAAATGGCGGGTGGTTTTGCTTGGCGAGTTGGTGTTTGGGCTGGCCTTTTTGCTGTTCGTCGGAATTCGGGTACTCAATCCCGATCTGTGGCAGCCGTGGAACGGCGGCGAAAAGGGGATGGACATTGCTTACCTGAACGCTTGCCTGCGCAGCGCCTATTTGCCGCCTTATGATCCTTATTATTCAGATGGATATTTGAATTATTACTATTATGGTCAGTTCCTGGTCTCGATCGTCACCCGTTTGACCGGCCTGACGACGACGGTGGCTTTCAATCTGGCGGTGCCGCTTTATTTTGCGCTGACGGTGAGCAATGTGTTTGCGATCGGTTATACGTTGGCCGGGCGGGTGTTCGGGGGCGCCGGTTCGGCGACTGCCTCGGAGCGAACCTGGCGCTTTGGGGTGGGGCATGGGCTGTTGTCTGTGCTCTGCGTGACCGTGTTGGGCAATCTGGCCAGTGCGACGCAGCTCATCGTAAAGTTGGGCCGGATCGGGCAGCCCGGAACGGCGTTTGAAAGCCGCATTCCGGGTGTGCAGGCGGCGGCGCGGGCGGCGTCTGGGCTGTGGCAGGTGGTTTTGCGCCGGGCGCAGCTGCCCTCGTTCAATTATTGGGACCCCAGCCGCGTGGTCGGCTCGACGATCAACGAGTTTCCATATTGGAGTTTCTTGTTCGCCGATCTGCACCCGCACATGATCAATATTCCTTTTACGGCGTTGGCGGTGGCTTTTGCGCTCAATTGGCTGCTGCGCAAGCGTGAACCTATTGACATCGCTCTGCCGGCGGATTGCGGCCGGCCGTTGCCGGGCGGCGAGTGGGCGTTGTTCAAGACGAGTTTTTGTTACCTGTGGCAGCGCCTCGACTGGGGCGAGTTGCTCAACTGGCCGTTGTGGGCGCTGGCGCTGGGCGTGTTGGCCTCGATCAACACCTGGGATTTTCCGGCTTATGCCGGTTTGAGCGGGCTGGTGTTGCTCTTTGTCTGGGTGCGAACGCGGGGGCGGCAGGGCGTGGTTCCGGCTCTGGCGGCCGGCGTTGGGCTGGCGGCGGTTGGTGTGTGGTTGTACGCGCCATTTTTTCGATATTATACGGTGCTTCACGCTGGGTTGGGGTGGAGCCTGGGGCGCATATCGACCGATTTGGGCGAGTTTTTGGTCATGTGGGGGTTTTTGCTTTTTGGCGCGATTTCGCTGCTGCTGGTTGTGTGGGGCGCGCGGCGCCGGTCGCGTTGGGCGGTTTTGCGCCTGATCCGTCTCGCGGCGCGTCACCTGGGGCGGCTGCATCGTCTGGAGCGCGTTTACGGTTTGTTGGTGCGCGAGAACCGCCTGGGTTACTGGTTGTCGTTTTGGGGGCTGGGCGCGCTGGCGCTGCTGGTCTTTTTTGCTTTCAAGGGCTATTGGCTGCTTTTTGTGATGACCCCGCTGCTGCTGCTGGCGGCGGCCATGATGGTCGATGCCGGGATGACCGGCGAACGGCGTTTTGTCCTGGCGCTGGTTTTTACGGCGTTCTTGCTCTTGGTGGGCATCGAGTTGTTTTACCTCAAGGACTTTTTGGCCGGCGATACCTCTGGTTGGTGGCGGATGAATACGCTGTTCAAGTTTTATCTGCAAGTGTGGATGATGCTCGGCATTGCCGTTGGGGCGTCGCTGCCGGGCGTGTGGCGGGCCGTCGAACGGTGGCGTGCGGGTTGGCGCTGGGGTTGGACGACGGTGTTTGCGCTGCTGCTGGCGGCGGCGGCCTTGTATCCGCTGCTGGGAACGCCCGCGCGGGTGCTGGATCGTTTTCCCGGCGCGCGCCCGCCGATTGGGACGTTGGACGGGATGGCTTTTATGACCGTTGGCGCGTACAATTGGCCCGATGACCGTAACCGCATCGAACTGCGCGGCGATTACGAGGCCATTTGCTGGCTGCGCGATCACGTGACGGGGACGCCGGTGCTGGCCGAGGCGCCGATTGGCTATTACCGCGAGTTTGGCGTGCGGGTGGCAAGCTATACCGGTTTGCCGACGTTGCTTGGCATGCACGAGTCGGAGCAGCGGTATGACTGGCAGGTGGGACGGCGCAGCGCCCAAGGGCGCGAGTTGTTCATGTCCACCGATCTGGAGCGCACGGTCGCATTGATCGACGAGTTGGGCGTCGAGTATATTTACATCGGCCCGCTGGAAAAGACCCAGTATCCGCACTCGGTGTCCAAGTTTGAGCAACTCGCGTTTACCGGACATCTGTCGGTGGCGTACCAAAATGATCTGGTGACGATTTATCAGGTGGTCGAATAGGAATGTATTCATTCAGGTTGGTTGGCGGGTTGCCGGGTTTTTTCAACCTATTGTCTGTTCAAACAAAGGAGAAGGATGGTGGCTGACGTTCAATTCAAGACCTATTATCGGTATGATGATTTGACCCGTGTTATGCACGAGTTTGCGGCGGAATACCCGCATCTGGTGCGCGTAGAGAGCATCGGTTCGAGTTACCAGGGACGCGACATCTGGCTGGCGACGGTGACTTGTTTCGAGTCGGGCGAGGACCGGCACAAACCGGCCATGTGGGTCGATGGCAACATTCACGCCACCGAAGTGTCGCCTTCCAGCGCCTGCCTGTATCTGATCAACAAGCTGGTGACCCGGTACGGCGTCGACGCCGACATTACCCGCTGTTTGGACTCGCGCGTTTTTTACATCTGCCCGCGCGTCAACCCTGACGGTGCCGAGTTGGCGTTGGCCGACAAGCCCAAATACATCCGTTCCAGCGCGCGGCCCTATCCCTACGACGAAGACCCCATTGGCGGGTTGGTGACGGAGGATGTTGACGGCGATGGGCGGATGTTGTGGATGCGCATTCCCGACCCCAATGGCGCCTGGAAAATCTGCCCCGATGAGGCGCGCTTGATGGTGCGGCGTGACCCGACGGAGACGGGCGGTTCGTATTACCGGCTGTTGCCCGAGGGGTTGGTCGAGGACTATGATGGGGTGACGCTCAAGATTCAGCCGAAAAAGGAACGGCTCGATTTGAACCGCAATTTTCCTTTTAATTGGCGTCAAGAATTCGAGCAAAAGGGCGCCGGCCCGTATCCCACGTCCGAATCGGAGGCCCGGGCGCTGGCGCATTTTATTTCCGATCATCCCAACATCACCGGCGCGGTGGCTTTTCACACCTTTAGCGGCGTGATCTTGCGTCCTTATGACGATCGCCCGGATGCAAAGTTTCCGGCCGAGGATTTGTGGACGTTTCAGAAAATTGGCGCCAAGGGCACCGATATGACCGGTTATCCCAATATCTCGGTTTATCATGACTTTCGCTATCATCCCAATCAAGTGATCACCGGCGGGTTCGATACCTGGGTGTACGACCACATGGGCGCTTTTGCCTGGACGGTCGAGATTTGGAGTCCACAGCGTCAGGCGGGGATCAAAGAGTACAAGTTTATCGACTGGTACCGCGAGCATCCGTTGGAAGAAGACCTGAAAATGCTCAAGTGGAGCGACGAGGTGTTGGGCGGGCGTGGCTATATCGACTGGTATCCGTTCGACCACCCGCAGTTGGGGCGGATCGAGTTGGGCGGCTGGGATGAGGTTTATGCCTGGCGCAATCCGCCGCCGGAATTTTTGGAAAAAGAGATTGCGCCATTTGCCGACTGGCTGGTGTGGCATTTGTTGATCTCGCCGCGCCTCGAGTTGTTCGAGGCCAGCGTCAAGCCGTTGGGCGAGGGCGCGTACCGCGTGCGGCTGGTGGTTCACAACACCGGCTGGCTGCCGAGCTATGTCACCAAAAAGGCGGTCGAGAAAAAGCTGGCGCGCGGCGTGGTCTGCGAGATCGAACTGCCCCAGGGGGCGACGTTGGAAACCGGCAAACTGCGCGAGGAATTGGGGCAGCTTGAAGGGCGGGCTTACAAGGAAGCATTTCCCAGCGTCGATGACGAGACCAGCGAGCGGCTCAAGGTCGAGTGGGTGGTGCGCCTGCCGGAACATGGCGCGCCGGACAATGTGGTCAAATTGACGGCGCGGCACGCGCGTGCGGGCACGGTGTTTGCCCAGGTCAAATTGGAAGCGTAGGTCTGTAATACTTGGCTCATTAAAGCATCCTTATATATATA
>CAYZYE010000213.1:0-6612 GCA_964481205.1 uncultured Anaerolineae bacterium | reverse complement strand
GCATAGCCCCTCAACGGGGTTCGGCAAGGGGCTGGCCCCTTGCCAGAAAAACCCGCTTGTGTAGGTTGCCGAACAAAACTGTCGGGTGGCTAGAACTCTAATCACAACTCGACGGTCGTCCCTTCGCGCACGGCAAACGTCTGCGGAAACACCGCCTGCGCCTGCCTTTCGATCTCGCGGATCACCGCATCGTCATGGTTGGCATGATGGTGAGTCAGCGCCAACCGTTTCACGGCGGCTTTTTGCCCCACCTCGACCGCAATGCGCCACGTGCTGTGTCCCCAACCCTGGCGGCAAAACGGCGGCCCCGTATACTCAATGTCCGTATATTCGGAATCATGCACGAGCAGATCGGCGCCCTCGGCAAATTGAATCAGGCTGGTATCGCCGCCCTCATACCCCTCGGTGTCCGTCGCAAAAACCAGCCGCTTGCCCCGATATTCGATCTGGTAACACATTGCCCCACCCTTGGGATGGTTGTGGCTGTGATACATTTTGATCACAACCGCCCAGGGCGGAACAAAGCCCTCGATCCGCGACGAATCGACCACCAGCGGGGGCAAATCCGGCCGGCTCTGCACAATCGCTTGCCGGTCATGCACGTTCTTGATGCGACAGGCGCGCATCAAATCCTCCACCTGAAACGGAAAAACCGTCGGCGCCATCGCCTCGCGCAGCACGTCCTCGAGACCGGCGTCAGGCATGCGCGGGCCAAAAATGTGCAAAACGCTGTCGCTAAAACAGAGTGGTTCAAAAAAAGCCAAACCCTGCGTGTGATCGTGGTGCCCGTGCGTAAACAACATGATCGCCCGCACCGGTTTGCCATCCTGGCTGCGCTGTGCGGCAAGTTGTTTACCCAACCCAATGACGCCCGTACCCGCGTCGATGATGATCAAATGTGGGCCGGCCTGCACTTGCAGACTGGTCGTATTGCCCCCAAACTCCACGGTCTTGGGGCCGGCGACAGGATAGCCCCCCCGAACACCCAAAAACGTCACCGTGAACGTCGACATCTTGCCGCTCTCCCTTTTTTCCCCCAAGGCGTCCGACCGAATCAAGATCGCCGGTCGAAATCAAGAATCGCCTACTGGACAACAAGCGCCGCGATAATCGCCTGGCAAAACGCGGGCAAGTCATCTGGAAAGCGCGATGTGATCAAATTGCCGTCAACCACGACGGTGCGGTCATAATAGCGCGCCCCGGCATGGATCAAATCATCCTTGATCGAAACAAACCCCGTCACCTTGCGCCCGGACAACACGCCGGCCGAAGCCAGCACCCAACCGCCATGACAGATCGCGGCCACAACGCGCTCTGCTTTGACCGCGCGCCGCACCAGATCGAGCAACGCCGCACTGCGGCGCATCAGGTCCGGGGCATATCCGCCGGGAATGATCACGGCGTCCAGGTCTTCGGCCGACAGGCCGGCGACGGTCGCTTCGGCCTCGACAGGATACCCGTACTTGCCATGATACACGTCTTTTTCGCCCGTGCCCACGACAAACACATCGGCGCCCTCTTCGCGCAGCCGGAGCAGCGGGTACCACAATTCCAGCTCTTCATACAGGTCTGCGACCAAGATGGCGATTTTTTTACCGCGCAGGCTCATCGTCCCTCCTTGAGGTCAGGGTGGAATTTCTGGCATTGTAACAGATTTTGCTCAATTCGTCAACGACCTAAACGCCCCGCACCTGCACGAGACCCATATATGGCTCGGCTTGCGCCGCCATCTCGTCGAGTTGTGCGGGCAAATAAGGAATGCGTTCGCGCATCTCTGGGTCGAGGGTATTACGCGGAACAAACTGTTGCAAAAAATATCGCTGCGCACCCTGTATCCAACGCGCGATCGCGACAATATCATCTTGATCCAACAAGCCGGGGACAACCGTGGTGCGAAACTCGTACTCGACGCGCGCCGCAAGCAGCAGGTCGATGCTGCGTTGAATGCGTCCCAAATCGACGTCAACGCCGCTCAACTGCGCGTATTTGCCCGGCGGCGCTTTGATGTCCATAGCCACGTAATCGACCAGCGCGGCGTCCAGCAGCGCGCCGAGCGCGTCCGGACGATAGCCGTTGGTGTCGAGTTTGACCAGAAAGCCCATCTCGTGCAAGCGCCGGCACAAAGCGGGCAATTCCGGCTGCAAAGTCGGCTCACCGCCGCTGATCGCCACCCCGTCCAACAACCCGTGACGCCGCTCGAGGAACGCCCAAATGTCGTCGAGGGGAATGTCCGGCAGGCGGCCCGGCGACAGCACCAGGTCGCGGTTGTGGCAATGCGGACACATAAAGTTGCAACCTCCAAAGAACAAAGAGGTTGCAACTTTGTCGGGATAGTCCAACAGCGTGGACTTGATCCAGCCTTTGACATGCATTTATTTGACTTTGCCTGTCTCGGCGTCTTGACTCTGGATGCGGTACGTCTTGCGCTCTTTGAACTCTTGGCGCTTGCCTTTGTTCCAATTTTGCACCGGGCGCAAATAACCCACCACGCGCGAGTACACTTCACACGGAACCTTTTTTTCTGCCATGTCTTGGCCTCCTATCTATGAATCCAACTTGATACCGTATTGCTCGACAGCCTCCGGGCTGTGATCATACGGGCAAAACTCGTGCTCGCCGGGAATATAGCCATGAACGGGACAAATGCTGAACGTCGGCGTGAGGGTGTAATAAGGCAGCCGGAAATTTTCGGCGATGCGCCGCACCAATCGCCGCGCCTGCCGCCAATCATCGATCTGCTCACCGAGAAAACCGTGCAGCACGGTGCCGCCGGTATAAAGCACTTGCAAATCATCCTGATGCTCCAGGGTCTCGAAAATATCGTCGGTGGCGCCCACCGGCAAATGCGTCGAGTTGGTGTAATACGGCGTCTCTTCCGAACCGGCGGCAATGATGCCGGGGTAACGCTCCCGGTCGGCCTTGGCCAGCCGGTACGAAGCGCCCTCGGCGGGCGTGGCCTCCAAATTGAACAACTCGCCCGTCTCTTGCTGGTACTCGGACAACCGCTCACGCATAAACAAGAGCACGCGAACGGCAAAGGCCTTACTGGCCGGGTCGGACAGGTCCCGCCCCGAAAAATTGAGACAGGCCTCATTCATCCCGTTCAGGCCAATGGTCGAAAAGTGGTTGGCCCAATACGTTCCCTGGCTCTTTTTGATGTCTTGCAAATAATAACGACTATATGGGTACAGTCCTTGTTCGGTCAATTGCTCCAACATCTTGCGCTTGATCTCGAGGCTGGTGCGCGCGGTGTCCATCAACCGTGCCAGACGATCGAGAAATTCCGGCTCATCTCGGGACAGATAGCCCAGGCGCGGCATATTGATCGTCACCACGCCGATCGAACCGGTCAGCGGGTTGGCGCCAAAAAGCCCGCCGCCGCGCTTGCGCAACTCGCGGTTGTCCAGGCGAAGCCGGCAGCACATCGAACGCGCGTCCTCGGGCTTCATATCGCTGTTGATAAAATTGCTAAAGTATGGAATACCATACTTGGCCGTCATCCGCCACACCGGCTCCAACATTGGATTGTCCCACGCAAATCCTTTGGAAATGTTAAAAGTGGGAATCGGGAACGTAAACACACGTCCTTTGGCGTCGCCTTCCAGCATCACCTCGGCAAAAGCGCGGTTGATCATGTCCATTTCCGGCTGGAACTCGCCAAAAGTCTCCGGCTGCAACTGGCCGCCAATGATCACCGGCTGGTCGCGGAGAACGGGCGAAGGGGTCAGATCAAAGGTGAGGTTGGTAAAGGGAGACTGAAACCCGACTCGCGTGGGCACATTGATGTTGAACACAAACTCTTGGATCGCCTGCTTGACGGACCGGTAATCCAGGCCATCATAGCGAATAAATGGCGCTAACAATGTATCAAAATTCGAGACCGCCTGCGCGCCGGCCGACTCGCCTTGCAGCGTATAAAAAAAGTTGACCACTGCCCCAGCGCCGTGCGCAGATGCTTTGGCGGCGCGCTTTCGAGTTTGGCCGCCACGCCGCCAAAGCCAACGCGCAGCAGGTCTTGCAGGTCCCACCCGCAGCAATATGTCGATAGCATTCCCAGGTCGTGGATGTGAAAATCGCCGTCGATATGCGCGGCCTGCACCTCCGGCGGATACACTTTGTGCAGCCAATAGTTGGCGGCGATCGAAGAGGCGATGTAAAAATTCAGCCCCTGGAGGGAATAATTCATATTGCTGTTTTCTTTGACCCGCCAGTCGGCACGCTCCAAGTAATCCTCGACGAGTTTGACGCCGTTCAGCATCATCCGCTCGGTGTCACGCGCCTCGGCCCGCCGTTGGCGATACAGAATGTACGCCTTGGCCACCCGGGGATGCCCCGACTTGATCAGCACCTCTTCGACCACATCCTGTATCTCTTCAACATGCGGAAAATGGCCGTTCGCGCCAAATCGTTCATCCAGGATGCCAATCGTCGCCCAAGAGAGCGTTTCGGCCCATTGATGCCCTACCCCGTTGCCCACGGCCCGGGCCGCAGCATAAATCGCGTTCTCTATTCGTTTCCGGTCAAACGTAACCACACTGTCATCACGCTTGATCACGCGGTCTAGCGACATTTTTCCTCCTCTTGTCCCTTCACAACACCCCCAAAAACCAGCCCCGCAGCCGAACCGCGCCAGGCTAAAAAAAACAAAAGGGCATCTGTGCATGCCCCCGTCGCGCGCGTTCTGATGCCCAAGAACAACCACCCCAATCTTATTCCATTCGACGCATCAAAAGCCGGTCCACCTCCGTCTTCATCTCTTCCAAATTGGTGATCGGCATATAAACCGATGCAAAAAGCAAATAAGCGATCGCGTCAATGTCCTTTAGCCGCTCCATCACAATGCGCCCAATCACGCGGCTGTCCAACTCGACCTTGCCCAGGTGGTGCATATCCGCCTCGACCTGATCGACCAATTTTTCCAAATCTTTGACCGAGATCGGCCGTTTGGCGCACGCTTTGCGAATGCCCAGCATCAACTTTTCGCGGTCAAATTCCTCCCGCCGCCCATCGCTTTTCACCACCACCGGATTGATCAAGGCCACATATTCATACGTCGTGAACCGACGCCCACAATCATTACACTGCCGGCGCCGGCGAATCCGTTCCCCCGATGTGCGTGTATCGATGACGCGCGAATCTCTGATCCCACAGTATGGACACTTCAACGTTTACCCTCGACCCCACATACCACAGTTTACCAATCAAAAACGATACACATGATCGCATTACACTAAATACGGGATTTTTAGGCCCTGCAACCACAAAATATAGTATCAAGTGCGAATATGATAGCACAAAGACCCGGAAAACGCAAAAAGAAATGGTGCGCCAGACAAACGGGAATACACCAGTTTGTCATTTTGCCCCACCAGATTGCATATTCTGACGACAAATCACCGTTTTCGTCCCACCAGCGCCAAATTAACCACCAGATCATTGCCATCTTCTCCCACCCATCTTTGGCCCCAATTTCACCCAAAATTCACCTTGCCCGTTTGTTTTTTCGTCCAGACCAACTATGGTATAATAAAAACAGGTTCTTTAGGACTTTGGGATTGACCAATCCCCATCTTGGGGCGCCGCTTTACTTTGTGGTTCAGACCACGGCTGCTCTCTAGCCGCGTAATCCGAACCGGGCGCCCCGCGAAATCCAGGAGCCACCAGATACCAGGGCTGTTCAATTCTACAATCCAGCGGTGACTTGGTCACAAAATTGAACAGCCCTGGGCGAGTGTATAGAAAGCGGGGGAAACGATGAACGAGGAACAATTTGACATTATCGAACGCGCGCTCAGAGAAGATGTGGGTCACGGCGATGTGACCAGCATGTGGGCCTTGCCGCCCAACATCATTGCCAAAGGCCGCATCATCACCCACAACGACGGCATCCTCGCCGGCATCGACATTGCCGCCCAAGTCTTTAACCGCATCAACGCGCTCATCGCCTTTACGCCGCTCAAACTCGATGGCAGCGCAATGTCTGCCGGCGACGAGCTGGCAACGGTGGTCGGCCCGGTGGTCGGCGTCCTGACCGCCGAACGAACCGCGCTCAACTTTTTGCAACGCATGTCGGGCATTGCCACCCTGACCCGCCGCTATGTAGACCTGGTGCAAAACACCAATGCCGTCATCCTCAGCACGCGGCAAACTGCGCCCGGCCTGCGCCTGATCGACCAACAAGCCGTGCAAATAGGCGGCGGCGGCGTCCATCGCCAGCAACTCGACGACATGATCTTTATCCGCGACAGCCATATCGCCATTGCCGGCAGCATCACCGCCGCCGTCGAGCGCGTGCGCCAGCAAGAAACCGACCTCCAGGTCGTCATCGAGGTGCATACCTGGGCCGAGTTGGACGAATCGCTCCCGCTGGAACCAGACCGGATCATGCTCAACCAAATGTCGCTCCAAGACATCCGAGATGCGGTCAAATGGGTGGCCGGACGCGCGCCGCTGGAGGTATCTGGCGAGATCACGCTAGAGAACGTGCGCGAGATTGCCGAAACCGGCGTGGACTATGTTTCCGTATCCGCATTGACCCAGTGGATCAAACCGTCACACATCAGCTTGATTATCCAATGAGTCCAATGAAAAACCCCAATTCTCCGCGCCGGC
>CAYZYE010000212.1:0-6621 GCA_964481205.1 uncultured Anaerolineae bacterium | reverse complement strand
CCTGTGATGCGCCGCAGAGCGGATGTCAAGACCTGGTTCGGAAAAACATCTCACTTGATCTGACATTCTCAAAACCGCCATACTTGATGATAACATAGAACCAGGACAATGACAAGACCTGCCCCAAAAACCCGCAGGGCAATCACATTTGGGTGTGTTTCAATTTGGGGTCAGGTGGCGGCGGAATGGGGATTCCGCCGCCACGGTTTGCTCGGCCTGGATTGCCAAATCCAGGCCAAAAACGGCGAGGCGAGGCTGGTCGCATTTATCTTGTTCGGCTGCCGGATCTGGCGATCCGGCAGGAGCAGATGAAATGGCCGGACGCCCAAACCATTTGAAACACACCCAACGTGAAATACCCAAAAAACCATCAACGCACCTTGACACTAGAAGCAAAACTCTTTATAATAAAATACATACCTGGTAAACCATCCTCCAATTCTTGATCAAGCATCACCATACACCATATCCTGCCTTGCCAAATTTCCCTGCTCGCTGGCCGACTCGGCATCTTGCAAGCGAACGCCGCCGTTTGAAAGGAAACAACCAATGAAACGTTTCCCAACCTCGATTCACTCTCAAGTCGCAGCCTATATTCACGCTCTGAGCATCTTGTTTATTGCCGCCTTTGCGCTGACCACCTTTATGTCGGTAATGGGCTGCACCAGTTGCTGCGGCGATGAAGATCCACCAACCACCTCGCAAGAAAGCGAACATAAAACAACAAAGCAGGTCACGATGCCCAAACTGTACGGCCCTGGCGTGGTCAAGCCGGGTCAAACCGTCAAAATCAACAGCGGCATGCTCGCAGCCGACGCAACCGTGACTTGGACGCCGCCTCCGGGCGTGACGAACGTCGCTTACAACCCCCCGCCCGACCCCGGCGGGCCGCCATACGTCTTTCATCTCAATGTCTATTCATCCCTCTCGGTCAGTTACCGTGCCCCCTCGTCGGAAACCAAACTGGTGGACACGTTCGAGACCAAATACACAGACGGGAGCAAGGCCACCTCGTCGATCCAAACCCAGGTCTCTAACAGCACGACAAACGCGGTTGCCGGCACATCCGGTCTGAAATTGAGCGTCATACACTCTCAAGATGTCCCAGTAACGATGTGGGAAGTACAAAAATGGATCGACATCAACGGCATCACCCTGACCACCGATCTGTGCAACGACATTCACAACCTGCTGACCAGCGACCAGTTCTTTATCGCCTCGCGCATGCCTTTGGGCAGCGGCGTGCCCACCACCTCTTATGCGCTGCCTTTTGCCATGGGCGACCCGTACTCGCAGACCATTTACCTGGCTAAGTATGGAGGAGTTGCACCCAATATATTGACTTATACCGTCGAATATCGCCCAGAGCGGGCCAACCTGGCGGCCAACGATCTCCCATCGGCCAACGGCGAGCATTGGGTGACATGGGGACTGACGCCCACCCAAGACATGACCTGCCCAACCGGGCTGGCGGTTGCCCCCAACCACTGGGGCATCGTGTCCAAACTCTTGCTCGACCTGCACGATCAACCCAACACCTGCGATGGATGCGAGGTGCGCACCTATTATTGCTACGAGGGACAAGACCCGCCGGCAATGTTCAAATCGCAACAAGCCGCACTCGCGCTGCAAGTAACCGCGCTTGGCCGTGCCGTCGGCGCGGCCTCGTACCAGGGCCAAGGGATCACCTGTATGGACGCCGGACCGCTGAACCTGGGAAAAGGCAACGGGCTGCACCTGGGGTGGACCGAAGGTGCGTGGATTACCCCCACGCAACGGATCACCCTTTCAGAACACCTGGTAAACCGGAACACCACACCCGTCACCGTCACCCTGACCTGGACATCGTCGCTGCAATCGCTGTGGCACATGTACGAAGGAACAGGAGCCGCTCCAGACCTCAACGCGCCGATCACGGCCGGCACCCAGATCGCACTGGGCACGGGAGGAAGCAGTTTCCGCATCCTCTGGCTGATCAACGATGTACACGCCGATACCCCCGCCGG
This sequence comes from uncultured Anaerolineae bacterium, assembly GCA_964481205.1. Taxonomy (GTDB): domain Bacteria; phylum Chloroflexota; class Anaerolineae; order JAFGEY01; family JAFGEY01; genus CAYRXM01. Next base: position 4,615 of record CAYZYE010000212.1, on the reverse strand, counting down.
GCTGCACGACCTGACGATCACCGCCACCTCGGTCATATCATCGTCGATCTATGTCTGGGACAACATCCCCCTGTGGGCCGAAAAATGGGTGCCGCCGGACGGAGGCGCGGGAAACCACTATATCTATTTACCCGTCACGCTCAAAAACGCGCCCTGAGCGTCTTAGCAGCCAGGATCAGCCATGCTTCCCGTCTTGCACATCGGTTCTTTTCACATTGCGACCTATGCCGTCGCCTATGCCGTCATGATCATCGTCTGCGGAATGTACATCTTTCATCGCTTCTTTGTTGAATACAACGATCACAATCGTATTTTGTGGGGACTGGCCGCCGGTCTGGCGGGCGGGGCGATTGGGGCGTGGGTGGTCAGCAAAATTCCGGTCATCTGGTATTGGGCGCAAAGCGGAAAATGGCAGCCCACCACCGGCGGAGCGTTCATCGGCATGCTCCCCGGCGGCGCGCTGGCCGTCGCTCTCTACAGCCGTTGGCGCAACCGCGACCCCTGGCACATCCTCGACCGTGCAGCCGTGGTCATGCCTCTGGGGCAAGCGATCATTCGCGTGGGCTGTTTTTCGGCCGGCTGCTGCTATGGCAAACCCACCACCGCGTGGTGGGGGATGTATTTGCGCAACATCCACGGTGAGTGGGCAGTGCGCTATCCCACCCAATTGATCTATCTATTCATCAACCTCGCCATCTGGCAAACGCTGCGCGCCGTCGAGCGATACGGTCAACAGCGAGCCAAACAAACGTGGGGCCGCGCGCCGCAGGCCCCACAAATATGGCCTTTCAACGGTTTTGTCGCTCTGCTCTACGCCGATCTGTACTGGCTCAAGCGTTTCGGCACCGAGTTTTTGCGCGCCGACGGCATTTTGACCCTCGGCGGCATCAATTGGGCCTATATCCTCAGCGCGTGCGGCTTTGTCGTCACCACCGCGCTGCTTATCCGCCGGCTCCGCGCCCGCCCGCAGCGGCAGCCCATTGGGGTGGAGGAAAGCTGAGCCGATTGCGCCTGCTTCGCCTGCGAGAAACACCGGTCGAAGGGCTGCCCCATGGTTACTCGGTAGCCCGGCGGCTGCCCGTCAAATTGATCAACCTCCTGGGGCCGTCATTGGAGCGTATTTTTTTGCGACCGCGTTGCCGGCGCATCGCCATCGACCGCCCCATCTTTGTCATTGGCGCCTTTCGCTCCGGCACCACTTTGCTGGAGCAAATCCTCGCCGCGCATCCTCAAACCGGTTACTTTTGGTTCGGCACCCACATCTGCCCGCGCGCGCCGGTGATCGCCCATTGGGCCACCCGCGTCTCGCAAAAGATCGGCCACCTTGACCGCGCAAGCAAGCCCTTTCTCCATAACCCGCGCCTCGAATTCACCCTGTTTTCGCCGTGCGAGTGCGAACAGTTGTGGTCGCGCATCGGCCAAAGCGCGTGGGACAATGACCGCGCCGACCTCACCCTGGGGGCCGATTTTTCGGCGCCGCGCTTTGAACGCGACCTGTTCGACCTGATCCGCCGCCACCTGTTCCTCCACCATGCCGGCCGCTTTGTACACAAAAATCCGGTCAACAGCCTGCGCGTGGGCTATTTGCACAAACTGTTCCCCGACGCCCGTTTCATCCACATCGTGCGCCGCCCCATCGACGCGATCCTGTCGCACCGACGCACGGCCGCGCGCCTGCAACAAACCTTTGCCGCCGACCCCCTTTTGCAACAGCTTTTCGAGGAGCAAATCCGCCTCGACGTGCTCTCGCTGCGCATCCCCACGCGCACCTGGACACAAACGCTGGCCCTCGACCGCGAACACCCACTGTTGGGCATCGCCAACCAGTGGAAAGACTTGCAGCTCGCCATCGTCGAGTGCGTCGAGCGCACCCCCGGTCTGGCGGCGCAAGTCTTGCGCCTGTGCTACGCCGACCTGGTCTCGCGGCCCAATGAAATTTTGCCGCGCATCTGGCGCTTTGTCGACCTCGACGACGCCCACGCCGCCGCGATCAGTCGCGCCTATACCCCGCGCCTGAGTCCCCCACCGGCGCCGGCGTTGAGCGACGAGGAGCGCGCGTTGCTGCCCCGCATTCGCCAGATCGTCGCCCCGGCCGTCGAACACAAGTTGATGCCGCCGTGCGCCTACTAGACCGCTGAGAAACTTGCCAACCGCCAAGAGCGCCAAGAAAGAAACAAGCGCCCCTGGTTGATCTTGCTTTTCAGCACGCTCCCAGGAGGCCGTTTAGCGAATCTGCCACACATGCACCACCGGCTTGGCCCCATCGGCGTACAACTCGAGCACGTACAACAGCCCGTGGACGCGGTCATAGGCCGCCGCGCCGACGCGCGCCCGTCGCTGATCGTCCCAGCCCAACTCGACCTCATCCCCCTCCGGTGGGGACAAATAAAGATACTCGTCGATGTCGACCACAGCATAAGGTTGCGGCTCCCATGCCTCGAACTCTCCGGCGGCCACGCGCGCCAGATCGGCCGGGTCATAGAGGATAAACTGGGCGTCGAAACGAGTGCTCCACCAGCCGCGATTGCTGACGCAATCCACGCCGTCCTCGCAACACCCCGCCAGGTCTTCCTCCGGACAGCGCGCGCCGTCGGCCAGACGGCAGGTGGGAAAATCGCCATTCATCGCCGTCTCGACGCACACCTCGCCGGGGCCGGCCGGGTTGATGAACCCGTACCAGTACTTGGCGCCGGTGCTCTTGGTACCGGCAAAAAGCACCGCCGCCTTGCCGGACGGTGTGGTGATCCACGCCCCACCCTCCCACTCGTCGGGATGCTGGTAGCCGTCCAAACAGCGAACGATCTCTTCGGTGTTGTAAGAATTTTCATAGAGCAGAAGCGTCGTTTCCGATAAATGCGTCCCCGGCGGGGACGCCACGCCGCCGGACTGCCAGGGACGGTAGGCAAAAAGCGTCGGCCCCATACCGCCCTGACCGCCGTCGCGCATGCGCCCCGTCGCCAGATAGCGCCCCTGGGCGTGCGCGTCGGCCCAGGCAGCGGGAATGTCGAACAAGTAGCCGTTGGTGCTGTAGAGATTCTGGCTGCCGATGAACCACACCCCTTGCAGGTTGGGCGCGGACAGGTCGGCGCTGAACCAGGCGTGCGACGGCTCGTCTTGCGGCTGGAGATGCTGCCCCCAGCAGATGTGGATCAGCGGGCCGGTGTCGGGGTGGTTGAGGTACTGGATGCCGATCTTGGGAATCTCTTCCAGGCCGGTGAAATAGCCGGCCGTCGCGTCGGCCAAATCTTGAATGAACACCGCTTGAGGCAGGTCGGCAGGGTTGGCCGCGACAGCCGGCGCGGGGATGCTCACCTCGGCCACCCGGTCGCCGTCGGGCAGATCGCCGTAGGCCATGCGGTCGTGGCCGGTGACAAAGAGCGAGCCGGGGCAGGCGTCGCTGCTGCCGGGATCGCCGTCGGGGTTAAAGGTCATCGCGTTGCCGCCGTAGGCAAAGGTCAACGGCGGGTCGTCGCCGCCGGGCAAACGAAACGCGCCCAGGTAAACCAGATCGGCGGGCCGGACCAGCTCGCTATTCTGCACCGGGCGGGGCGCTGCCGTGGACGTCGCCGTAGGTTCGACGGGAGGATTATCGGGCAAGGGACAAGTGGCTCGAGGCATTTCAGCAACAGCGGTAGGGGTCTCGATCTCTTCTGATCGAGCAAACAGTTTGCAGCCCAAAATGTCCAGCCCGATCAAGGCAATGGCAAGAAACAAGCCAAGCCGGCGTCGCGTACCTGATCTAGTTTTCATAATCGGACCTTTTCATTGGCGCTCCCTGCGGTTGGGAGGTTTTTCAGCACACTCGTATGCCCGATCATAACATAGAACCACGGCAATGACAAGGTTTGACCAAAGAGCCGATCTTGCAGTAGAATGGGGGAACAGACGAGAAGAGAAATAATCGAGGAAGAAAAGCAAGCAGATGCAACAGATCAATATCAAATCGATCTGGACAATCTCGAAACCGATCAACAAGCAAAGATGATCAAACAGTGACAAATCCCACAATTCAAGACAGCTTCTTTCGCAATGTACCACTCGCTCCAGGATTGACGCAAGCACAATTAAAACATGCTATGCTCCAAGTGATGCGTATCGTCGCCCAGATCAACCGCACCTTGCGCCAACAAGCAGGCCTGGCCCTGATTCATGTTATCCAGGCAAACGGTTTTAGCGGCATCGTCTCCAATATGCTCACTCACGCATTAGACCAGTTCAGTCCGTACAAGCACAATCATGAACAACAATATCCAGACCTGGTCAACCCCAACAACGGGATCGGTCTGGAAATCAAGGGCGCAAACAAGGCCGGAAAGGGCGGAGAAAGCCATAACGGACACGGAGGCTGGCATCTCATCGGCTGTTTCGATCTCGACAAAAACACGGGCAACATCCACTTTGTCCACATCGAGATTGCCCAACTCGTCGGGTACATTGGCGCGCCAGAAGGCGATTGGCACTATTGCGGTTCAACGGTCAATGCGGAAACAGGCAGCCAACGAACGGAAACCTATTATACAACAGGTAGAGGCACATCAAAATTGCGCGATGGCAGCGTGTACCTGGACACGGATCGAGTAACCAACTGGATGCGATGGCAACACAACCAGAGCTA
>CAYZYE010000211.1:0-6642 GCA_964481205.1 uncultured Anaerolineae bacterium | reverse complement strand
GCCTTGGCCCGCCAGCGGTGACTTTAGTCACGAATTAGAATTGAACAGCCCTAATCCCGGCCCAAAATGGCAGACCCGGTCATATTCAGCTTCCGATCCAGAAAACCCCCCGGCGAGCCAGGCCGAGGGGTTCTCTAGGAGGAAAAACGAGTGCATCATACCGATGCCGTCGCTTGCTCTATCGCGATCGGGTCGCCGCATGGCGCCCGCCAGAGCTAGAGGTACAGATAGCGATGAATCAACTTTTGGCTTTTGCGATCCAACAGCCCAATGTTGGTGATTTCATATCGCGCCTGGTTCACATCGATCAGCAACCAGCGCCCGGCCGTGATCTCGCGCGCGTGCCGGATGACGTTATTGCGCATCACAAACTCTTTGTGTCCCTTGTCCGTATCGACGTCCCAATACAAAAAGCCGAATTCGTCTCTGACATCATCGACCCTGGAAATTTTGGGCACAAAATAGTGCAAATCCAACTCGTCGCCGACCGCCCGGCGATCCGGTTCGGCCAGCGTGGTCCAATCGCGAATGATGCCGATTTCGGGCTGTTCTTCGTTGCCGACATCACGAACGGACAGGTAAAACTGGGAATGCGACACCGGAAAACAAGAGCGCAGCGCCACGCGCGGGTAAACGCGCCTGGCCGCCGGATCGTCGCCGGCGAGCGTCAAACTGAGCGTGTCGCCGCGACGTTCAAAGTGCAATTGTTCCGGCTTTAAATAGACCACCTCGAACGACTTGGGGGGCGCAGATCGAGCCGTGCCCTGGGCGTTTGGCATTTGGTTTGGCATTTGGTTTGACGTTTGGTCTGGCATTTGAATGATATTGTTCATTTGACGCACCTCTACAAACTGACCGCGCCATCGAGGCGGGCCAACTGGGTTTGCATTTGCAGCAAACTGTAAAACGCGCCCTTGTTGCTGATCAGTTTTTGCGGCGCGCCTTGTTCTTCTAGTTTGCCGTGGTTGAGCACCAGGATGCGATCGGCGTTGTACAGCGTAGAAAGACGGTGCGCAATGGCAATTGTCGTGCGTCCCTTGACCAGCTCGTCCATCGCCTCCTGAATCTGCCGCTCAGTCTTGGTATCGACCGATGACGTGGCCTCATCGAGAATCAAAATTTTGGGATCGTGCAAGATCGCGCGCGCAATCGAGATGCGCTGACGTTCGCCGCCGGACAGCCCCGCGCCGCCTTCGCCCACGATCGTGTCATAGCCCTCTGGCATCTGGATGATAAAGTCGTGGGCGTTGGCCGCCTTGGCCGCGCGCACGATCTCGTCCATCGTCGCCTCTGGCTTGCCATAAGCAATGTTTTCGGCCAACGTGCCACGGAACAGAAACGGCGTTTGCAGCACCATGCCGATCTGCTTGCGCACCTGGTCCATCGACAGGTCGCGCAGGTCGACGCCGTCGATGGTGATGCTGCCGCGCGTCACGTCGTAAAAGCGGCACACCAGGTTGACCAGCGTCGTCTTGCCGGCGCCGCTGTGCCCCACAATGCCAATCATCTCGCCTGGTTCGATGACAAAGTTCATATCCTGAATCACCGGATAATAGGGGTCGTATCCAAAAGTGACGTCCTTGAACTCGATCCGTCCCTCGATCTGCGGGCGATGCACCGGATGCGCCGGCTCGACCTGCGGCTCTTCGTCCAACATTTCAAAAGTGCGCTGCGAGATGGTGAGAAAGCGGTTCATCGCCTGGCTGATCTGGGTCAGGTTGGAGAGCGGGCCGTAAAACATTCCCAGGTAGCTGAGAAAAGCCATCAGCGTGCCCAGGGTGATCCGGTCTTGCAAAACCGCCTGCCCGCCGGCGTACCAGATGATCAACCCGCCGGCGCCAAACGCAAACGAGATCAGTGGAAAGAATTTGCTCCACGCCAGGTCAACCTGCAAACGAGTCTGAAAAAGCCGCTCGTTGCGGTCGTGATAACGCTCTTCTTCCTGGTTTTCCTGGGCAAAAGCCTTGACCACGCGCACGCCCGACAAAAAAGTGCTCAACATTGCATTGAGCCGCCAGCGGGCAATCCAAAAGCGCTTAAAGTGCGGGCGCATATAGCGATAGTAAAAGAACGCCGCAACGAGCACAAAGGGCGTGGGGATCAACACGTACAGCCCCAGCGACGGCGACATTGTGAACAGGACCACGCCGATGCCGATCACGAGCATAATGTTCAGCGCAAAGTTGGTCATCTGCGAGAACAAGCCTTGCAACTCGCCCGTGTCCTGGTTGATGCGCGTCATCAGGCGCCCGGTCTGGTTTTTGTCAAAATAGTCAACGGGCAACTTTTTCAGGTGTGTAAAGAGCTTTTCACGAATCTCGGTTGTAAAGCGCGTGCTCACGCCGATCGTGATCCAGTTTTTGGCGATGGTCAGCCCCACGCGGATCACTTGCAGCCCCAGCAGCCCACTCACCAGCCAGAGCAGCATCCGCGCGCTCCCCGTGGCCCGGAGCACGTCGTCGATCAAAATGCGGGTCAGGTATGGCGGCAGCAGATCGACGACCACGCCGGCAATGAGCAAGAGCACGATCAATCCCACTTTGCCCCAGTACGGGCGCGCCAGGTCGATCAGGCGTTTGAAAATTTTGTCCTTTTGAATACAGTTGGGGCATACTTGAGACGAGGCGTCGACCAGCAGGCGCCCGCAAACCATACAGCGGTGTCCCTGGGCGTTGGCGTCGGGGAGCGGCGCATCGGCGCCGCGCAGGGCGCGTTCGTGCAAATAGTGCGCCACGCGGCCAAAACGATCGGTCAACTCGTTCGAGTAATGCAGCAACACTTGCGGCCGGTCGTCGACCGTGACCTGCATCAACCCATTGCCGACGCAGCGTTCGACCCGGGCGTCCTGGATTTGCGCCAACGGCACCTGGTGGCGAATATTGGCGCTTCCATTGTGGCGTTCCAAAACCCACAGTTCCTGGTCGTCGATGAGCAACCACTGCTCGCCAAATTGCCCGTCTGGCGCGAGGTCCGACTGGACGGCGACCCGGACATCCAGCGGCCGGCCGCCGTGGGCGTCAAGCGTACGAACCACCGAGGTTGGCAGTTCAGCGGATAAAATCAGAGGGTCCAGAGTGTCATCACGCTCCGTTTTCATAATGGCCTCCTTGCATCGCACATTGGCGACATGGTGAGGCGCCCCAGAAACGACAATGGCATTGCCCAACGTGCCCGGCAACGCCAATAAAAAGAAAAGGGCACCTTGCAAATAAACAGGTGTCCTCCTTCCACGCCTACGAGGTTAGCTGACGGACTCGGACCGAAGAAGCTTCGCCCTACGCAGAATCAGGTGCATTCTGCGACTCGCCCCAAACTCGGGTTCCCCGTTACGCTTATTTTCTCTTGTGAGCGACATTGCTCAACCCGTAAAATATCGTATTAGGCGGTTGTTGAACGATGGTTTGTCCAACGAGTATGCAATTGTCACACGACAATAATCTTATCATAAAAACGGGCCGCCGTCAAGGGTCAATATTGAAATGTTGCTCTCGCCGGATTGCCAAATCCGGCGAATTTCAGGCCAAAGAGCCTGACCCCGGCAATCCAGCCCGAGCAGGCCGGGATAACTCGAGTTCTGGAATTCCCTTGCCCAGATTGCCAAGATATGCTAAGATTCACCCACCTGGCACACTCGATAGGATGTGGGCATGTTTTCAAGATTCCGGTGGGGCAACCTGCGCAACAAGATCATTATCTGGGCCTTTGTACCGACCACAATCATCCTGGTTACGGTTGCGTTGGTCAACCTGTACGCCTATCAAAAAGTGACCGAAAGCCTGGTCATCGACCGGGACCAGGATTTGACCCGGCTGTCGGCGCGTCTTTTGGCTGCCGAACTCAAGTCATACACCGACCCGCTTTCCGAACAATTTCCCTCCGTCTTTGATGGCGGCATTGTCGTCTTTGATGAAAACGGCAAAATCCTGGCCGCCGAACCGGATTACCTCGAAGGTTGGGGACTCGATTGGGCCAAACGCATCCCGTTTCGTCAGCTGATCGACTCTTCTAAACCAATGTTTTCCGACATTGTGACCGGCCGCCGCGTGGGCGAAAAGGCGATCATTTTGGTCGTGCCCGTCCTGGGGCGCGACGGGAAACTCGTCGGCGGAATGGCCGGCCTGTTCCTGCTGGAATCGGCGACGGGCAATGTGCTTTACGAGAGCGTCGAAAAGGTACGCCGTCGCGAAAGCAACAGTCTGTACCTGGTCGATGGCAATGGTCAGGTCATCTATCACACCAATCCCGCTTATGTGGGCCGAGATTTCTCGAAACAGGTGATCGTCCAGCAAGTGCTGCGTGGAAATACCGGCGCCTTTCGCGCGCGCAACTTTGAGGGGCAGGACATTGTCGCCAGCTTTGCCCCGGTGCCGGACACCTCTTGGGGGCTGGTCAGCGAAGAAAGCTGGGCCGAACTGACCAGCACCAGCCGGAAATATGGGCAGGCGCTGCTCTTGCTGCTGGCATTGGGCGTGATCATCCCGTCGCTGATCGTGACCCTGGCGGTCAGAAAAATCACCAATCCCATCACCGACCTGATCAGCGCCGCACAAAAGGTGGCCGGCGGCGATTTTCGCCAGCGCATCTCGGCCGCAACCGGAGACGAGTTGGAAGCGTTGGCCGAACAATTCAACCTGATGGCCGCGCAGCTGCAAAAGTTTTACGACAACCTGGAACGCCAGGTGGCGGATCGAACCAAAGAACTGGCGACGCTCAACACGCTGGCCGAGGTGGTCAGCCAGTCGTTGAACCTGACCGAGGTTTTGAACAACGCGCTCGATGAAGCCATGGAAATCACCGGGATGACCGCGGGCGAGGCGTTCATCCTGGAAAAGAACACGCAGAACCTGGTGCTGATCGCCCACCGGGGCGTCTCCGATCGTCTGGCCTATTACACCCACCAACTTCACCTCGGCGCGACCACCGCCGGGCTGGCGGCGCAAAAAGGCCGCCCGGTATTTCGCAAAGTGGTCGATTACCCCAGGGGAAAACTCCGCGAACTGATCTGGCAGGAAGGGATCCAACTGGTGGTCAGCATCCCGCTGATGGCCAAAGGCGAGCCGTTGGGCGCCATCGATCTTGGCTCCCGCACCTTGCGCCTGATCAGCCCCGACGAGCTGTCCCTTTTGGCCGCCATCGGCAACCAGATTGGCGTCGCCGTCGAGAACGCGCAGCTGTACGAACAGGCGCAAGAACTGGCCGTTGTCCAGGAACGCAACCGTCTGGCCAGAGACCTGCACGATTCGGTGATGCAGTCTTTGTACGGCATGACCATGTATTCTGAAGCGGCCGCGCGGCAGTTGGAATCCGGCCAGCCGATCACCACCGCCGCTCATTTGAGGGAAATTCGCCGCACCGCCCAGGAATCATTGCGCGAGATGCGGCTGCTGATTTTCGAGCTGCGCCCCTCGATCCTCAAGCGTGAAGGCCTGATCGTCGCCTTGCAATCCCGTTTGGAAGCGGTCGAAGAACGGGTGGGGATGGAAACGATCTTGCATGTCGATCCGGGGATTCAACTTGACCCCGAAACCGAGCAAGAGTTGTATCGCGTCGCGCAAGAGGCGTTGAACAATGCGCTCAAGCACGCTCAAGCGCGCCAAATCGTGGTGCGGCTGAACCAGAGCCAGGGGGCCATTACGCTGGAAATTGTCGATGACGGCGTGGGGTTCGATCAAAACAGCGCCTGGGAACAGGGCGGTTTTGGGCTGCGCGGTATGCGCGAACGTGTCGCCCGCCTGGGAGGCGTATTTACCATCCAAAGCGCCCCCGGACAAGGAACAAGCATCAAAGTGGAGGTAGATCAATGATCAATAAAACGCCAACTTGCCCGGTTCGCGTGCTCGTCGCCGACGATCACGCCATTGTCCGTCGCGGCATTTGCGCATTGTTGGCTACAGAGCCAAATGTCCAGGTCGTCGGCGAGGCGCAAGACGGCCACGAAGCGGTCGAACAGGCGCGGATGCTTGCCCCAGATGTCGTGTTGATGGATATGGTGATGCCGGGCATGGACGGGCTGGAAGCGATCCGCCACATTGTCGAACACCGGCCGGAAATCCGCATCCTGGTTTTGACCAGTTTTGCCAGCGTCGAGATGATTTTGCCGGCGATCCGCGCCGGCGCATTGGGCTATTTGCTCAAGGATTCCAGCCCCGAAGAATTGGTGGACGCGATCCATCAAGTTCACTGCGGCAACTCGACGTTGCACCCCGCCGTCGCCCGTAAATTGCTGGCCGAGATTTCGCAATCCTCCGGCCAAAAGCAAGATTCTGAAACGCTGACCGAGCGGGAAACAACGGTGCTCAAACTGGTCGCGCAAGGGTATAGCAACCGCGACATCGCCAACGAGTTGACGATCAGCGAGGCGACGGTGCGAACGCACGTCAGCCACGTCCTGGCCAAACTCGAACTTTCCAGCCGCACCCAGGCGGCGCTTTACGCCTTGCGCAAAGGTTTGGCGTCGTTATACGACGATCAAACGCCGGCCGATTGACCGGACAGATACGGCCTCGGGCGTGTTTCAAATGGTTGGGGCGCCCGTAGCATCGCCCCTTGCGGGCGATCTGTTCATAGCGGCGCAAAATCTTGTGTAGGGGGTGCCGCACACCATACGATCCCCGGAAATTGGTTTAACGCAGAGGCGCAAAG
>CAYZYE010000210.1:0-6671 GCA_964481205.1 uncultured Anaerolineae bacterium | reverse complement strand
CGCCGGCGGGGATTTGGCAATCCCTTTGGAGCAGGGACACCGCGCTACTCGATGTCTTGTTTCTTTGCGTTCTCTGCGGCTGGCAGATTTCTCGGCACGCTCCTAATGCGTCCTGGACGCCTGGCGCCTGCCGGCCAGCAACGGCGTTGGCATGTCCACCCGCACCTGCACCGTGCTGCTCACCGATGTGGTCAATGTGCTGGCCGTCGCCTCGACCTCGTACAGCCCCAACGGCACCAGATTGCCGTCATCGTCGCGCCCATCCCACACCATGACATGCTCGCCTGCGCCGCGCTTGCGACGATACATCAATGTCGCCGCCAACTCGTCATTTTGGTCCCACACATCAACCGTGACCCTGGCCGAGCGCGAGAGGTCGAGGTTGAGCAAGACCGGATCGACATTGCCGTTCGCGTCGGGCAAAAGCATGGCCCGGTCGGAGGCAAAAGAGATCGAGATCGGGCTGAGCCAACCGCCCAAAAGCAGCCAGGAAGCCAAAATCGTCCCTGCGCCCAGCACCAGCGCGGGCAAAATCACGTTCAGCGAGGGCGGCAGCGTTTGCGCGGCCGGCTGGACATAGGTCACGCGACGCGCCAGCGTGTTGGCGTTTCCGGCCCGGTCAACAACCTCGGCCTTGATCAAATTGTCGCCCTCGATCAGGCTGACCAAACCCTGAAAACCGCCCCGGCTGTCCACCGCCAGCTCGCGCCCGTTCAAGCGCACCGACGCGCCGACCTCGGTCTGCCCGGTGACAAGCAAAGACGGCTCGCTGACCTCCATCCCCTCTTTGACAGAAGTCAATGACAGGGCGGGGGGGCGCGTCTTGAGAAAAACACGGCGCTCAGATGTAGCCACATTGCCCACGGGATCGGTGGCCTCGAACAGCAAAATGTTTTCGCCCTCTTGCAGCAGCACATCGACCTCAAAATCGCCCTGTTCATTGACGGTGGCCTTGGTGCCGTTGACAACGAGTTCGGTGTCCGGCGGCACACTGCCCTTGGCGCTGAGCAATTTCTGGTTGATCCACAGATCGCTGGGCGGGTTATCGATCACAATGTCGGGGGGGCGCAGGATCAGCACGATCTGGCGCGTGGCCGAGGCCTTGTTGCCTGCCGCATCGGTCACGGCGAGTTCAATGTGGTTGTCGCCCTCTTGCAGTCGGTACTCGACCTGAAACCCGCCACTGCTATCAATCGGGATCGGCTGCGGCTCATTGTTGAGCCACACCGTCGCGTCCGGTTCGGTCACGCCTTCGATGACGACCAACTCTTCTTTGACGCGCATATTTTCCGGCATATTGGCCAGGCGAATCACCGGCGGGATGGTATCGACCAACACGGGGACGGCGCTGTTGGTCTCGCGCGCCGACCCTTTGCCGGTGATGCGGATATAATATTGCCCATCGACGACACTCTTGCCGTGATCGTCGCGCCCATCCCAAACCACCGAATGCTGCCCCGCCATCTGCGGGTCTTGCGCCAACAAGGTGCGCACCCGAGAGCGGGTATCGTCGAGCACATGCGCGCTCACCGTCGCATCTTCTGAAAGCGTGTACAGCACCACCGACGTGTCCTGATTGCCGTCCTGATTTGGCGAAAAGGCCTCTTGCTCGACGGATACAGTGACCGAAGGCGCTTTCATCCAATCCATCGGAAACAAAATCACCAACCCGGCAATGACAGTCATCACCACCAGGACGGTCAAAACGGCGGGTAAACTCGCCAAACGCTGCGGTGTACGTCTACGCTGCGCCTCGGTTCCAAGTTCGTGTCTGGTTCGCATAGTTCACCTTGCTTCAATCGAGTTCCAACATTATAATATCTTGATCGTCCTGAGACTTGGGCGTTCTCGAAGCGGAAACGTCGCCGCCCGGCAAGGACGATTGGGGCCGCCGGGGCGAGGAACGTTTCCGCCCACGCATTCCCCCAAAACCGGGCCGCGCGGCCGCGCTCCACGCCGCAGACAGCCGGCCGAGCACCGGTTGCCGCAAATATCTCCCCCAGGCGTCGATCCCCCAGGCCAGCGCACCGGCCAACAGCACCTGCGCCGGCAGCCAGAGTGGCTCTCGCCAGCGCGGGCCATCGATCTGCAACCAGGTGGGAACGGCCACATATCCGGCCCAAATGAGCGCCAGCCCCGGCCCCAAACTCAACGCCGCCGACCAGCCTTTGCCCTTGCGCGCGTGCAGGTTGCGGGCCAAAAAGCCCACCACAGCGCCGGCGCCGGCCCAGGAAAGCACTTGCAGGACATTGAACAACAGGGTCAACGAATCGGATCCCAACGGCCCCACAATCTGGATGAGCGTCTGCAACGAATCGGCGGCGTAAAAGCGCGCCGACAGCGCCGGCGCCGACAATGCCCAACCGTCGCTGTGCCACAAACCGGCGGGCGCGCCGGTCATCACCGCGCCGATCTTGAGCCATAACGCCGCCAGCCCACCGACGATGGCCCCGCCGCCCTCGCCCCACCACAATCCGGCCAGCAGCGGAACCACGGGGATCAAATTCAACGGCGCCCAGAGCGGCGCGGCCAAAAGCCACAACGCCTGCGGCAAAAAACGCACGATCACCGGCGCGGCGAGGATCAACACCGCCAGGGACAACGCCATCACGTAAATCGACACCAGGTAAAGCGGATAGGCCACGGCAGCGACAAAGAGCGTATAGGCCACGACGGGGCGCCACAACCCGGCGATAAAGATGCACAAAGCCAGCACAATACGCCACTGGAGCACAAAGCCGCCGACGCCGGCATCGCAAAGCAAATAAAGCATCGACCAGCCGGCCGACAACAGGCCGTATTCCCAAAACCGGCTATAGCGTTGGTAAAGCCACGACGGCCATTGAAGCAATGAACGCGCCACCCGTTCAGATCCTTTCGCGGCCCGGCGGCATTTCGAGCGCCCAGGGCACAATGTGATCCGGGTTGGCCGACGCAGAACGGGCATGAGTGCGCGCCCAATTGCGCAACGCCGTCACCTGCTCTTGCATCGCCTGCGACAGCGGCACCGTCTGCCGGATGTTCTTTTCGAGATCGAGGCCGGTCAACTCGCGCTCCTGCTCAAACGCATCATAGAGCGCCGAGATGATCACCTGCTCGATCTCTGCGCCGCTAAAGCCGTCGGTTTGCTGGGCCAAAGATTCGATGTCAAAGCGCACGGGGTCTCGATGCCGCCGGGCAAGGTGGATGGACAAAATCTCTTGCCGTTCGTCAAAATCGGGCAGATCGACGAAAAATATTTCGTCAAAGCGGCCTTTGCGCAACAATTCGGGCGGCAGGCCGGAAATGTCATTGCTGGTAGCGATGACAAACACCGGCGACGCTTTTTCCTGCATCCAAACCAAAAAACTGCCAAAAACGCGCGCCGCCGTCCCCGCGTCCGAGCGATTCGAGCTGCCCAGCCCCGACAGCCCCTTTTCCAACTCGTCGAGCCAGAGCACGCATGGCGCAACCGACTCGGCCGTGCGCAGCGCCGTGCGAATGTTTTGCTCCGACGCGCCGACCATTTCGCTGAACACTTTGCCCATGTCCAGGCGGAGCAGGGGGAGTTTCCACAACCCGGCCACCGCCTTGGCAATCAACGACTTGCCGCTGCCTTGCACCCCCAACAACAACAAACCGCGCGGTTCGGGCAACCCAAATCGACGCGCACGTTCGCCAAAGGCCAGGGCGCGCTTGCGCAGCCAGGCCTTTAACTCGTTCATGCCGCCCACGTAGGCCATATCTTGAACATCGTCATAATATTCCAACACGCGCGATTTTTGAATGATCTGTTTTTTTTCGGCGACGATAATGTCCAAATCCAACCGCCGCGAGATGACCAAGGACTTGGCAAAGACGTTCTCGGCCTCATTTACGGTCAGCCCTTGCGCAGCCCGGAGCACACGCTCACGAGAAACCTCGTCGAGCCGCAGGTCCAGGTCGCTCCGGCTTTTCGCCGAGCGCAGCACGCGCTCTAGCGCCTCGGCCAACTCGGCCCCGGTTGGCAACGAGCAATCCAAAATCGTGATCTCTTTGTCCAACTCGATCGGAAAGCGCAGCACCGGCGAGACCAGGATCACCGTCTTGGCGCTTTCTTTGAGCGGGTCGATCATGTCGCGCAACTTGCGCACCAGCATAATGGCTTCGGGTTGGCGCATATCTTGCATAAACAAGTGCAAGTCTTTGAGCACAAACAGCGCCGACTCGCGCGACTGGATGATGTAATCGAGGGCTTTGAGCGGCGACGTGGCGTTTGGCTCCACCTCGATGGGGCGCACCGTATCGATCGCCACAATCCCCGCCGTTGCCGTCCAGGTATAGAGCCGTTTTTTTCGCGCAGCAGCGACACGCCTCAACATCGCCTCGACCCGGCGTTCTTCCCAGGACAACAAATAGATCAGTGGATACTTGGCGCGAATCAATACCTCTAATTCGGTTTCCCGGTCTGTCCCCCACCTGGTACTCATAGACCCATTATATCATCACTTTTCCTACTTGACAATAACGAGTTTACCATAACGACGGGCGGCGCGGATCACCCCAACACCTGGGCAATCTGACCGCTGACCCGCTCGGCCTCAAAGGAGGCAATCCCGATTTTGGCATGTGGTCTGAGTAGCACCACGCACAGGGCGTGCTGCCCGGCGCGCGTGATGATCATATTGCCGTCGACGCCGTGCAAGATCAGCTTGTTCAGCTCGCCGCGTTCCAGCATCGCGGTCGTCTCGCCGCCCAGCCCAAAAGCGCGGGTCGCCACCGCGCCCACGTCCGAGTCGTCCAGGTTTTCCAGCGTGCCCTCGGCGGCCATCACCAGACCATCCATGCTCACCAGCACAGCGCCCTCAAAATCCGACGACGCCTCAACCAGTTGATAAAGCAAGTTGGACAACCGCGCCGCCCGTCCCTGTCTCCTTGTCATCTTGGCCTCCTGTGAGATGAAAAAAATAGAAAGCGCATTGATCAGCCTGAATACCATTATAACAGAAAATCCCCCCACGTGAAAAACAGCCCTGCACAAAATTGGGGCTTGACAAAGCGTTGCGAATTTGATATACTTTGCCAAAGTCAACTTTGGCAAAACCCACTTTGGTAAACTATACTTTTGCAAAGCGAGGGAACATGACCTTTTGGGATCGAGAAACAGAACTGGCCTACCTGGAACGACAGTACAACAAAACGGGCAGCAACCTGGTCGTCATCTATGGACGGCGGCGGGTGGGAAAAACAACGGCGATCGCCCGCTTTAGCCGCAACAAACCCAACATTCTTTTTTTGGCCGACCGGGCCATGGAAAATATGTTGATGCAGAGGCTTTTGAGTGGGGTGGCGCGTTTTTTGGACGACGCGCTGTTGGCCCAGGCCGCGCCGCCATCCTGGGATTGGGTGTTCGGACAATTGGTCAACCGGGCCAATTTTGAGCAAAAAATCGTGCTCGTCATCGACGAATTTCAGGCGTTGGCCCAAGTCAATGCCGCGTTCCCATCGACGCTGCAACGGCTGTGGGACCAGCAGCTCAAATCGCGCAACCTGATGCTGATTCTGTGCGGCTCGCTGGTCGGCATGATGTACCAGACCACGCTGGCTTATGAATCGCCGCTGTACGGACGCCGCACCGGGCAAATTCGGATGCGCCCGCTCGGGTTTTCGGCGCTGCGCGAGGCGTTTCCCGAAAAAACATACAACGAGATCGTCGAGCTGTACGCCGTGAGCGGAGGCGTGCCGGTCTATGTCGAGGCCCTGACCGAGGGGCCGCTGATGGCGCAAATCAACGACTGCGTGCTCGACCCGATGGGGCGGCTGTACGACGAACCACGCTTTGTGCTCAGCGGCGAGGTCTCTGATACGACCACCTTTTTTTCCATCCTCCAGGTCATCGCTGCCGGAGAGAGGCGGCAAACCCAGATTGCCGGCAAACTCCAACTATCGACCAGCTATCTCAGCTCGTACATCCGCATTCTGCTCGACCTGGAGGCGTTGGAAAAGCGCATTCCGATCACCGCCAACCCGGAACGCAGCCGGCGGTCGCTCTATTACATCGGCGATCATTTTTTCGATTTTTGGTTTCGTTACGTCTACCCCTGCCAGGGCGAGTTGGAAAGCGGTCGCCCGGCCATCGTGCGCGCCGACATTGAACAAACCTTTAGCCAATATGTCAGCCGGGCCTTTGAAGACTGCACCCGGGACTGGCTGGAACACCTCGACGAACAGGGCCAGCTGCCCTTTCAGCTGCACAAAATCGGCAGCTGGTGGAACAAAAACACCGAGTTGGACATTGTCGGCTTCAACAACACCACCCGCGATATTTTGTTTGGCGAGTGCAAATGGACCCAGGTCCCGGTTGGCCTGGATGTGCTCAAATCGCTGTACAACAAGGCCAACCAGGTCGATTGGCACAAAGGCGCGCGCCAGGAATGGTTCCTGATCGCCAGCAAGTCCGGGTTTCAAGAGGCCCTGATCGAACGCGCCAAACGGCCCGGCGGCAACGGGCGGCGCGACGTGCTGCTGCTGCACAACGGCCAACTGATCGGCGGCTAATGATCGCAGTCTCCCCCAAGCCGGTCAGCCTGGGGGAGACCCCAGTGCGCTGCCACGCTACCCCCCGGCCACGCCCGGTACCGCGATACCACGCCGCCATTGTCAGACAAAACGACGCCGGCGCGCCCATTTTGTCTGACAAATCATAGAAACCC
>CAYZYE010000209.1:0-6715 GCA_964481205.1 uncultured Anaerolineae bacterium | reverse complement strand
GGCGATGGATGCGGGTTATGACACAACTTGATCGACGATGCGCGCGCCGTCGGGCACGCAAACGCCGCGCAGGATGATGGCGTCGCTGATGTGCGCTCCCGCGCCGATCTGGCAGTCGCGCTCGATGTAGACGTTGGGGCCGATCGTACAATCTGCGCCAATGATCACCCCGCTTTCGATGTGCAGTGGCGTGATCAGGTGCGTGTTGGGGCCAACAGTTTGCGCCTCGAGTTGCGGTTTGTCGTTGCCTTGCGTGAGATAAACGCGGTTGATGTTGAGCAGATCGGCCGGGCCGGTCACGGTCAGTCGTTGTTCAACAAAAACGCCGCGAACGCGCCCCCGCTCTTGAATCAGCATTTGGATTGCATCTTGTAATTCGTACTCGCCGCGCGGCGATGGCTTGACCTGGGGCAAATAGTCCAAAAAGAAGCGGCGAAAGCAGTACAATGGTAAACTGGACACATTCGACGGCGCTTCTTCCGGCGTCGGCTTTTCCACAATATGTGTCACCCATTCACCTTCCAACTCGACAATCCCTGTGCTGCTGATTCGGTCGCGCGGCACGGGCATCAGGCTCAAGACGGCGTTTGGTGCAGGGTGCGATCGCCACGCGGCAAGCATTTGCCCCACATATTGCGCCGAAGTCAGATTGTCGCAGGCGCTGAGCACAAAATCCTGGTCGATCAAGGGCATCGCTTGCAGCAGTGCGTTGGCCATCCCCAGACGCTTGACCTGGTAGACGAAGCGAATATCGGCGTCGAACGTCGAGTCGCGGCCAAAATGGCGCATGATGTCACGATCTTGGGGGCTGACCACCAGGACAAAATCGTCGATCCCGTTGGCGTGCAGGTCTTCCATCACTCGCTCGACCAGCGGCTTGCCCAAAACGGGCACCATCGCTTTGGAGCGTTGCAGCGTAATGGGGTGTAGCCGGGAGCCTTTGCCGGCGGCCAAAATCACACCTTGCATCTGCCGTATCCTTTATCTAGACGCTCTCTGTGGTTGGCGGGTGCGTGCCGTTCCAGAGCCGCGCCGGGCCATCGGGATGGCAAAAATGAACGCTGTAGAGATCGGCCACGTCGGGGTGGGTCTGTGGATACCGCGCGTCGATCGCCGCTGTGATCTCTTGACGGTAATTCGGGTCGATCAGGCCGATGCACGAGCCGCGAAAGCCGCCGCCGCTGAAACGAGCGCCATAGACCCCCGGACATTGGGTCAAAATATCGTACAGGGTGGCGAGGTGCGGGCAGCCGGATTCGTAATTATAGATCGAACTGGCCCCTGATTCATTGATCAACCGCCCCAGGGCCGGCAAATCGCCGGCCTGCCAGGCATCGATCCCCTGGCGAACCCGCTCCACCTCGGTGAAAAAGTGACGCGCCCGCCGGTCCATTGGCTCTGGCAAGCGATCTCCCAATTCGGCATACAATTCTCGAGAGACCATACGCAGGCGCGGGACGGGCGGCGCCGGTTCGCCGGCCCATTCGAGCATCATCCGCGCCGCCTGCTGGCATTCGTTTACCCGGTTATTATAGTCGGTGCCGGCCAACGATTTTGCCAGGCCGGAATAGGCGACCAGAATTTCAAAATGGCCGTTGTTGGCCGGCGTGGGGTAGCGGGCAAATTCGACCGATTGGCAGTCGAGAAAGGTCAAGTGATCGCGATCACTCATCAAAATCACCGACTGATCGAGAATGCCGTTTTTAAGCCCCAAATAAGTGTTTTCAATGTATCGATCGTGCTCGATATTTTCCCTGGGCGCAACATCAAGTTCATTGGCCGTTTCCAGGGCCAGCAAATAGGCCACGCCCACCGCCGCCGAGGAACTCAGCCCGCCAATCGGCATTTCACCGGAGACGATCCCCTCGATGCCGGCATGCAACCGGTACTTTTGTTGCAACGCCAACACCGCTCCACGCAAATAATTACCCCAGTCGCCGGGCGTTTTGGGTGGCACGTCGTCCAGCTCAAATTCGACCGGACCGGGAAAATTCATGCTTTGCACGCGCACCCGTCGATCCTGTCGCGGCACAAAAGCCAGCAAAATCACCCGATCCAACGTCATACCGGTCACAAGTCCATCCTGGTGATCGACGTGCGCCCCCAGCGGTGAGATGCGCAACGGCGAATACACCACCCGAATATCGCTCTCCAGGCAACCCACGTCGTGTCGCAACCTGGTTTTTAATCGTTCAATCTGAATGCGAATGTCCAATTCAATTTCTCCGAGTCTACTGAAAAAAGGGGGAAACCGACCAGGATGTTTGTGTTTCCTGGCGTTTTCTACGGTCAACGAGTTTCCAGCATACCCTTTATATACCGAAAAAGTGCGAAACGAGTTAGAAAATGGTTAAAATTGTGTCAGAATTGGCGATTGTCAATGCGTATCTTTTTACCTGGCAATTTTGAGCCACCACGCCGCCACGGCGACGATGGCGATACAAATAAATCCCAACGCGCTGTCGCGAACACGTCCCAGCGGCGTGCGGTCGGTATAAACGCGGTATACCCAAAACCCAACGCCGGCCACACTCGCCACCAACGCAGCGATCTGAAAATCAATGCCGCCGGCCAAAAAATATCCGACCACGGCCAGCGCCATCAAGACGCCGATTCCCAGCGCCGCGCTTCCGGTCAATGCGGCCAGCGGCCCGCGCCGGGGAAATTGATCGCGAATGCGGGACACGCGCTGTTCCAGGTAATAAATTCCTCCGGCAGCGAACGCCAGCGCATACAACCCCAGGATGCCGGGAAACACCAAGATCAGCGCCAAATTCGTCTCGTTTGTCATTCGCTCGCTGCGCTTTCCAGGCCGATAATATGCACCGCGCCAAATGTCTGCAACCGTGCCCTCAAGTCCGGGTGCGCCATCTCGAAAACGCGCCTGCCGTCGCGCCCATCACGGCCATCGACGCCGGGCAGCCTGATTTCGAGTTTGAAATCGCTGGTCTGACGTTTGCCCCTGGCAATCGCTGTCTGCAAATCCTTGACCGCCGCCAATGCGCCGTCCCACTGCGCGGTCAAGGGCTGCGCCGCGACGCCCGTCCCCTCGCGGCTGCGCCCATCGGCCAAACGGGTCAACGTCCAACGATAGTGAACCTCGGCATCTATTTGTGCGGTGATCTGCACCGTGAGCGCATAGTCGGCATCGAAAGGTGATTGCGCAAAAAAACGATACACGTCGTCGAAACGGCGGCTGATTTTGGCCGGCGGCAAAGACTGCAACACGGTATTGCCGTATCGCTTGGCGCTCAACCGGTTGTCGAGGATGGCTACCACGCCGCGATCGGTCTTGGTGCGGATCAGCCGTCCAAAGCCCTGCTTGAGGCTCAAAGTCATCAGCGGCAAGGTGTATTCCATAAACGAATTTTTGCCCTCGGCGCTTATTTGATGCGAGCGCGCTTCGTGCAGCGGGTCGCGCGGCGATGGAAAGGGCAGTTTGTCAATGATCACCAGCGACAGCGCGTCGCCCGGCACATCGACCCCTTCCCAAAAGGACTTGGTGCCAAAGAGCACGCTGTGCGGTGTGCTTTTGAACAACCGCAGCAACTCGGAGCGCGGCCGCTCGCCTTGCACGAACACCGGCCAGGGCAACGTTTGCTCGAGTTTGTCCGAAACATATTCCATCCCCGACCAGCTGGTGAACAGGCAAAACGCGCGCCCCCGGCTGACCTCGAGCAGGCGCACGGTCTCGCCGGCGACGGTTTCAAAATATTTTTCCCGGTTCTGCCAGTCAAAAGCAGGCAGCTGGGGCAGATAAATCATTGCCTGGTGAGGAAAATCAAACACTGGCGCGCCGATCAGCTCCAGGGCGTTGCCGGGCACGCCGCAGCGCGTGCGAAACAGGTCAAAATTGCCGCCGGCGGCCAACGTCGCCGAGGTGCCGATGACCGTGTGTTCGCCAAACAGGTACTTGTTGAGCGGCTCGGCTGCCGAAATGGGGGCAGCGTGGAGGATCAAGCCGACGCGGCGTTGCCGCACTTGCTCGGCATAGCGCACTACCTGGTCATCTTGGGCGCTTTGGCTGACCGCTTTGACCGCGTCGCTGGCCGAATTGACCGCTTGAATGGCGATGCCAAAACTGATGTTTTCCTCGGCGTCGGGATCGTTTTGGTAGGGGTTGTTCTTTTCCAACGCTTTGGCAATGTTGCGCAGTGTGCGGCTGAGGCGAATGCCGTCTTCCCAATCGCCTTCCAGTTTGGCGGTGAGCGTCTCCATCGACTCGCGCACGTGGTCAAAGAAAAAGCGGTTTTCCTCGGCCAGCTGGTCGAGTTGGTTGGCGGGCACGTGCTCGCGCAGCAGCCGGCGCAGCAGCAACGCAGGAACGGCATAGTCCGTCACCGTCGTCTCGAAAATCGAGGTGGCGACGTTCTCGATCTGGTGCGCTTCGTCACAGATCACGACCTCGCTGTCGGGCAGGCTGACCCCGCCGATGGTGCGCAGCCGCAGATCGCTGATCAACAGGTGATGGTTGGTGATCACCACGCGCGCCTCGGCGGCGGCGCGGCGAACGTTCATCACAAAGCAGCGATCGTAATACAGACAGTCGCGGTGCAAACATTCTTCGGCCGGGCAGGTGATGTGCGCGCGCATGTCGCTGTCGAGGACAAAGGGCAGTTCTTCCAAATCGCCCGTCTTGGCATTGCGCACCCATTCGTCGATCTCGTCAAGGCGATCCGTCTGTGTGCCATCGATCTGGGCAAAAGTGCGCTGCTGCGGCATCTCGACCTGATATTTACGCAAACAGACGTAATTTTGTCGTCCTTTGATCAGCACCGTGTCAAAGTCGAGGTCGAGCGCGTCGCGCACAAAGGGCACGTCCTTGTCATAAAGCTGCCCTTGCAGCGCCTTGTTGGCCGTGGAAATGATCATGGTCTTGTCGCTGAGCAAGACGGGTACCAGGTAGGCGATGCTCTTGCCCGTGCCTGTGCCGGCTTCGATCAACGCATCGCGCTTTTGTTCGAGCGCCTGCCAGACGATCTGCGCCATCTCGACTTGCGCCGGGCGGTGTTCGTATTCGCCCAGCTGCCGCGCGATCGGCCCATCCGGTCCAAGTATGTGGTTGAAATCTGGATTGGCGTTTGTTTTTGACATAACAGGTCGGCTCCCTCGGCGCGACAAATTCTACAATCGAGTGTGCTGGACAATTGTGGCGTCAGACGTATCTGGTCGCCACGAGCCGGTCATAGACATCTTGGCCCGTTTCGTCGGTCACCCAACTCTGCGCGGCGGCCAGATCGCTGCGAAATCCATCGGCCAGGTCGATACGGGTGGCCAGGCGGGTCTGTTCGATGGCCATCGCTGCATAGCCAATGTTGTTGCGCGGTTCAATGCGTCCCAGGTCTTCAAAATACCAGCCGCAAGAGGTATACATGGCCTGACAATAACGCTCGGCTTCGAGCAGGTGCAAGATGCGAATTGCGTCATCGGTCGGGATCGCCCGGTCCGAAAACTGTTCCAGCAGCTTGGCGCCGTCCACACGTTTGAAAATGACATTGATATAGCTGTCGCGCAGCCGCCAGGGAGCGTCGATCCAGCGCCGGCACTCGCTCTCGTACAGCGCATCGACGGCCCCGGCCAGGCGGTCGCACGCGGTGCGCAGCCGGGGTTTCCACTGTTGATCGCCGTGCGTGCAGCTACAGCCAATACTCCACCGCGACACGCCGTGGGCGCAGCTCCAGGCCGTATTTTCGACAATCGTCACGCTTGCGGTCGGGCGATGGCTGCGCAAATGTTTGCCCGGCGTCGAGACCTCGAACCCGGCTTTGGATGACTCGGCGCGAAGTAGCGCCTCGAGAAAGCGCTGGCGGTGGGGCTGGTGGTGGCCGAACGTTTCGCCGTCGGTGGCAACGATGAAAAAGCCCTGATCGCGCCGGATCACGTCCCGGCACCATGTGGCAAAGCGCGCGGCGTCGGTGGTGAGTTCGGGATCAAAGGCCAGGCGGTTGGACAATTCCTCATCGCGTAAAAAGACGGTAAATGTCTTGCCATTGGGCAGCTGCACGGTATACGGTTTGGTGCTGTCGGGCCAACCGCCGTCGATCTGGCGCACCTGGTGCGGGCACAAGATGGTGTAACGCAGCCCCAAATCCTCCATCACGACCAAAGTCTCCAGATCGACGGCCATTTCCGGCAGCCACATACCTTCTGGAATGCGGCCAAAACGGTGTCTGAAATCGGCAATGCCCCACGCAATCTGGGTGATTTTGTCTCGCTTGCGCGCCAGAGGCAAGATGGTGTGATTGTATGCCTGGGCCATCGCGTTGCCAACGCCAAAAGACCGCTGGTGATAGCGGTCGGCTTGCAAAATACGCCGGTAGGTAGACGGAAAACTTTGCTCCAACCAGCCGGCCAGCGTCGGTCCCAGATTGAAACTGATCAAGTCCCAATTGCCCAAGTCGGCATTGGGCTTGTAACACTCGTGATGTATCTTTTCGTTAAAATTCCGAAAAGGCTCGGCGCCAGGTTCGTCCGGCACCACGCCCGTGAACGGGTTTTCCCTTGGTGGTTGGTAAAAATGTCCGTGAATACACAATTTGAGATCAGTCATTGATCCTCGTTTCTCCCCCTAAAAGGCCGCTGAAAAATAACTAGCCCACGTTGCCCTCGCCGGATTGCCAAATCCGGCGCATCTCGGGCCAAAAAACTTGGATTGGGCAACTAGCCACCCTACAGTTTTGTTCGGCAACCCACACAAACGGGTTTTTCTGGCAAG
>CAYZYE010000208.1:0-6760 GCA_964481205.1 uncultured Anaerolineae bacterium | reverse complement strand
GCCCCTTGTGGGCGGCGCATAGACGGGTGGCCATAAAGCAAATGAAACACACCCAAATGAAACACACCAGAATTATTTGGAAAGGTATGGTTGGCAATGAGGTTGTATCCTGATAATCCGCATTATCTCGAATTTCGCGGCCGGCCGATTGTCGTGATCGGCTCTGGCGAGCACTATGGCGCGGTGCTCAATCTCGATTTCGACTACCGCCCTTATCTGGATCGACTGGCCGGCGCTGGGTTGAACCAACTGCGCCTTTTTTCGGGCGTCTACCGCGAGATTCCCGGCGAGTTTGACATTGCCCACAACAACCTCGCGCCACAGCCAGGCCGGTTCATTTGTCCCTGGCGTGAAACTGGCGATGGCAAATTCGATCTCGATGTCTGGAACGAGGCCTATTTGTCTCGTTTGCACGACCTGGTGCGTCGCGCGTCGGAGCGCGGCATTCTGGTCGAACTGGTGCTGTTTTGTTTTTGGTACAATGATCGCTTGTGGCAGCACAGCCCGCTGTATCCGGCCAACAATGTGCAGGGCGTGGGGCCAATCGACCGGCAGCAGGTTTATGCCTTGAAGGACAATGCGCTGCTGCCGGTGCAAGAGGCGCTGGTGCGCAAGTTGGCGACCGAGTTGAATGGCGATGACAATGTCTATTTTGAGGTTTGCAACGAGCCGTACAGCCGCCATGACCATACCGCGTACCGGGCGTGGCAGGATCATATCGTCGATGTGCTTGTCGAGACCGAGGCGCGTTTGCCCAACCGCCACTTGATCGCGATCAATTATCAGAACCGCACACAACGCATCACCGACATCCATTCAGCCGTGTCGATTTGCAACTTTCACTATGCTCTGCCCGACGCGGTCAAGGAGAATTATGATTTGGGGCGGGTGATCGCCGATGACGAGACGGGGTTTCAGGGGCAGATTGCCGCGCCGTATCGCAAAGAAGCGTGGGCGTTCATGCTCGCTGGCGGGGGGCTGTTCAGTCACCTGGATTATTCGTTCACCTGTCATCACCCCGACGGTACGGCGCCGATCCAGGGACGCACGCCGGGTTATGGCGGCGCAGATTTGCGTCACCAGCTGGCTTTTCTCAAGGTGTTTTTGGAGGACATTGAGGTGTGGCGGATGCGACCCGGTAACGAGATTTTGGCCTGGAACGCCGGCGATGTGCGCGCGCAGGCAATGATCGATCCGGGACGGGTGTATGTGGTTTATTTTCCAGAGAACCGCGGCGGGATGGCGCACGGGCTGGCGCTGCCGCCGGCCGAGTACCGGTTGGCGTGGATCAACCCGACGGCGGGGCGGGTGTTTCAGGTGGAGACGCGCGCCCACGCAGGCGGGTATTTGCGCGTGTCGACGCCGGGGCACGCCGATGATCTGGCGTTGCAGGTGAGTGTGGTTCGTTAGGAGCGTGCTGCAAGATCTTGCAACCGCAGAGTGCCGAGATCGCAAAGAAATAAAACATCAATGAGCATCTTGGACATTCACAAGGTGGTCTCGGTATTCTTGGCGCCTGGCGGATGCGCTGGCCGGTTTTTCAGCATGTTTTTTTGGGCTGTTTTTATCAAGCGCGGTATGGGAGGTGAGAATGAAGTCGAGTATTGGGTGGGGAGTTCTTGGGGCGGGAAGTATCGCCCGCAAGTTTACCACGGATCTGGCCCGGTTGGATGATGCGCGGTTGGTCGCCGTGGGTTCGCGGTCGGCCACAAGGGCGGCGCAATTTGCGGCCGATCAGGGCGCGGCGCGGTCGTATGGCAGTTATGAGGCGATGTTGAGCGATCCCGACGTGGACGTGGTCTATGTCGCCACACCGCACAATTTCCACCGAGATCATGCGATTTTATGTCTGGAGCGAGGCAAGGCGGTGTTGTGTGAAAAGCCGATGGCCGTTGGCGCGCATCAGGTGCGCGAGATGGCGGCGGCGGCGCGCCGGAACGGCCTTTTTTTGATGGAGGCCATGTGGACGCGCTTTAACCCGGTTACGGTTCAGGTGCAAAAATGGCTGTCGGAGGGGCGGATCGGCGAGGTGCGTATGCTCAATGTCGATTTTGGCTTTCGCGCCGGCTGGAACCCCCAAGGGCGGTTGTTCGATCCCAACCTCGCCGGCGGCGCGCTGCTCGACGTGGGGGTGTATGTCGTGGCCTTGGCCTCGATGGTCTATGGCGGCGCGCCGCAGGATATATGGGCTGCGGCGCACCTGGGCGCAACCGGCGTCGATGAGCAGACGGCGATGGTGTTCAAGTATGCGCAAGGGCAGTTGGCGGTGTTGTCTTGTGCGGTGCGCACCAATACGCCGCAAGAGGCGCGCGTGTTTGGCGCGCAAGGCTCGATCCACATGCCCGATTTTTGGCACGCTGCTTCAGCCACGTTGAATGTGTCCGGCCAACCGCCTGTCGAGGCGGCCGGCGCGCCCGGTTATGAGCATGAGGCCGCCGAGGTGATCGCCTGCTTGCGCGCGGGCAAGACCGAAAGCGACGTGATGCCGCTCGACGAGTCGGTGGCTATCGCTGCCGCGATCGACGAGGTGCGGCGGCAAATTGGCCTCATCTATCCGTGGGAGGGGTGAGTGGGGCATAGATGGCGGGCCGTGTTTGAGCAGTGCGAAATTATAATGAAAAGGATGCAATATGGCGATGCAATATGGTTCTATTTCTGGCGTTGACAAGCCGGTTTCTCGCCTGGTCTTGGGCACCATGATTGTGGACAGCCGCGAGCAGGAGCGCAGTTCGGCGTTGCTCGACGCGGCGTTTGCCCGGGGCGGCAATGCTTTTGATACGGCGCATGTCTATGGCGGCGGTTACAGCGAGCGCGGCCTCGGCGCGTGGATCAAGTCGCGCGGCAACCGTGAGCAGGTGGTGATCATTTCCAAGGGCTGTCATCACAACGCCGATCGCAAGCGGGTGACGCCGTTTGACCTGGCTTCCGACCTGGCCGACTCGCTGGCGCGGCTGCAAACCGATTATATCGACGTCTATTTGCTTCATCGCGACGACCCCGATGCACCCGTCGGCCCGATGGTCGAGGCGTTTAACGCGCACCTGGAGGCCGGGCGCATTCGCGCCTTTGGCGGTTCCAACTGGACGCACGAGCGCATTCAGGAGGCGAACGATTACGCTGCCGGGCACGGCCTGACGCCGTTCACGGCCAGCAGTCCCAATTTTGGCCTTGCCGAGCAGGTCGAGAACCCCTGGGGGCCGGGCTGTGTGTCGCTCAGCGGGCCGCAGCAGGTCGCGGCGCGGGCCTGGTATCGAGGCAATCAAATGCCGGTGTTGGCTTATTCCAGTCTGGCGCGTGGTTTCTTTTCGGGGCGGATCACGCCGGAGAATTTTGCCGAGACCCGGTCGATGCTTGATCAGGCCTGTCTCACCGCGTACTGTCACGATGTCAATTTTGAGCGGTTGCGACGCGCGATCGTCCTGGCGGGAGAAAAGGGTGTGAGTGTGCCGCAACTGGCGTTGGCCTATGTGCTCCACTCGCCGTTGAACGTCTTTCCGTTGGTTGGTGCGGCCAATGACGTCGAGTTTGCACAGAACGTCGAGGCGTTTGCGATCCGCTTGACGGACGCTGAGCGGGTCTGGTTGGATTTGAAGACGGACGCGCGATAAGCGAGTTTCAGAGTTTGAATTATCCCAGCCTGCTCGGCCTGGATTGCCACTGTTTCCAATGACTTGCGCCTGTAGCATCGTGGGCGGGTAGAGCAGGCAAAACGGCCACGAATGGCGATGCTGCAAGGCAAATGAAACATATTTTATCCATTTCCATCGATTAACATCTTGTGTGTCATTACCAAAAGGGGCAGGAACGATGTCGAAGAAACGACGCGCCAGGCGAGCCGTGTCGCCGGCCGGCGATGAACGGAAGGTGGTTCATCTGGTTATGTACAATATTACGACCGAACCGGTTCGGGACCGCCAGTACAAAAAGCTACCTCGTCGTGTTCGAGATATGATTGAGCAGTTTCATGATCAAGTGCAGAACCAACCACGAAAAGCGATTCCAGGGTTGCTCGAGTGGATCGAAAAATACCCGCACGTTCCCCAGTTCTACAACTATCTCTATGTGGCCTATGCGGCGACCGGTCAGCGCGCCAAGATGAAAGCGGCCGCTCTGGATAATTATCGTCGAAACCCCGACTATTTGTTTGCGCGTTTGAACTATGCCGAGGTGCTTCTTGGACGACGCGACTATGACCGCGTAGCGGAGGTTTTCGAGTCCAAGTTTGATCTCAAGTTGCTTTATCCCAAGCGGGATACGTTTCACATCACCGAGGTCGTCGGTTTTATGTTGGTTGTCGGTCAATATTTTATTGGCATCGGGCAGTGCGATGTGGCGATCAAGTATTACGAGGTACTCGAACAGATCGCCCCGGGTTCAAGGCAAACTCGACAGTTGCGGCGCGAGTTGCGGCGCGAGTTGCAGCGTGAACGGTGGCGCAACGCGCACTCTATCTTGGTGCGCCGCCTGGTTCGCTGGCTGCGGGGGCGTTAGATAAAGGGGGACAGGTCGATTGGTCAAGCGCAGGGCGCGGCGGCGACACCAACAACTTTATGATCGGCTCGACGCGCAGAGCCGGCGGTCGAGGCAGGATGCGCGAATCGCCAGGGATGTTTTTGGGCAGGGTGTCAGGTGGTCGCCTGCCGGAACCAGGATGAAAAAATTTCGTTTTCAACTGCTGCATCGCTGGTTGATCGAGCGTTTTGCCCCTTGTCGCGCGGCCGATGTCGGTGGGGGCAAGGGGCTGCTGACTCGTTTGCTGCTCGAAAGCGGTTGGGATGCTGTGGTGATCGACCCGATCAGCCAATCGCTGCCGGCCAGGTACAAGGATATTGAGGCCGGGCGGGTTCGCGTCGCCGAAAGCGAGCGTGTGCCGCGCATCGACGCCCATTTTGAGCCGTCGATGGCGCGGCGCTTTGATTTACTGGTGGGGATGCACGCGCACGGCTGCAACGCCATGCTCATTGACGCCGCAGCTCAATATGGCTGTGGTTTTGTCTTGTTTCCTTGCTGCGTTATCGACGAGCCATTTTATCCCCGCCTGGGCGTCCATTGGTTGGAGAGTGTGCTCGACTATGCGCTGTGGCAAGGACATACCGTGTATCCGTTTCGGCTCAAGTTCAAGGGGCAAAACATTGGTTTTTGCGCGCCGGGACGATGTGAGATAAAGAGATAGATTATAAAGGAGCGTAATTTTATGTCGAAATTTAGAGTCGGGATCATTGGTTGTGGCTTGCGTCGCCGCCAAGACGGATCGACCGGGTTTGGTCAGGGACACCTGCATGCGCTGGGCTATGAGGCGGCGCCGGATTGCGAGGTTGTCGCTGCGGCGGACATCAAGCAGGAAAACCTGGACTTGTTTTGCAAGGAGCATCATATTCCCGCCGGGTACCTCGATTATAAGGAAATGTTGGCGCGTGAAAACCTGGATATTGTCAGTGTGTGCGTGTGGCCGCACTTGCACGCGCCGATGGTGATCGACGCGGCGCGGGCCGGCGTCAAGGCTGTCCATGCGGAAAAGCCGATGGCGCCAACGTTTGGTGAGGCCAAAGAGATGCTGCGGGTGTGCGAGGAGCGGGGCGTTCAGCTGACTTTGAACCATCAGCGGCGCTTTGGCAAGCCGTTTCGCACGGCCAAGCGTCTGCTCGACGAGGGCGCGATTGGCGCGCTGGTGCGGTTGGAAGCGTTTACCTCCAATTTGTACGACTGGGGCACGCACTGGTTTGATATGATGTTGATGTACAACGATGAGCGGCCCGTCGAGTGGGTGATGGGGCAGGTTGAGCCGCGAGGCGGGCATTCGATCTTTGGCGTGATGGTCGAAGGGCAGGGGTTTAGTTTGTTCAAGTGGAAGAATGGCGTCTATGGCTTGATCCAGACCGGCGACGGTCGCGAAGAGATTTGCGCCAATCGCTTGATCGGCAGCGGTGGGGTGATCGAGGTCGGCGTCGAGGGCGGCCCGTTTGTGCGCTATCGCAACGCGGAAACAAAGGGGCGTTGGCAGGCCGTCGATCTCGACGAGGGGCTGCATGGGGGAAATTATGTCGTTTTGGGGGTGTTCGATCTCGTCGATGCGCTCAAGACGGGCCGCGAGCCGGTGCTGTCGGGGCGGCGGGCGTTGCCGGCCACAGAGTTGATTTTTGCCACATACGAATCGAGCCGCAAGCGGGGGCGTGTCGATCTGCCGCTGCAGGTCGAGGATTCGCCTTTTCTCGCCATGCTCGAGTCTGGCGAGATGGTGGTTTGATCCGCCGGGTCAGTCTTTTATTTCGACGATGCGGTATGAACTGGACAGAGTCGCGTTGACCGATGCGATCGCGCTGCAATAGCGCGTTTCCGAAAGTTCGATCGCGCGGGCGACGTCTTTGGGTTTGATGTTTTTGCCATAGACCACGTATTCGATGTGGATTTTGGTGTAGCGTTTGGGGTGTTCTCCGGCGTGCTCGCCGCTGAGGTTGACCTCGAAATCGGTGACGTGGGCGCGTTTCTTTTTCAAAATGCTGATCACGTCCATCGCCGTGCAGCCGCCGATGCCGATCAACACCAACTCCATCGGCGAGATGCCACTGCCGCCGTCGCTGCTGTCGAGGATGACGCCGGGGCCGTCGCCCGCGCGCGCCACGAATTGTAACCCATCTGTCCATTTCAATGTCGCATTTGTGGCCATTTTTTGCTCCTTTTGTTCCAATTGCTTATTTTGTGAATATCAATGATGTCCTTTGATATTTTCTTTCTTGGCGATCTCGGCACTCTCTGCGGTTGA
>CAYZYE010000207.1:0-6829 GCA_964481205.1 uncultured Anaerolineae bacterium | reverse complement strand
GCCGCCGCCATCGCCGTCGCGCCGACGCCTTGCTCGCTGTCAATCTGAACCGTGTTGGTAATAAAGTTCGCCGCCGTCGGAAGCGCGTCGACCACCACCCGATAGGTGAGCGTCATCGTCTCGCCGGCACCAAGAGTCAACCCGCTTGCCAACATTGGCGGCGCCCCGGCCGGGGTCGTATTCACCACGCGGCGCAT
This sequence comes from uncultured Anaerolineae bacterium, assembly GCA_964481205.1. GTDB lineage: Bacteria > Chloroflexota > Anaerolineae > JAFGEY01 > JAFGEY01 > CAYRXM01. The sequence continues at coordinate 6,632 of CAYZYE010000207.1, read as the reverse complement.
CGCCTTGATATGAACATTGTCGATCCACACATTATCGCCGCCCAGGGTGGGGGCCGTGCGGAAGCGAATGATCGTGTTCGCGGCAATATACGGCGTCAGGTCCAAACGAACCGGCTGATAAACGCTGTCATTGGTGGGACCGGCTATGGTCAATAACGTCGCCCAAGACGCGCCACCGTCGCCGGAAACCTGGACAAGCACATAGTCATTAGCATTATCCAATGCCTCGCGGCGATATTCCAGGTACATTGTCGCTGCGGTATAACCGGAGAGATTCAGTTGGCGGCTGAGGCCGCGATTTGCATTACGCATACGGATGCTGTAATCGCCTTGATCGGCCAGGACGCGCAGCTCACCAGAGAGCGGACTTTGAGACGTGCCATTGTCATTGGCTTCGACCCACGGCGTGCTGCTCCAATCGACGCTGCCGTCGCTGCCGTCGTAACGACGGGCTTGCAACTCGTCGCGCCAGGTGATCGTTTCCCAAACCGGCAAGGTCATCCGGCTGCTGCCGGCGACAAAAGAGGTGTTCGCCGGCACGGTATCCGAGATGGTCAAACCGGTCGCATCGCCGGAGCCGGTGTTGGTCAGAACAACCGTCCAGGTGATCGTATCGCCCGGGATCACGCGGGCGGGCTGCACCATTTTGGCAACCTCAAACGACGGTTCCCGGACAATGATCGTTGCCGTGCGGGTGTCGCTGAACCCGCAGCTGTCGGTGATAGTTAGCGAAGCGGTAAATGTACCGGCCACAGTATACGTATGGCTGATCGCGTGCCCGGCAAAAGTGGCGCCATCGCCCAAGTCCCAGTCCCACGCGACGATCGCCGACTCGTTTGTATTTGTAGTCGCTGTCTCGGTAAAATACACCGTATCATTGACCAAAATCTCGGTCGGGCCGCTCGTGGTCACAAAAGGCTGCCGCACAAAAGAGGCCGCCAGCGCGGGAGGCGCCAAATTGAGCGTGTACGCCGTCCCCATCCCGCTGACAACCTCTTGGGTGCTGGTAACGACCTGGTATTCCCGGTTGGTGACGCGCGTCGCACAGGTCCAACCTCTGACATAGACCCAGGCATAGCTGCCCGGCGGCACCGAACTCACCGTCCAGTTGACCGTGTTGGTCGCCGCATTGATCGAGCCGCCGGGCCAGGCCGACACAATGTGTATCTCGGGAGGCAACGTGTCGCTGATGACCACGCCCGTCGCCGGGCCGGAGACGCTGTTATTGTACACGGCAATCCGATAGTCGAACCGGCTTCCGGCCACGGCCGCGCCGCCGGAGCGCGTTTTGCTCAACGAAAGGGACGGATTATAGACCGTGGTTGTCACCACATTGGTCGTCTTGATCCCGGTTGGCGTCGAAATCGTGGCGCTGTTGGTAATCGCGGTTCCTTCGGCCAGCGGCACATCGATCGTCACCGGAAAGACCAGGGTCAACATACCTCCGGCCGGGATGCTGCCGCTCCACACGATGGCATTGTCGCCCGCGTTATAGCTGCATGCGCCGAGATCGCAGGTTGGATCGGCGCTGTACGCAGTATTCGCCGGCAGCGTGTCGGTCAAAGCCACGGTGACGGCAACCGCACCATTGTTGACCACGTTAATCGTGTAATCCAGGTCCTCGCCCGCGCCGGCAAAGACGCCGGGACGTTTGAGCGATGTAACCAGGCCGGCGCCGCCGCCAATGGTCACTTCATCAAAACCAATATCCCACGTCGAAAAGATCGGCCGCGCGTCGCCATCATAGTCATCAGTTGGCAAACCAGTGCCACTGTTGATGCCCGCGTCGATCAACGACGAATCGGAGCGCAGGTGATATTGCGCGGCCAAATCCCCGCTGCCGACAAACCGTGGATCGATCTGCACATCGGTCGGCGGCCGGGCGCTGGGGTTGTTATAATTATTGGGCGTATTGTTCCATACATCATTGTGTCCCACGCTGCCAGTGCTGCCAAAGATGCCGCCGCCTCGACCGCCACCGGTGGCATGGTTGCCGACGATAATGTTGTTCCAGACATTGCTGTTGGCCTGGCGATAGAGACCGCCGCCTTCGCGCGATGTGTTGTCAACGATCGTGTTATTGAACACATTGACATTGCCGGCCGCAGCATTGGCATTGATATTCATCGCCCCGCCGATCCGCGACGAACGGTTGCCGATGATCAAGTTGTTGCTCACATCTACAGCATTGTCCTGCCAGGTATCGATCGCCCCGCCTTCGCCCCAGCCGACGCCAATCGCATCGTTATCGGCGATGACATTGCCGTCAATGATCGTCACTCTGGCATTGGTACTCAGACCAATCCCGCCGCCGCCGGCATAGCCCACCACATTGTTGATATTGCCCACGATCCAGCTGCCGCGAATCTCGACGGTGGTGTTGCCAATGACGCTAATCCCCGCGCCGCTTCTCAGGTGATCGCCAGAACCACCCGTAATCGTATTCGACAGAATATGGCAGCTCTGGATCAATGCGCTGCCCTGGGCAATGCCGATCCCCGCGCCATACACCTCGCGGTTGTTGGACAAAGCGCTGTTCTCATAAATCCAAGAATCCAGAAGGCGCGAGCCGCCATTGACAATATATACCCCCGCGCCACGAACCTGACGCCCGCTGCCCGCCTGGGCAACGTTGCCATAAATGCGCGTGCCCGTAATGAGGTGGCTGCCTTGCACAATATACACCCCGGCGCCAACGGCATCCTCGGCAGCGCCGGGCGCGTGACGATTGTAACGGACGATGCTGCCCGAAACAGTAATTGGATTTGCGGTGTCTAACGTGAATCCATGCACACCGTATTCAACTGTGATCTGGTCGGCCGAACCGGCGCTGCCGCTCAGATAACGGATGCCGTGCCAATCCGCCGGAGCAGGCGAGGCCGCCCAAGAGGTAAAGGTGCTGGGCCCGCCCAATACAAACCGGGCATTGTTGTCGACGATGAACTCGATGCGCGCCACGTCGACGCCGAGGTTGTGGCCGTCGGTGTCGGCGATCAAGAACGTCGTGCCGGGCGAAATAGTGATCGCCACGCCGGAGGCGATCAACACATCGCCGGTCACGGTGATCGTGCCGGGGCACCAGGTAGATGAGGTGTTTTGCACACCGCTGATCGTCGAGGCGTAAATGATCGGTGTGTGAACCGTCGCCTTGACACCGCTACCCTGATCATCGACGACGGCGGCCGTATTGTCGATAGCGCTGACGCACAGTGGCAGCGGCGTCGAATCAACCGTCACCGCCCAAGTTAGCGTCATTTGATGCCCCGCATACAACGTCAAGCCGGAAGCCAACGCCGGAGGCGCGCCGCCGGCGCTGGTCACAAGCTGCTCCTCATAAGTCTGAATCTGAACATTGTCGAGATAAAAATAATCGTTCGCAGCCAGGCCCGCAGCGCGGAAGCGAATGACGGTGTTGTTGGTCAAATAACCGCTTATGTCATAACTCGTAGCCTTGTAGACGCCATCAGCGACACGACCGCCGATCCGATCCAACTCGCTCCAACTCGCTCCGCCGTCGGCAGAGACCTCGACGCGCACAAAATCCGAGTCGCCGTCAAAGCCAACCCGGCGGAACTCAAAGGTCAGTCGCGCTGACGTATGACCGGATAAATCAGCAATACGAGAGATACCATATCCATTGCGCGCAATGCGGATGCTGCGGTCTCCCAGGTCATTCACGATGCGGACATTGCCCGCACCCGGCCCATTGTTCTCGCCAATTTCGACCCAGGACTGGCCGCTCCAATCGAGCGTGCCGTTGCTGCCATTGTACGCGACGTTCGTCACCTCGTCGCGGTAGATCTCTGACTGTAAAACCGACACGGTCATTTGGCTACTTGCGGCCAGATATGTTGTGTTGGCCGGCAAAGTATCCGAAATCGCCAGGTTGGTCGCATCACCGGAACCCTGGTTACGAACGACGATCGTGTATTCGAGCACCTGCCCCGGTTCGACGGAACCGGGCGCGGCGGTTTTACTCACTACAATTATTGGCGCCACTTCATCAAAACCAATGTCACACACACCATCAATGGGCCGCGCCTCGCCATCATAGTCGTGGTCGGGCACACCCGTCCCGCTGTTGGTGCCGGCGTTGATCAAGGGCGACCAGGTGGCAAGGTGATACTGTTCTGCCAGATCGCCGACGCCCAAGAACATTGGATCGACATTGAGATCGGTGGCCGGTCCGGCGCCATTATAGCTGACCTGACCGCCCGAGTTACCCCAAACATCATTGTTGCCACAAACCGAGTTGCTGCATCCATGAACGGCGCCACTCCCAGAATTTGTCGTTGTGTTGCCAACAACAATGTTGTTATAGTACAGGCCTCTTTGACGATAGATCGCGCCGCCATCTGAAGCGTGGTTGCCAACAAAAGTATTGTTGAAAACCAGGATGCCGTTGTTGTTATAACTGGCAATACCTCCACCCAGGGTAGCGGCATTATTGATGATCAGGTTATTGGAGACGGTCATCGGATTGTTATCCCATGCGTCGATACCGCCGCCCTCGCCCCAAGATGGAGCATTGATCCGGTTGTTGCTGATAATGTTGCCATCGATAATCGCAACTTGGGCGCCCATTCTGAAACCGATCCCGCCGCCAGATGAATACCCGGAGAGATTTGTATTGTCGGCAATCAAGCTGTTGCGAATCTCGGCTTGAGACACGCCATAAACGCCAATCCCGGCGCCGGCGCCCGGGGTACTTGTCGACAAAAATCGGGCATCCAGTGTATTGGTTGTTATTTCCGAATATCGAATGATCGGAGTGCCGCCCCGGATCAAGATGCCGCCGCCGCCGCCGTAGCCGTGGATCGCCGTGGCCCGATTGTTATGGATGCGACAATTCAAAATTTCCGAGTTCCCGGCGCGGAGATCGATACCGGCGCCGTAAACATCGGCGCCGTTGCCTGTTGCATAAAGCACATTGTCATAAATATCCGTATGATCAATGAGGTGGTTGCCGCTTAAAATCACCACGCCAGCGCCGAAAACATCCTGACTGTTACCGGTGGTTCGATGTTGATTGTAACGAATAGTACTGTGGGAAACCGTGACCGAATTTGCGGTGTCGAGAAACAGGCCGTGGACGGCGTACTCGATCGTTGCCGCGTCAAGATAACCGGCGCTGCCATTCTGAAAGACAATGCCGTACCAATCGGCCGGGGCGGGCGTCGCCGCCTGCGAGGTAAAGGTCACCGCGCCCATCACACGCAACTCACCGCCATTTTGCACAATGATGGCCACCCGGTTGGCGTCAACGCCCTGGTCATTGCCATCCGTCGTCGCCACTCGAATCGTTGTGCCGGGCGCAACGGTGATCACGACGCCGGAACCGATGACCACATCGGTTGCCGCCGTGATCGTGCCCGGCCCCCAAGTGCCGCTCCAGGTCTGGATGGTGGCGATCGTATCGCCATCCGGGTGATCGTCGGCGCGCACAACTCGCGCCGTCATATCAAACGCCACGGCCAAGGCCATAGCCAGGACAAAAACCAAACCCACCCCACACGTCGCGGCAACGCGTTTCCCCTTTGACATCTCGTCCTCCACTCCCCACTCTTGAACACAATCGGCGCGGCAACAAACAAACGCCACAATAGGCCATGCACCTGTGCATAGCCTACTCTTATGTATATACCAAAAAAGTAACAAAGTGGTAGGAAAATGGTCAGAAACGAGTTAGAACGTGGGGGGAAAAGAAACGTACCGGGGAACTGGCAAGCAATCAAGACTATTGGGTCTTGACAACAGCGGGCAAAAAAACCACAAACGTTTGCTGCGCCACCGAGAACGAGTCCACAGCAGGCGATGTTTCGATATTGCCTTGAGCGTCAACGGAATAGGCCTGAACCTGATGTTCGCCAAATGCCAGGCGGCTCAAGTCGATCGTAAACGCAAATGTCTCGACCGCGCTGTCAAAAACCCCATCCAACGCAGTGGCCGGCAGCCACTCGCCATCATCCACGCGATAATACACAGCGGCGATCGCGGCAACGCTGGCGCTGGCTCGCCCTTCGTATACCAACATTGTCAACCCCGCGCCTGAATCCTTGTGCTGCGAAGGATTAGCGCAGGTCAAGAACGTATCCAAAATCCGATCAACCGGGTCCTCCGTCTCAACCGTCGCCAAAGGCTCAAGCAGTTCATTACCCGCCGAATCGATGACGCGCAGATCAAAAACCCACACCCCGGTAGGAAGCGGCGGCGTGGTGAAAGCAAAGTCTTCTACCGCGCGGTCAAAAGCGCCATCCACGGCCGGCACATCGATCCATGCGCCGCCGTCTACGCGATACTGGACCCGGCTGATCGTATTGATGGTGACATTGGTACGCAATGGCGAAGGATAAGGATCATCGCGTACCCGCCCGCCCCAAGTCAGCACATTAGGCTGATTATCATCGATGGTGTAATCCACGCCGCTCACACTCAGCGTGGTATCGACAGGATCGAGAATCCCGTCGCCATCCGAGTCGCGCCACCCCACCTGCCCGCGCGCATATTCATCGATCTCGCCATCTTGATAAGGCCCAATCTGACCGCGCATAATACTGGCGACATCCGACGTACAAACGCCGTACAAACTGTTTTGATTCTCAACGCCCAGGTATCCACTCTGGCGCGTGCAG
>CAYZYE010000206.1:0-6854 GCA_964481205.1 uncultured Anaerolineae bacterium | reverse complement strand
GTTCATGGCGGCGCAAATGGTTTGAAACGCATCCAAATTAAACACACGCCTATCTTTTGTATCCAGGGTTTGGTGTCTTGGGTTTTTCAGCGGCCTTGTAGGAGGGGTTCGGGGGGTGGTTATGTCCAAAATCACAGATGTTCGTCCATTCTCGGCCGGTCTTTATTTTCTGCCCGTCGAGACCCGCGTGCCGCTCAAGTTTGGGAGCGAGACGTTGACTTCGGCGACGTGCGCGCGGGTGCGGATGCGGGTGCGGGACGCGCGCGGGCGCAGCGCCGAGGGGTGGGGCGAGACGCCGCTCAGCGTGCAGTGGGTGTGGCCCAGCGCGCTTGCTTGGGCCGAGCGGCATGCGGCGCTCAAACAATTTTGCCTGCTGTTGGCCGAGGCGTGGGCAGAATTCGACGTGACCGGGCACCCGATCGAGGTGGGGCACGACTTGCAGAAAAAAGTTCTGCCGGGCTTGTTGGCCCGTTTCAACGATCGACGCAGCGAGCCGATGCCCTGGCTGGCGGCGTTGGTTTGCTGCGCGGCGTTCGACATTGCCTTGCACGACGCCTATGGCATGTTGCACAACATACCGGTGTACGAGACCTATAATGAACAATTTATGAGCCGTGATTTGTCCTGTTTTATCGAGCCGGCGGAAAATTCCGATGTGTCTTTTGCCGGCCTCTACCCGGCTGATTTTCTGGTTTTTCCGCGTCCGGATCGGCTGCCGGCCTGGCACCTGGTCGGCGGGCTGGATTTGCTCGATCGATCCGAGTTGACCGGCGCAGAGCCGGACGACGGTTATCCGGTGTTGTTGGACGACTGGATCGCGCGCGACGGGCTGAAATGCCTCAAGGTCAAGTTGCGCGGCAACGATGCCGGGTGGGATTACGAACGGCTGGCGCGTATCGGCGAGATCGCCATCGCCGGCGGCGTCGATTGGCTGACCGCCGATTTCAACTGCACGGTTGTCGATCCGGCGTATGTTAACGAGATTTTAGATCGGTTGGTGATCGAACAGCCGCGCATTTACGGGATGATTTTGTACGTCGAGCAGCCGTTTCCGTACAATCTGGAACGGCATCGCATCGACGTACACAGCGTGTCGGCGCGCAAGCCGCTGTTTATGGACGAGAGCGCCCACGATTGGGAGTTGGTGCGTCTGGGGCGCGAGTTGGGCTGGACGGGCGTGGCGCTCAAGACGTGCAAGACGCAGAGCGGCGCGCTGCTCAGTCTGTGCTGGGCCAAGGCGCACGGTATGACGTTGATGGTGCAAGACCTGACCAACCCGATGCTGGCGCAGATTCCGCACGTTCTGTTGGCCGCGCACGCGGGCACGATCATGGGTGTCGAGACGAACGCGATGCAGTTTTATCCCGATGCCTCGCTGGCCGAAGAGCGCGTACATCCCGGCTTGTACCGGCGCAAGGACGGCGTGGTCGACTTGACGACTATCGCCGGGGCGGGGTTTGGATACCGGTTGGACGAGATCGAACGGGTGTTGCCGGAACCCGTTGCGTAAGGGAGAGTGAGAATATGTCGCTGGAATTACGTCATTTACCTTTGATCGACCCACGACCGGATGCGGATCGCTTTGTCGATATTTTGCTCGGGCGCGCGCAAGGCCCGCCGCCGCTGGTCGAGTACCTGGTCGACGATGTGGTGATGCGCCCGATCGTGACCGGGTTGTTGGGGCGCGAGTGGGTTGAGGGGGGCGGCGATCGCGAAACGCTCAAGGCGTATCTGGACAATTTCATCGCTTTTTGGCAGCAGATGGGCTATGATTTTGTGCGTTTCGAGCAAGGGTTGGGTTTTGCCGAAAACCAGCTTTTTGCCCCTGACCCGGCGCCTGGTTCGGGCAAGCAGCGCGGTTGGGTCGATCACCGGCACGGCACGATTTCGAGTTGGGCGGATTTTGAGCGTTATCCCTGGCCCAAGGTCGACGAGATGGATTTTTTCGCCTTTGAGTACGTCAATGATCATTTGCCCGATGGGATGGGGTTGATGACTTGCCACGGCGGCGGGCCGTTCGAGCACATGTCGCATATCATGTCGTTGGAAGGGTTGGGGCTGGCTTTGTACGATGCGCCCGATTTGGTGCAGGCGGTGGCAGACAAGGTGGGCGGATTGATGGCGGCTTTTTATCGCCATCTGTGCGACCTGGATCGCGTGATCGCCTTGTTTCAGGGCGATGATATGGGCTTTCGCACCAGCACGTTGGTGTCGCCAGAGGTGCTGCGGACATTTGTCCTGCCGTGGCACAAGCGCTTTGCCGAGATGGCGCACGATCGCGGCGTGCCCTATTTTTTGCACTCGTGTGGCAACGTTGTCGCGATCATGGACGATCTGATCGAGGACGTCGGCATTGACGGCAAGCATTCATACGAGGATGCTATCCTGGCGGTGCAGGATTTTCAGGCTCGATATGGCGACCGGGTCGCGGTGCTGGGGGGGTTGGATTTGAACATCTTGGGGGCGGCCACGCCGGATGAGGTGCGGCAAAAGACGCGCTTTTTGATCGAAACGTGCGGCGAACGGGGGCGCTATGCGATCGGGTCGGGCAACTCGATTCCGAGTTATGTGCCGGTGGAAAACTATTTGGCGATGGTCGATGAAGCGGTAAGCTAAAAGGCGTGGTCTATGTTTTGGGTTTTCTCGCATAGAGCGTGAACAAGTCGCCAAAATTGACCGGCACGACCCAGCGATCGATGTGGAGCATTCGCGCCAGTTTTTCGGCCCACTGTCCCAACCACGGCGCCCATCCCGACAGGCGCGAGAGCAAATAGCCCAGGTGCAGGTACCGGCCTTGTGTTTTCCACGATTCGACCTCTAGCCCCGCTTTTTCGACCATGGCGCCGAGTGTTTGCGGTGTGAAAAAGTAGAGGTGCATTTCGACCAGCCACGGCCAGTGCTTGCCCATCAGGCGCGCAAAGGGGCTGTCGAGGTTCATGGTGTGCGCGCAAAAGACGCCGCCCGGTTTGAGGATGCGCGCCGCTTCGTGGATGTCGGCCATGGGGTCATACAGGTGCTCGACGACGTCCCACATTGTGATCACATCAAAAGACTCTGGGGCAAACTCGGCCTCGAGCAGCGTGCCCTGGATGATGTTGAGTCCTTTTTTACGCCCCACATCGACGGCCCACCTGGACGGTTCCAGTCCCCAGGCGTCCCACCCTCTTTTCTGTGCGACTTGGACAAACACGCCGACGTGCGCGCCAACGTCGAGCAGGCGGTGGCCGTTGCGCTCCGGGATCATTTCTTCCAGCGGGCGGATGTTGCGGCCAAAGGTCAGGATGCGCCCCTGCCGTTCCTGGAGATAACGGGTGTCGACGACGGCTTTATAGTCGTTCATCATCTCGGCGGGATTGCGGCGCGGGTCGGTGTAGACCAGGCCGCACTGCCGGCATTCGACGATGCGGTAATGTTGGCCGTAGCTCAATGTGGTGCAGTAAAAGTGTTCGGGGTTGGCCGGATGCCCGTTTACTTTTTCAATTGGCATGGTGCTGGCAAAACGGACGGCGGCGTCGTCGGCGCCGCACAGGTTACAATGAATATGTTCCATTCGGGTTTATTTCCAATCAGTATTTTCGTTCAGATGATGTGATTTGATGGTGTGGTGGCTTGTCTGGCGCTTGATAACGTCCACAGGTCTGTTGTCAAAAACCGCTCAAAGCTCTGTATTTCTTGGCTCAAGTGTTTGTCCTGGACCATTGCCGGTTGAGGATCGACATAATAAACTCCGTCCAATCTGTTCAGCGCGATCGTGTATCCCAGGAAATGGTTGCGCTTGAACGTCGAACTGACTCCAAAAATGTTATTGCCTTTGCGTGCTCTTTGAACGTCGTGCAGAAAAATGGCAATGACGGGGATGTTTCTGCCCAAGAGTTGGGTGAGCATGTACTTGTCCAGAAAGATTTTATCGATCCGATCCTTGCTTGTCGTCTTGACCGAGCCGATTATTTCTGAGGGGTGTATGAATTTGGTTTCTGATGCAATGACAGCTTTGTTGAGGGAAAAAACCAGATCCAATTCGTAAGACATGATACATTCGGGATGTCCAGGGATAGGAATCCTAATCGTGCGAGATTCGCATTCCAGTCCAACCTGGCGAATGACCAGTCTCACCAGGTTTTCGTAGAGTTGTCCCACTCGTTTTCGGGCCTGGTTAGGATTCTCAAAAGAATCCGAGATACTGCCGACGCTTTGCTGGATGGTATAGATAACGCGATTGACTTGATTGGTCTCCAAATAGCTTTGTACAGCTTTGTGATCGATAGCAGCGTCTCGATATCTTTTCAAGTCACCCAAAAATGCGCCAAATCGCTCAAAGGAGATTTTGAAAGTGTCTGCGGAGGTAAAGAACAAAGTCGAGTTCAATGGGCGTGTGATTTTGTACTCGTATGCTTGTCCGTATTGATAAAAGATATAGTTGCTTTTGCCAGGCGATACGATGCGAGTTGGCCGTGTGTTTTCCAGGTAATTCAGGAAAGCATAGCAGAGGGCAAAATAGTCTTCCAGTTTGTCGAAAGCGGTTTTATCTTGGAGGCTCGCTTGTAGATCATTCAGAGTCAACATTGTCATCGGATCGAACGTCTCCTGAGTGCATTTTCGCGGTCAAAGGCGCTCCACTTTTCTACGGACCAGTTGGGCACCAGTTCAATTCTTTGGGCGGCCCACCGGCAGTATTCCAAAGATATGTCGCATCCTTGCCATTTACGACCCAGTTGCTCTGCAACGACCGCTGTTGTTCCGGAGCCCAAGAATGGATCGATGACCAGATCGTCGGGGTTTGAAGAAGCCAGGATCGCTTTGCGTAACAGTTCTTCTGGTTTTTGAGTCGGGTGCGGTGTTTTTTCATTCATTCCGTTGCAAGTTGTTGGTATTTCAAGCACGTCTCGCGGTTTTGCCCCTCCAGGATGGGGACACCAAATGTGCTCCTTTTTACTTCCGTATTGACTGGTTTCTGCCTGTGGATGTTCTGGGTATCTCAAGGTATGTTTGCCATAGGGAATTCTCACGGCGTCAATGTTCATTGTAAAGGTCCGACTTTTTCTAAAGTGCAAGATGCTTTCGTGCGAGCGTCCCCAATCGCGTCCCAGGTTGCCTTTGTTCTTATAGTGCCAGATCAGCCAGCGACATCCGGCAAAGTATTGCATTGCCGGATGCTTGATGTCTGCGATGATTTCCGAAAACCCACAAATATAGAGCGTTCCCGATGATTTCAAGATGCGGGCTGCTTCTTTGATCCAGCGCAAAGACCACTCGATGTATGCTTGTTGTGATTCAAAAGCGTCCCATTCTGCCTTTCTGATGTTGTAAGGCGGATCGGCAAAGATCAAGTCGACTGATTCGTCTTTTAATGATCGCAGCCAGGCGATCGCATCCCCGATCCAAATTTCCCCATCTGGATGGCTGTAGAATAACATAGGTTTCTCTATATTTATCGAATGAGGATCGATTTCGTGAAATGTGCCTCGCAGCATAGGCTTGCCGAAAAAAGTCGGTATCTGGTTGCCTCGATCATATTGGGCTTGTAACTCTTTGGCCTCATTCTCTTGAGCAAGTGATTCGCTTGTCAAATCGGTCATTTTCAAATTTTCCAATTGTCGTTGCGTGTGCGATGACAGTGATAGGACTGGCGGGCGGTCAGCCGATACATTATAGTGATATTGGCCCTTTTGACAAGGGCGGCTGTCGTTTTTTCTGCGCCGGTGTGCGAGTTGTCTACCGCCGGCACAGTTCTTGATAAATTTGATTATAATACAGCGCGTTTTCGACCGGTGTGTTGGGTGGGATGTGGTTGCCAACGGCCATGAAAAAGCCGGGGCAATTTTTGCCAAGTGACATGCAGCGTTCTACTTCGGCACGGATGTCGGCGCGAGTGCCGTTGAGCAAAATCCGCGTGTCGGCATTGCCAACGATGACATGCGTTTGGCCGTATTGTTGGACAATGTATTCCAGGCTGGTCATCGGTTCAAAGACAAAGCCATGTACGCCGCAAGCGGCAATGTCATCGACAAACTCGGTAAAGTTGCCGTCGGAGCAAAACACGACTTTGGCGCCGCCGGCGATCACCGGAGCGATATATCTTTGATAGTTGGGAAAAACGTATTTGCGGTACCAGGCCGGGCGCAAGATCGCGCCGGACGACCAGACCATATCGTCGTGCATCATGATCACCGGCACATCTGCTTCGGCCAGCGCGTCATAGTACTGCTGCATCCACGAGGCATAGCGGTTGGTCAGATCGCCGAACCGTTGTTGATCCGTGCCCGCGGCGAGTAGGAGCATGTCCCAGCCAAAGAGGTCGATCAGGCCGGAAATGAGCGTTACATAGGTGCCGGTCATGTTGACGCCGTCGGGGTTGGCCGCGCAGTTGGCTCGATAATGGGCCTCAAAGCGCGCGATCAGTTCCTTGTGGTCTTTTTCGCCCAGTTTTTCCCAGGGATCGAAATTGAGCACCTCTTCGGGGTCGTCATAAAGGTTGTATACCGTGTCGCGTCGATCCACGCCGCCGGCGGCATATTCGGCGTGCCCCATGTCGCTGCGCGTCGCGCCGAACTCGTTGCTGCCGATCAGCGTGCTCCAAAAGAACGAGTAATCCCACTCTTTTTTGAACGCCTGGCCCGCCTGGCGCTTGATCTCTTTTGGGCTGTTGATGCTCACCTCGATGCCGGTGACGGCCCGGACCAGCGGCCAGTGGCTTTCAGCTGAATATTCGGTGCGGGGAATGCGCCTGGGCATGTCCAGGTTCATCGCCGCCCATCCGTTTTGATAAGACATTGTCCGCTCCTGGTAGCTGGCGAGATGAATTGAGATGTGTATGGTACTGTAAATCTCGCAGGTTGGCAAATGGGCCGGGGTTG
>CAYZYE010000205.1:0-6973 GCA_964481205.1 uncultured Anaerolineae bacterium | reverse complement strand
TTTCTCTAACATACTGTATCTTTTTCTCCCCTGGTCAATTGTACACCAACCTCCGTCGATCCGCCAACCTCACCACCAGCGTGGGTGTATTTCCAAGAAACCGCTGAAAAAGAGACTAACCGCAAATGCTACTCGATGTTTTCTTTGCGATCTCGGCGCTCTGCGACCTGGACTTGAAAACATTATTTTTCGACAAAATGCTGCTGCGGCAAAAAGAAACGCGCCGACAGAGATCGTCGGCGCGAAGAAAATCACAAACTAGCCACCCTACACATTTGACTGTGGCCAGCGCAAAATCAAACTACTCTCGGCGTTCGCGGATTGACTTTCCGAGTCATCCCTGGCGGTCGCTCTCTTGTTTCCCGGCGCCCTCCGAAACTCCTTGCGCGTCCCCCTCGGCCGGCCTGATGTCCTGGACATTCAACTGCAACTGCCGCTCGCCATGCCACTCGTTGACCTCAAGCGCATACACCACATCGACCTTTTTGCCCAAATTGGCGAGCCGCTCGCCCAACCGAAAAGCGATGGCCTTGTACTGCACGCCGTTTTCGCCCAGCGTGAGCTTGAGATGCCGCCCCTGGTTTCCCACCGTCCGCGCATCCAACACCTGGACATTGCGGCTCAAAAAAAGCGGCACCGGATTGGCGTAACCACATGGCTCCAGCTTGTTCAGCCATTCCCAGGTCGCCCAATTCATCTCCGACAGCGGCACCCCGAGGTCGACATTCAACGTTGGCGTCAGCTCACAGCCCTGCAACTCGCGCCGCGCAATGTCAACCAGGCGACGCATCAACTCGTCCAGGTTTTCGTTGAGGACGGTAAAGCCGGCGGCGGCGGCATGCCCGCCGTAACGCACCAACAAATCGCGGCACTCGTCCAGCGCGTGAGTGATGTGAAATTCTGGAATGCTGCGGCACGAACCCTTGCTCACCAGATCGTCCTTTTCAACCACAACCGCCGGTCGATAATAAGCCTCGGTGAGCCGCCCCGCCACCAGCCCGACAATGCCGGACATAAAAGAACGTTCTGCTGCGTACAAAATTGGCGCATCGTCGCCGTTGGACAAGACCAACTCTTGCGCCAGCTCATACGCCTCCAAAGTCATTTGCTGCCGCAGACGATTTTGCTCATCCAACTGCCCGGCCAATTTTTGCGCCTGGGCCGGATCGCCGGTGACAAGCAGTTGATAGCTGGAAAGCGCATTGCCCACCCGGCCGGCGGCATTGAGGCGCGGCCCCAGGGTAAAGCCGATCGTCGAAGCCGATACATCGCCGGGACGCACCCGCGCGACGCGCATCAGCGCATCGAGACCCTGGCGCTGCGCGGCATTGATCACCGCCAACCCTTGCTGCACCAGGTAGCGATTCTCGCCCAACAACGGCACCATATCGGCCACCGTGCCCAGCGCCACCAAATCAAGCAGCGCGCCGGTCTCCAGATGAACCGGCATCCGCGCCGCCTGAGCCTCTTGGATGAGCGCCTGCGCCAGTTTGAAAGCCACGCCCACGCCGGCCAACTCTTTGAACGGATAGGGACAGTCCGGGCGCCTGGGGTTGAGCACCGCCGAAGCAAAAGGCATCTCTGGCCCCACCGAGTGGTGATCGGTGATGATAAACTCTAAACCCCTGCGCGCCTGCTCGATCTCTTGCACCGCACGGATGCCGCAATCGACCGTGACCACCAGACGCGCCCCCTGACCGTACAACTTGCGCAGCGCGTCCAGGTTCAACCCGTACCCTTCATCGACCCGGCTGGGAATGTACGCCCGCACGTCGGCGCCAAGCCCGGTGAGCGTCTGAACCAACAACGCCGTCGCGGTCACGCCATCGGCGTCAAAATCGCCATAGACAACGATCGGCTCTTTGCGCTTGACGGCGCGAATCAAGACATCGACTGCGCGGGGCATATCCTTGATCTGAAACGGATCGACATCGACCCACCGCCCGGCCAAAAAATCATCGACCTCTTGAGGATCGCTCAAGCCGCGATTGTACAAAATTTGAACCAACAGCGGAGAACAAGCAGGAAAACGATCGAGCTGCGAATGAGGAACGCGAGGAGCAACCTGCCACTTTTTATGCAAAACAACCTCCCGGCACTGGGGCAAAGACCTGGTCAAGTGAATGTCATCTATTGTAACCCAGAGTCCATGCACTGTCAACCGCCGCGTTTGGCAGAGCAATCGCATCTTGACTCGCTGGACGCCAAAACGGCGGTTCAAAGGTCAACAAGCGCACAAAAACGTACCGGCGCTCGCTTTGCGCTCGGCCTGGATTGCCAAATCCAGGCCTGAAACGGCAAACCCGGTCGTATTCGGCTTGTTCACCCACCGGATCTGGCGATCCGGCGGGAGCAATGGTACAAACACCCAACCCATTTGAAACACACCCAAATAACTTTCTCTGCGATCTCGGCGCTCTCTGCGGTTTGAGGTCCGTCCAATTCGCAACCTCGGAATCCCCATTCCGAAGCCGCTTGCGCGACCGTCCCGTTTCGAGTACAATCAAGCCACCATCAACCCGGCTGGCCGGGATCGCCCCAAGGAGGCCGTGATGCCCAAACTATTGCTTATCGACGGACATGCGCTGGCTTTTCGGGCCTTTTACGCCACGGCCCACAGCGGCAATGTAATGACCACCTCTGGCGGAGAGTGGACCAATGCCGTCTTTGTCTTTGTCAGCAAATTGTTCCAGATATGGAACCAGGAACGCCCCGATTACATTGCCGTAGCCTTTGACGTCGGCAAGACGTTCCGCCACGAAAAATTTCCCGCGTACAAGGCGCAACGCGCCAAAGCGCCGGACGAACTGCACAACCAGGTCGAACGGATCAAACAAGTCCTGCAAGCGTTCAACATCCCCATCGTAACCTGCGCCGGTTTTGAAGCCGACGATGTATTGGGGACGATCAGCCGCCAGGCCGCCGCGCGCGAGATCGACAGCGTCATCCTCACCGGCGACAGCGACATCTTGCAGCTGGTCGACGCGCACACGCGCGTCCTGCTCTCACGAGGACGCGCCGGCGCCGAAAAACTGTACGGCCCGCCCGAACTGGCCGAACGGTACAATGGACTGTCGGCCGGGCAGCTCATCGACCTCAAAGCGTTGACCGGCGACAGCTCGGACAACATCCCCGGCGTCAGGGGCATCGGCCCAAAAACAGCCACGTCCCTGCTCACACAATACAACGCCATCGAAAACATTTACGATCATTTGGACGAGATCACCGGCAAACGCTCGCGCAACGCCCTCCAGGGGCATCGACAAGAAGCGATGCTTTACAAAGACCTGGTCACCATCCGCTGCGACACACCGGTGCAGCTCGATTGGGAGCAGGCCCAGGCCGGCAACTTTGACAAAGCCGCCGTCGCCGAGGTCTTTGCCGAACTCGAATTTCACGCCTTGCTCAACCGCATCCCCGCCGGGATGGGATTCGGCGAAGCCAGGATCGAAAGCGCGGCGGCGCAGCCGGCCATCGAAACGCACTATATCACCGTCGATACGGAAGCAAAACTGCACCGCATGCTCGCTGCCCTGCAAGCGGCGCCGGCAATTGCCTTTGACACGGAAACGACATCGACCCGCCCTATGGCCGCCGATCTGGTGGGCTTTTCCGTCGCCGTCGAGCCGGGGCGGGCCTGGTATGTGCCGGTTGGGCACGGGCGCGCCCGGTCGACGACCGGCGACGCGACCAACCAGGAAACACTGCCGCTGTTTGCCTCCTCTGCACCGCCCTCTACGCCAGACGAGACGCAGCTGCCACTCGATCTCGTGATCGCCCAGATCAAACCGATCTTTGAAAACCCCGACATCGCCAAATATGGACATAACGCCAGCTATGACATCGCTGTGCTGTCCCAAACTGTGCATATCCAGATTGCCGGACTCGCCTTCGACACAATGATCGCCGGCTGGCTGCTCGCGCCCGGCAGCCGCGCGCTGGGTCTCAAAGCGATGACGCGCGAACGCCTGGGCATCGAAATGACACCGATCACCGACCTGATCGGCAAAGGCAAGGCCCAGATCACCTTTGACCAGGTGCCGGTTGCCGACGCCGCGCCCTATGCCTGCGCCGACGCCGACATGACCTTTCGGCTCGTCGCCCCGCTAACCGCCGAGCTGCACGAAAAAGAACAATGGAAATTGTTCACCGAAATCGAAATGCCAATGATCCCAATCCTGACCCAAATGGAAATGACCGGCGTCAAACTCGACGTTGACTTTATGCGGCAAATGTCCCGGCAACTGGCCGTCGAAAAGGAAAAACTGGAAAAGCAAATCCACCAACTGGCCCAACACCCCTTCAACATCAACTCGACCAAACAACTGAGCCAGGTGTTGTTTGAAGAACTTGGGCTGCCCAGACAGGGCATTCGCAAAACCGTACACGGCTACTCGACGGCGGCCCAAGTCCTGGAAATGCTCAAAGACAAACACGAAATTGTCCCCTTGATTCTAGAACATCGCCAAATTGCCAAACTCAAATCGACTTATGTGGACACACTGCCCAAATTGGTCAACCCGAAAACCGGGCGCGTCCACACCTCTTATCACCAAACCGGCGCGATCACCGGCCGGCTCTCGTCCAGCGATCCAAATTTGCAAAACATTCCCATCCGCACCGAGATGGGACGCAAAATCCGGCGCGGCTTTGTCGCCGAAAAGGGTTGGGTGCTGCTCGCCGCCGACTATTCCCAGGTCGAACTGCGCGTCCTGGCGCACGTCTCGCAAGACCCGGAACTACTCGACGCTTTCCATCGCGGGCAAGACGTGCATGCGCGCACGGCGGCGGCGGTCTATGGCATCCCCATCGATCAGGTGAGCAAAGAACAGCGCCGCATCGCCAAGACGGTCAATTTCGGGCTGATTTACGGGCAAAGCGCCTACGGCCTCTCGCGGCAGACCGAACTCTATTTTGACGAGGCCGAACGGTTTATCAAAACCTATTTCGAGCGTTATCCGGGGGTCAAAAAATGGCTCGACGACACGCGCCGGCTGGCCTACGAGCAGGGTTATGTCGAGACGCTGCTTGGCCGGCGGCGCTACTTTCCCGAACTGCACGAGCACACCCCCAGCAAACACACCTATGCCGGCGCGCGCGCCGCCGCCGAACGCCAGGCGATCAATGCCCCCATCCAGGGCGCCGCCGCCGACATACTCAAGATCGCAATGATCAACCTCGACCGGGCGCTCAAGGAAAACGATTTCCGCGCGCAAATGGCCCTCCAGGTACATGACGAAGTGGTGCTCCAGGTTCCCAAAACAGAACTGGACGCGGTTTGCGCCCTGACCCGCCGGGTGATGGAAACCGCCTACCCGCTCTGCGTGCCGCTTCAGGTCGATGTCGAGATCGGCGAAAACTGGCTCGACATGACACCGGTCTGAATGCATGCGCAAACGTGTGCCGCCGGATGGCCGGATCGCGGTCATTTTCTTGCTTGCCCTGAGCGCGCGCCTGCTCTACATCGCCTCGACGCCGCCTGCGTCCGCGACCGCCAGCATCGACGCCTGGGGCTACCACCGGCTGGCCCTCAACCTGGCCCTGGGAAACGGGTTCTCGCTCGACCGCGCCCCTCCTTTCCAACCCGACAGCGTGCGCACGCCGCTCTATCCCCTCTTTTTGCTGCTCATCCGCCGCACGCTCGGCGCCGGGCCGCGCGCCGCCTCGCTGGCGCAGGCAGTGTTGGACAGCATCACGGCGCTGTTGACCTACCATCTGGCGGCGCAATGCGCCAACAAACGGGCCGGCCGCATCGCCGCGCTGCTTTACGCGCTCAACCCAACCCAGGTGCGTTACACCAACGATCTGTTGACCGAGACGGTGCTGACGTTTCTTTTAACGGCGTGTATCCTCTTTTTCGTTCAATATATTCAAAACGCGCGTTGCGCACCACGAGGCGCGTTCCTGACCGCCGCCTTGCTGGCCGCCCTGTCGATCCTGTGCAAACCCAACGCCCTCCTGGTCCCCCTGATCCTGGCGGCGATCCTGGTATGGCGGCATTGGCCGGACAAACGACGGCTGCTCGCGCACGTGGGCCTGTGGTCAATGATCGTGGCCATCACCCTCTCGCCGTGGCTCATCCGCAACCGCATTGTATTTGGACGTTGGTTTCTGTCCACCGCCTTCGAGGGCAACGTCAGCCGCGTGAGCGCGCCGGCGGCAATGCTCCAGGCGCAAATGCGCTACCCCGCGCCGTGGAGCGACGAGTGGGAAGGGCGTTTCCTCGAGCTGGTATCGCGGGCCGCGGCTCAATACGGCTGGGGCAAAGCGTGGCCCGACCTGACCGCGCCCGAACGAGATCGCCAAAACCATCAACTCTATCTCGTCGCGCGCGAAACGCTGCGCGCCCACCCGGTCGCGTGGATCACCAGTCACCTGCAAGGCATGCTGCGCTACCTGGAGCCACAAACCTATAAAATATGCTACCAGCGTTTTGCCGGTCGGGTCTGGCCGGCCGATGTCCTGGATGACGCGCCAATTCACTTCATTCGCTGGATCAGCGGCGGTCACTGGATCGAGGCCGGTCAGGTCATCGTCCAGGATCGCTGGCAAAAACTCGACGCATTGCAGCGCATCGTTTGGTGGGGAACGTTTGCCGGGCAAATCCTGGGGCTTGGGCTGATGCTGCGGGGAATATGGAAACTGGGCCACCGTCGCCAGGCGGCCGCGACCCTGTGGCTGATCGCCGCCGGCCTCCTCCTGCTGCCCGGCCCCATCGCCTACGAACGCTTTCGCACACCGGCCATGGGGCTGATCCTGAGCCTGATCGGCGCATCGAGCAGCACCGGGTATATTTCACTTTTGGGGCGAAACCGGGCCTCGGAATAGTGATTCCGAGGCTGCGGATTGGACAGACCGTGGCGGCGGAATCCCCACCTGACCACCAAATTGAAATACAACCCAGGGCAATCGCATCTAAATTATTGGGGCGTTCGTAGCATAGCCCCTCGTGGGCGGGTGGAGCAGCTGCTCC